>JAUNBJ010000063.1 GCA_030535245.1 Planctomycetia bacterium | reverse complement strand
ACTTTCACGGAACCCTCCCCGACAAAATCAGAGATTTGTGCAGCGGTTCCCTAAATGGTCGTAAATCTCACCAATAGAAATCTTGCCGCTGCTCTTGAACGCATCCTCAATCATCTTGTCAACGGATTTTTTCATGATGACGATGTGTTCTCCTGAAAGAGACGTGTCCAACCAATATTCTTTTTTGTTCCAGAATTTACCCAAAACGGACTTTTCACACCCTGCGATCAGTCCTTTTATTTCCGTCAGGGCCATGCCATATTTTGCAACGGGTTTCGGCTGTGTAAGTTTGAGCTGTGTTTCAGACAGACCTTTTGTAAAATCCTGCACGTGCTTAAAGCGATTCAAAACGATTGTCTGAAGAACAGTCTGCACTGCACTGGCACCGGTCGCTTTTTCACCATCTTGATTTGTATAAGTAAAGACGATGAACTGTCCATCGTGAATGCGATTCCTCCAATCACGCTCCAGGACATCCTTTGCCTTTTTTGCATTTTCCTTTGACTGCTGCCCGTTATTTCCGTTGTAATACATTGACATAGCGGAGTAGTCCACATACTGCTCAAAGGCTTCTAAGCCCAGCGGTGTGGACAAAGCATCTATAACAGCAATGTTTTTATATACAGGATCAGCGATAGTTTTCTTTATCAATGTACGAAAGCTCTGAGCCTCTTCGTCGGTCTTTGCCAGCGCAAGTACGGCATAGAAATGCCAGTCTATGTCTTTGTTTTTCAGGGCATCCATAGCTTTCTTAAAATCGGACATAGTGACAACAGGCAACTTGCCGCTGTCAATGTCAAGGGCATAGCGAAGTTTCAATGGTGGAGATAGATTAAGCGATGCGGCAACCGCTGCGCCTTCTGACACCAGATTGGCAGTTGTGCCGTTATCTTTACGGATCTTTGCCTTGTATGTCTCAATCTTGGCACTATCACCTGCGAGAACAGCAGCAGAATATACCTTTTTTCCATCCGCAATCGGATTCTCAATCAATATACCCTTCTTTACAAGTGCTTTTGCTATGCTTTTGCAGGAGGATTCGAGTTCATCGGCATCGCCCTCAAAAGCATAACTGAGATTTTGGTCAGTCGGTTTTAGAATCGGCAGCGCACCGCCCAGTCTCTGATCAATAGACTGCATAATCAGAATGGTTTTCAGGACAATCTTTTCTTTATCGTTCAGTTGTGTTTGCTGTGGAAAAGTGTCTAAAATAAGTTTGATATCAGAGGACAAGTAATCCTTGCCCTTCTCATAGAAGAAGTCCCATAGCATATCAACGGTGAGGAATGGCCTGTCAGAAAGCGGGCTGGTATTTTGGATAAACCACTGGAACGCCTTTACATCCATATCCTTTGGCGTTTTAATAAAGTCAAACATACTGCGCTGATTGGACTGGAAAGCAGAGGCAATATTTTTTAGAACGAGCGCCGCAATTGGATGAATGGGCAAAATATCCCGCATCACATTTTCTCCGCTGATATTTGCAGCTTTGATGACGGCGTTACGGGCGTTCGCTACATCAGAATTCAAATCTCCAGTCATCTGGATCCAGCTTGCTTTTGCTGCGGACTTTACATTAAATGCGTGTCCGATAAGGTCAAAGGCAATGTTGTCCGGCAGTGTGATTTCAACCTTGTCAAAACGTTGCTGCACAACAGACCACGGATTGGTCTTGTCTCCGCGGTCATACGTTTTGGCAAGAGAGGATAGCGGATGTGTGACAATGATAAAGTAGAATGGTTTTTCCTGACAAACGGAGACAATCTTCTGGAACTCGCCCAGTGATGTGCTGTTTTGACGGAAATAGTCGCTGAACTCGTCCCAGATTAGAACGAGCTTGATGCCGTTTTTGTCAATAATATCAACGATCCAATCCCGTAAAGAATCTGCGGAGAGGTCAAGCGCTGTAATGCCTTCTTCTGCGGCAAGGCTGAAAATATTGTCCATCAGGGAAGAAACATCGCTGCTCTTTTTCAGCGTGTTTATAATTTCATCTGCAGATGACTGAGAGAAAGTAGATATCCACTTCGGCTTTTGAAGCAGAGCGTCCATAAACTGATTATGAATAGGGTCTTCCAGCCAAGCAATAACACTTTCTTTCAGGGAGTTTTCACCCTTGTAGGAGATTTCGTTTGCATCTAAGGCTTTCTTAACGCTTTCCTGCACTGCAAAGAAAAGCTGCTGTGGTGTGGTAATGCTTCCGGAGGCATAGCGGTATGCCGTCACAATACCCTGTCTCTTGTGACCGATAAGCTTTTCCAACAAAACAGGATTCTTTTTTAGCGGTTCAAACTTGTCCCAATAAGCTCTTGCCTCGCTTTCCGGTACCTCCAGCAATTTTTGAAGCGTATAAGCGCATTGCGATTTACCGGTACCATAGGCGCCGTGGATCCAAATGGATCGATTTGTATTGCCGCCCAGCATTTTCTCTGTCAGATTGAGCAGGTCAATGAAGGTCTGATGCGGGTAAGTAATGTCCCATTCTGCATCACCGCTGTTAATGGCGGACTCATCAATACAAGGAAAATACTTTTCGCGCACGTCAAAGTATTCGCAGTATTTTAGATTCTGTACCGGCATCTTACAGTTCCTCCTTAAACAGGTTTAGCACATCCTCACTGCTTTTATCGCGCAGTGTAATGGTTTGCAAATCATTTGTAAATGTTGCATTGATAAATTCCGGATAAGCAGAAGAAAGACCAAGGAGAATGGATTTCAGCTCTTCCTCATCGTATAAGCCAAAAATACGTATCGGACTGATCCCATCCCGCTCCACATTTTCATCGTAGAGATAAGAGACGCGGAATTCTTTATCGAGATTACACTTCTCAGAGAACACATAAAGAGCATAAAGAACGATGCGATTGTCTTCAATAGCACATTTCGTTCTACAAAGTGAATCGATTTGACGTCCTTTCTCTTCCACATATCCGAAATTAAAAACTGTACCTAAAGGCAGCTTGCAAAAACGCTTATATGCGTTAATGATAGAAGTTGCATCATCCTTCTTTACTTCTTCAGCAATTAGCATCTCGCTGATATGGCTTCTTTCATAATTAATTCCTATGTCCATATTCGTTATGAACCATTTGCATTGAGCGTTATAAGCAAAGTTTGCCAATGCCAATCCCCATGTGACCCCACTTTGCCAACCGTAGTTAGAAGATGACACAATATCAAAAAGTAAGGTAGTTGCACCTTTTTCATCTATTAAGCCACAGCTACGTAGGAATTTTTTAAACATGGGAACTTGGAGCTTTTTGTTCAACCCATTATTACTATCCCAATAATCATTGCCAAGATCAAAAAACTTTTGCACCCATTCAGGCTTTGGTGCATGATTTGCAAATGAATTCAAACTCTCTTTTCTCATAATTCCTTCTCCTGTTGATGGTCTTAATGAATGATATACAAGGCAGCCATCGTCAATATCATGACACATTCCACAATGAATGCAGTCAGTTATCTGCACTTTCCCATTGACAAATTTGATTCTTCCATTACGACAATTTGTTTCGCAAACCTTACAACCTACGCAATATGCGGCTTTTTTAAATACCTGTCGGAATCTCCGTATTTCTTGAGGATAAAATTTGGGAATGTTTGCATCGCATATTATGAAGTACCCATTTTCTTTCTCAATAAACTCGTACTGGAAAGGAAGATTGCCCACCGTCTTTATCCATTCTTTCCAATCGGCTTTTGGATCGGTAATTTCTATCTGTATCTTGCCGTTTTTGATTGTTTCCCAGTAATGAACCTTTTCAACCGTTAGATCTCGTCCATTCTTGCGTGCATTCCATCCACCATTTGAGACATAAGAAGCTAATGCAACTTCATCGCCTTTGTTACGTCCATTCATCGACTTTATCATATTGATGTAGCCACCAACTTCGTCAGGATAACATGTGTACTGAATATAGTCTCCACGTCCACCACCCATAGGGCAGAATAGACATCCTGCGCGGGAGTTACCTTTTTTATAGGCAACATTTATGTTAAGGCTATGCAAAAAGACATACAGCCATATCTCTGCAGAAGTCCATTCCAAAATCGGATTAAAGCTGTATTGACCTTTTTGTTTCTTTCCGAAGTTCTCGTACTCATATTTGCTTCTTGCTACGCTTTCGTGTGCTCGAACGCCAACGAAGTCCATTCCCGTGTAGTTATCCTTACCTGTGATTTCGCGCATTTTCAAAGTCTGTGGGGTGCTTTTATGCACACTACAGCACCACCTTAGCACCCTCGCCGGCGGGCCGAACAACTTCCAAGAATCTTTTGGATCAAAGTGCGAGCGGGCAATATAGAACGGCGTACTGTCCGCTTCACACTGCTTTCTCGTTTCCTCTACAGCTTCATAGGTATCCGGGAACTCCATGCCGGTATCTCCGAAGATGACTACAAAGCTATCCTTGGGCAACGCCTTCTTTACAAGATCCAGTAATACTGCGCTGTCCTTGCCGCCTGAAAACGCCACATGAAAGATATCCAGTTTATCTTTGAACTTCTCATACTCCTTAACAATCTTTTTAACCGTGGAATCCTCTATAACGGTCATCAAGTCCTCATTAGCGGCACACATGGCTTCTAAATCTATCTGCGACAACTTAGCACCGCTCTCCTTGCCAAAGAGTATTAAGCCGTTTTCATCTCTAAGCGGCTGTAACTCAGGCGCTGTGTAAAGGTCACCGCCCTTTGTTTTAGCTATCTGCGCGCCTCTGTACCAATAGGCATTAGCCTCCGCCCACATGTAAGGCACATCGTTTTGTCTGTCGTAATCCCAGTATTTATTAAAGCCAAGAATATCCATTTCCGTTGCGTAAACGGGTCTCGGCTCCTTGGAAAAATTCGTAGGTGTGGAATTCAGCATGATTCCGCCTGTCCTTGAATCAAAAGTATAGGAATACATACCATCACCTCTCTTTCCGCAATACTAAAGCTCGCTGCATGATTTCGCCCAGCTTTGTGTATTTGCTCTTAGCCATATAGCCTGTGTTAAACAGGTACTGTCCGATAATCTCAGGTGAGAGTTCCACATCGGTGCGCGCAAGGGCAATGGCGAGCATTTCGTTGTAATTCTTATTGAAATCCTTCTCTGCGATTATTCCAGCATTTTTATCATTAAAATGAATCACATGAAGGCTGTATTTCCTGCTGTACTTATAACAGAAACTTTCCAGCAGATAGTGATTCCAGCTCCGCCCGCAAAGCGGGAACATGGCAAATGTGCTCACATCCCGAATTGCTCGAAATTTGTCGGAGATGAAGCTGGACAGCGCGGCATCAATCTCATCTACGGAAAAGTTTACGAGTCGGTTGGCCACAAAACGGTTTTTGTCCACTCGCACCATATCATCATAAAGCGCCTGAAATACATATTGTCGGTTTGTGTTTCCGGTCAGCTCTACCACTTTATCGGAGACTTCATCAAAGGTGCATTTGTCTCTGCCTTTTATATACTGCTTTAGCAGCATTACGGCATCCAGATCGGACTTCTCCTTTGTGAGTATTTTCCCATTCAAATGATACTTGCCAGACAACACTTTTTTGTAGATTGCTTTATGTATCGCAAGCTGTGTCAGCTCGTAATTTTCTTCTTCAATATCACCAAGCGGAACATCGCTGAGGGAGGCAAAACCGTTCGTCTCACAGGCCTCATCCACAAAGTCAAGAATATCTTCTTCGTCGTCTTCTGTGATATGGAAACGGTCAAGGAACAGGTATTCTCCCTCGGAAACCCACACAAAAAGGTCATTCCTTGAAATCATACGCTCGATATTTTTCAGCGGGACATACGGAAGACGCTCGTGTAGGCTGTAAACACTTTCAGACAGATGCACGCCCCAAATCCGTTTTAACTCATCGGTTACAACTTCCTTTTCGCTGCGTCTGCTTCCCTTGACCATGAATTTCTTAGAGAATGAGCACCCTACGATATTGTTCTGAAGAAACTCTTTGAGCATATCAGGAGAGGTAATTACATGAGCCTCCATCCATTCTTGTTTGTTTTCAAACAGGCTTTCATAATAAATAACGCCTGTCCCAGACGAAAAAATATCGTCAACGATACATTGAAGCTCCTGTAGCATATCATCGCTTTTGCAGTAAACCTTGTCGTCAATAATTATGCCAGAGGACAAGATGAAAGCTTTCAGTTCTTCATCATCTTCAGGAAGCGTGATCTCCATTTCATCCGCAAACTGACGGAATCGCATAAGCTCCCTGATAGAATCATACTTGAAACCATATGCGTAGTGTTGTTGCAACACCGCGACGATTGCACTGCTTCCCTCTGTCGAAGCGGTGGCTGGACGGCTACTGTTGTCTCCGAGGGACGCAACTGCTTTTTTCGGGATTTCTACGCCTATGAATTCCAGTAGTCTGTTAATGGCTGCACTGAAACGATTGTGTTGCTGTCCGTTATACCTGATAAAGTTGGAATCACCGTATAATTCCATTGCGGTTGCAACGGTTGTCTCTTTGTCCTCACTGAACAGGGAACAGGACACATAGCCATGCTGAAAGGCATAACGTTCCGCACTTCTGATGGAGGAAACATAAGCGACGCAGGTGTTATCCGCAAGCCTGGCAGTATTCCGTAAATAGGCATGGAATTCGTCCTCACGGGCAATCGCGACAGCGGAACTGCCCGATACGTTTTGAGAGATGGTTAAAGTAGCTTTTTTCTCATAGGTGATTTTGAGAACATCATAAGCCACTCCACACATGGAGAGAAGCGTTTTAATCCTCTTGATAAAAACCGTTGCACTGAAGTTTGTCTCGATATAAAGCTCCTCGGAAATCTCTTTCGGCGCGATCATACGACGGGCATCGTCCGCCTTGCCGAACTCTAATCTTGTGCTTCCTGGAAAGGAACTTAACGAATGGAACACATCTGGATGATTTTCATATAGAGCAGACACGACACTTACATATACATCCTTCCATGTGGAAGGTACGGAGACTTTATCCCCCCAAATGACGTTTCTTGGCTTTGTATATGCCATGGAATCTTCACTGGAAAAATCAATCTTCTTCTGTTTGGACGCAACCATGTTTTTTGCCTCCTCAAGTATTTCTATTTCAAAGTCTCTCAATATCTGTGCGGTACAACGTTGCCATTTCTTCAAACAGTCTTGTTGCGTGGCAGCGGCTTCAATTCAAACCTATATACTTAAAGTGTTACAATCTCATTTCAATTCCAAGTTGCGTCATTTTTCCCTCATCCTAACCATAATACTTTCTATCGTCTTCTGGAACGAGCCCACTACTCCCCACCTTTTCCTGAAGGATCAGGAAGCGAGTGCCTACAAGATATTCCGTACAGACTTCATACCCCGACACACGATAGGCTTCCGCCTGTCAAACAGATGTACGATC
Organism: Planctomycetia bacterium; assembly: GCA_030535245.1. Classification (GTDB taxonomy): domain Bacteria; phylum Planctomycetota; class Planctomycetia; order Pirellulales; family Thermoguttaceae; genus RGIG3701. The sequence continues at coordinate 13,555 of JAUNBJ010000063.1, read as the reverse complement.
GCGCTGTCACCCTTCGCCACGTCAGTAAATACCCTATCTCTGTCTATATTTGTAAACGCGGCAACGGTATTTTTTTATATCTTCCACGTGTTCCCTTTGGAATTTTGTCGTTTTATTCTCCCTAAACATTGTGGTCCCTCTTAATGACTTGCTGATACTTGTTGATAATTATAACGGCTACAGGATAAAACACAATAGCTTGCCGAAAAATTTATAAACAGGTTTCCTTTAGGAAGAAACTCTATCCTAAAATATTAATCTCTTTAAAAGAGTAATAATAATAAGGGGGGCAAAAATTGTCTCCCAAAACCTCTTTCATAATGATAAACTGTTTCTACAGAAAGAGTTACGAACACATTAACAGCCCCCAAACAGGTGGAAAACACGTTGTACGAGGGTTTCCTTTTTGTCGACATTTGACGCTGAAAGTCAGTAAAAAAGAGAGCTGATTTTGAAACTGTCGATAACACTATAGTTTTCCACAAAAACACAAAAAGAAAAAACAATTCATGACATTTTTTCCACACTGTTTGTCGACAAAAAAATTAAGGCTGGCTAAACGAAAAGAAACCTTTGTAGCATAGTAAAAAGTTTTGGGACCCGGTACGACCGGGAGCGACTACGGCTACCGCCGGTTACAACATCTCCGGGAGGCAGGCGCTTACGCTTCTGGCCTCCCTTGTTCTATTGCGCTTCCAACCTCTTGAGAGGAAACATTTTTGAAAAATTGTTTCCTCTCAAACTCTCCTTCAAAAAACTTTTAGTGCGCTCACTGCGTTCGCTATATTCTACATTTACCTTTTTTTATGTTCTGCATTTCCCCTTTTCCTTCTTTCCTTTTCAGCAGCTCCGCGGCGGTCATCAAGCCGGGAATCGAAGGAAGGGAGGTGCTTTTTTCCGAAGGTTCCTCGGCCCTGTAGACCGGCTCCTCGTAGAACGTTTCCTGATTGTAATCGTCGTAATCATCTTCCGGGAAATCGTCGGAAGTGTCGTTGAAAGGAACCCTTTCCAGCTCCTGAGGATGCGGCAGTTCCAACAAAAATTGCCCCGGAGCCTGGGTGCGGGTTTGGCCGTTGACGCAGCGGGAACGTGTCCAGGAAAGCGTCAATTCCTCTTGGGCCCGCGTCATGCCGACGAACAGCAACCGACGTTCTTCCTCCAGCTGCTCCTCGTTTTCCCGCGAACGGTCATGGGGCAGGATCCCATGTTCCACGGCGATAATGTAAACCACCGGAAATTCCAATCCTTTGGCAGCGTGCAGTGTCATCAGGGAGACGCCACCGTCGGTATTTTCCGGCGTATCGGTCTCGGAGGCAAGGCTGACCTGTTCCAAAAACATGTCCAGCGTTGGGGTTTCGGACGTTTCCTCAAACCGGGCGGCCAGCGAGACCAACTCGTTCAGATTGGCCAGTTTCTGCGAATCTTCCTCCATTTTTTCGGAGAACTGACGGGCATAACCGGTCCCTTCCAGCACCTGGGAAATCTGTCGGGAAAGGGAACCGTTGCTCTGGGCATACAGGGTGGAAATCATGCGGACGAATTCCAGCAGGGCGTTGACGGCCCGTTTTTTGAGCGTCGGGATTCGCTCCGCCCGTCGTGCCGCCTCCCAAAGCGAACACCCGTTGGCCCATGCGAATTCCCCCAGCCTTTCGAGCGACGTTTTTCCAATACCACGCGTCGGAACGTTGACGATTCGCAAAAACGCCTCGTTGTCGTCTGGATTGACCAGAAGTCGCAAAAAGGCCAGCAGGTCGCGAACTTCCGCCCGATGGAAAAATCCGGTTCCATGCACGATATGGAACGGGATTCCTTCCAGACGAAGTGCTTTTTCCAACGCCACGCTCAACGCGTTCATCCGGTAAAAAATGGCAAAATCACGCGGCGTGCGGGCATTCCTGCGAACGGCGTCGGCAATCTCCGCAGCGATTTTTTCCGCTTCCTCCTCTGCCGAGGCATGGGACACAATCCGCATCTCGGGGCCGTGTGGATTTTCGGTGAAAAGCGCCTTCGGTTTGCGAAAACGATTGTGCCGAATCAACGCGTCGGCTTGCGCCAAAATCTCCGGCGTACTGCGATAGTTCTGTTCCAGACGAACGATTTTCGTGTCGGGATAGTCCTGTTCAAACTCCAAAATGTTCCGGATATCCGCCCCGCGCCAACCGTAAATCGACTGATCCGGGTCGCCGGTCGCCATCAGGTTCGGAACGTCGGTCGCTAAGAGCCGGGAAATCGCATATTGTGCCAGGTTGGTATCCTGATACTCGTCGATCAATACGTACTGAAACTGAGCGTCCAACTGCCGGCGAAGCTCCGGGTTTTCCTGAAGCAGCCGAACGGTCAAAAGCAGCAAATCGTCGAAATCCACACTGTTCGCCAACCGCAGCGTTTCCTGATACGCGGGGAGTAAAACTTGCAGGAATTCGCTTCGGGAATCGCCGCGTTCCGGAACGTATTCCGCTTCGGGGTGCAAAAAACGATTTTTAATCGCGCTTAATGCGTTGGCCAGGGAATCGGGGGAATATTTCAGTTCTCCGAATCGGGCAGGTTCCGCTTCCCGCACGCGAAGGATCGCTTTACGCACGGCGGCCAGGGCGTCGTTTTCGTCGTAGATGGTGAAGTTCGGTTCCAGTCCCACAAGCGTTGCGTATTGCCGCAAAAGCCGACAACAAAAGCGATGGAACGTGCTAATCCAGACCCCCGTCGTCCCAGAAAGTGCCCGAACACGTTCCTTCATTTCTTCGGCGGCCTTGTTCGTAAACGTAAGCACCAAAAGCGATTGTGGCGAAACACCTTGCTCCAGCAACCACGCGACACGGTGCGTTACCACGCGTGTTTTGCCACTTCCCGGCCCCGCCAAAACCAACAGTGGTTTTTCCCGGTGCGTCGTCGCCTCGCGTTGGGCTGCCGAGAGATTTTCCAATAATAAATCCATTTTCACGATCCCCCGATGATTCCAAAACGTTATTATAACCGGTAAAAATGGGGGGTCAAGTCGGACGTTTTCCGGAAACAATTCGGAAAGAAAACCGACCGATTCTGCGCCCCGTTTTATGAGAAATTTGTCCCGCGAGGAGATTTTACGGGGAAATTCCCCACCTGTCTGGGGGAATTTTAAAAAAATTGTTAAAATTTTTTAAAATTTTTTTTCACCACGAAAAACAGAAAGATTTTTGGAAACCACCGGTGGTCCTGTTTTAAAAAGGAAAAGAGGACGGAAACCCCTATTTTTTCGATATTTGAGAGAATATTCAGGCGCGAACATATGTTCGCTAGTTGGGCCGCAAAGCGCGAACATATGTTCGGTATCCAAAGAGTGGTGAAAATGGTCTTTTTTGAGCCTGAAATCATTCCCACCGGGTATTTTTAGGGGTTTACGTCCATTGACAAAGAAGGTTTTCTGGGGTAAAAAATGCCGTTGTGGGCGGAAGAAAAGAAAAAGGAAAAAAATTTTTTCCAGAATGAAAAGCTCGCCCGGAAAAATTTTCATCGTATCGTTTGCTGTATGTTACCCGATTTATGTAAAGGAGTACAAACATGACCATGCTCAGAATGAGAAACCAGGAAAACACATCGAAGCTGCCGTTGACCGCACGTCAGAGGGAAGCGTTGGAATTTATCCGTCGTTGTGTACGGAAACGGGGTTATGGCCCCACCGTGCGTGAGATTGGCGACCAGATGGGGATCAATTCCCCCAACGGCGTCGTGGGGCACCTCGTGGCGTTGGAACGCAAGGGGTTCATCCACCGGGAAGCGAACCTTTCACGCTCGATCATGCTTGTGGAGCGGGGAGAAAAAACGGCGTCGGGGTTGCGGGTGCTGGCCCATATCGAGGAAGGGAAGATCGTTGATAATCCCAATCCGGAAGAACGGCTGGACCTGACCGAGCAGATTCAGCTGGCGGGAGAAGATTGGTTCCTGCTCCGGGTGCAGGATAATCAACTTGCCCAACATGCTATTCTGAAAGGGGACCTGCTGTTGATTCGCAAAGCGCGCACGGCGGCGGACGGAGAACAGGTACTTTTGAAAGGAAATGAAAATGAATTGATTCCGGCCCGATGTGTGTTCAATCCGCTTACGGGCAAAACGTTCCTGCGAACGTTGGAAGAACCGTCTCGCGAGTTGGATAATTCCTGTTCGGGGATTTATGGTGCGTTGGTGGCGGTGATTCGTATTCCCTTTGGAGGCTGACTTCTCTCGCGTCTCTTGGGTTTTGAGGTAAGTTAGAGTGTATATTTTTTAGGAAGTTATTCCGTAAGTTTTATCAGGGAAGGGCATTTGGCGGCAGGGATGTTTTGCCGTCAAATGCCTTGATAAACGGTTCTTGGGGGATGTTTCTCGAATATTTCGGCGACTTTGCGGGCTTCTGCGGAAACAATCTTGACATCTTTTTTCTTTCATGCTAAAATCCTTTCCGTTAATATGGATAATTTTGAACATCTATAGAAATGGAGTCACTCGTGGGATTCAACAGTATTGTTTGTGTCAAACAGGTTCCGGACACGGCGAACATCACCGCGGAAGCGATGACGCCGGAGGGTACGGTCAACCGTGGGGCGCTGCCGGCGATTTTTAATCCGGAGGATCTGCATGCGCTGGAGACGGCGTTGGAAGTGCGGGATCGTTTTGGCGGGACCGTGACGGTCGTGTCGATGGGACCTCCCAAGGCGGCGGAAGTTTTGCGAGCGTGTCTGTATCGTGGCGCGGATCGGGCGATTTTGCTGACCGATCGGAAAGCGGCGGGAAGCGATACGCTGGCGACCAGCTACATCCTTTCGCAGGCGGTGCGGACGGTTGGGAACTACGACCTGGTTTTTTGCGGACGTCAGGCGATCGACGGCGACACGGCCCAGACCGGCCCGCAGATTGCGGAAAAACTGAATCTGCCGCAGGTGACGTACCTGGAAAAGGTCGAGGACATTCAGGAGGAAAACGGCAAAAAGACGGCGAAAATCCGTCGAAATACCGGCAACGGCTGGGAGCTGGTGGAAGTGGCGCTTCCGGCGATGGTATCGGTGCTGGACACGGCGAACGAACCGCGTCCGTTTGCCGCGAAAAAGGTGCTGAAGTACAAGCACAGCGTCGTTCCGGCCGAGGTGGACGAAGCGAAGGCCGCTACGCTGCAGGCTGCGGGGCATTTGCTGGAGCAGTGGACGCTGGAAGACATCCACGCCGACTTGGATCGTTGTGGTTTTGCCGGTTCGCCGACCAAGGTGTTCCGCGTACAGTCCATCGTCCTGACCAAGGAAGGTTTCACCAACGTCGAGCCGACCGAGGCGGGGATTGCGGGTCTTATTCACGAACTGATTACCGACAGAACATTGGGATAATTTATTATGACACAACCGAATCGACAGGGTGAAGTATGGGTATTTGCGGAACAGCAGGACGGAAAACTGCATGACGTTTCGCTGGAATTGTGCGGTAAAGCGCGGGAGCTGGCCGATCGGCTGGGCGTCCGGGTGGGAGCCGTGCTGCCGGGGTATCAGCTGGGCGATTTGCCGCAAACGCTGATTGCCTATGGCGTGGACAATGTTTATGTTGTGGACGACCCGGCGTTGAAAAATTACACCACCGGCCCTTATGCTCAGGTGGTGGAAGCGATGATTGCCAAATACGAGCCGCAGATCGTACTGTATGGTGCGTCGCCTCTGGGGCGGGATTTGGCGCCGCGCGTGGCCAGCTGTACCCGTTCGGGGCTGACGGCCGACTGCACGGATTTGGATATCAGCGACGTGACCGACCCGAAAACCTCGGTAAAACATGAGAATCTGCTGCTTCAGATTCGTCCGGCGTTTGGGGGCAACATCATTGCCACAATCGTGAATTACGACCAGTGGCCGCAGATGGCGACGGTTCGCGAAGGGGTGATGTCGCTGAAGGAGCCGGACGCTTCCCGGACGGGGAACGTGATTGCGGAAAAGGTGGACGGGCTGGAGGCGCTGGCCGAGCTGGTTCGCGTCCTTGAGCGTCATGTGGAAGAAAAGAAGATCAATCTCAAAGCAGCCCGAATCATCGTCGCGGGGGGCGGCGGCGTGGGGAGTAAAGAGAATTTCGAGCAGATTCGCGAATTGGCCGGAGCCATTGGCGGTGTCGTCGGTGCCAGCCGTGCGGCGGTGGACAGCGGTTTCATCGGCAAGGAGTACCAGATCGGCCAGACGGGAACGACCGTGCGTCCGGCGCTTTACATTGCCGTGGGAATCAGCGGTGCCGTCCAGCACCGTGCCGGGATGGAGGAATCGGCCAAGATCATCGCCATTAACAGCGACCCCGCCGCGCCGATTTTTTCCATTGCACATTATGGTATCGTCGGGGATTTGAACGTCGTCGTGCCCATGCTGACCAAGGCGTTGCGTCATCGCCGCCGTGAAGATTAAGGGTCGGCCGGCCATCCGAACGATTGTATCCATTCAACTTTAGCCAAAAGACAAAAAACATGGGAAATTATTACCTCGACAATGAAGACATTCAGTCGTATTTCGATTTTATCGATATGAAGAAACTGGCGGAGATTCAGGAAGAATACGCCGCCAATGGGGATGCGGACTACGTGCCGTTTGATTTGGACGACGCAGTGGATGGTTATCGGCGGATTTTGGAAATCGCCGGAGCCATTTCCGCAGATACGCTGGCCAAAAACGCCGAGCAGGTGGACGAGGAGGGGAACACCCTGAACGCCGACGGAACGGTGACGCTTCATCCGCTGGTTCGGGAAAACCTGAAACGGATGACGCAGGCCGACCTGATGGGATTTACCCTGCCGCGTCGTTACGGAGGGTTGAACTGTCCGACGCTCATCTACACGATGGCGACCGAGATTGTTTCGCGTGGCGACACGTCGTTCATGAACATGTTCGGATTGCAGGGGATCGCGGAAACGATCAACGCGTTTGCCTCGCAGGAGATCAAGGACGAAACGTTGCATCGTTTTTGCACGGGCGAAGTTACCGGTGCCATGGTGCTGACCGAGCCGGACGCGGGCAGCGATTTGCAGTCGGTACGTTTGCGAGCCGATTATGACGAGGCGACCGGGCAGTGGCTTTTGAACGGCGTGAAGCGGTTCATCACCAACGGTTGCGGCGAAATCCTGCTGACGCTGGCCCGCAGCGAGCATGAGATCGACGACGGTCGTGGGTTGAGCCTCTTTATTTCCGAGCGGAACGAGCATGTGAAGGTGCGTCACCTGGAGCACAAACTGGGAATCCACGGTTCGCCGACGTGCGAGCTGGTATTTACCAACTGTCCGGCCCGTCTGATTGGCGACCGGCAGCGTGGGTTGATTACGTATGTCATGGCGTTGATGAACGGTGCCCGGCTTGGCATTGCCGCCCAGTCGCTTGGCACGGCGGAAGCGGCGTTTCGGCTGGCCCGCGCGTATGCCAATTCCCGGTGCCAGTTTGGTGGCCCGATCGAGAACCTGCCGCCGGTGGCGGAATTGCTGACCGATTCCAGGGTTTCCATCGAGGCGGCGCGGGCGTTGGCTTACGAAACGGCTGCCGTGTGCGACCGGGAGCAAAATGCGTTGCGTCTGACGGAAACGATTGCCGATCTTCCGGCGGAAAAGGCCAAACCGTTGAAGAAGTTGTCGAAGCAGCTCAAACGGCTCAATTCCATGCTGACGCCGATGTCGAAGCTGTACGCTTCGGAGATGTGCAACAAGGTGGCCTACGACGGGATTCAGGTGCTGGGCGGTTCGGGTTATATGAAGGATTATGCGGCGGAACGGTATGCCCGCGACGCTCGAATTACCAACATCTACGAGGGAACCAGCCAGCTTCAGGTCGTCGCTGCCATTAAGGGGATCACCAGCGGCGTGTTCCAGAGTTATGTTGAGGAATTTGAAGCGACGGTGTTTGACGATGCCGAACTGGAAGCGCTGAAAGCGGAGTTGGTTTCCGCGAAGGAGAAAATTCTGCGGGCGGTGGAGTTTGTCAAGGCGAAATCGGTCACCTATACCGACCTGATGGCGCGGCGTCTGGTCGAGATGGGAATGGACGTGATCATCGGGCATTACCTGCTCAAACAGGCTGCGTTGTGTTCGCGGAAAAAGATGGTGGTGAAGTATTTCATCGCGCGGGAAATGCCGGAAATCGACAAGAACTTCCAGCGGATTCTTTCCGGCAGCCAGCTGGCCGTGGATGCGTATCTGGAAATTGTCGGAGATGTTCCCGCCGCCGAGTGAGGCTTGGGAAAATCGTAGAAATCACGAAACGCATGGAAATCTCACCGGAAACCACGTGATGGTGTCGGGGGAGGTTTTCGTGTGTTTCGTGTTTTTGGTAAAGGGACGCAATCATGGAAGAACTTTCCTTTGAGGAACTGGGCAAGGCGTTTGCGCGGGTCATGCGTGGCGAGTCGTCGGAAGAACGTCCGGAAAAAGACGTTTCCGCCGGGGAGGAATACGTCGATATTCCGGAGGAGTTTTTGGAGGACGACGCGTTTGAGGATACCGACGCAGAGTCCCGTTTATCGATGTTCGACGAGGATGCGGAGGAGGATTCTTTTTCGTATTCCGGCAACCACCCGTACGCGACGGAAATCGACGATGATGGAATCGTGCCGGTTACGCCGCTTTCGGTGTTGGAGTCGCTGTTGTTTTTGGGGAATCCGCAGAACAAACCGCTTCCCAAGCAGACGGCGTCGGATTTAATGCGTGGGGTGGACGTGCCGGAGGTGGAACGTCTGGTCGGGGAGCTGAAGGAACGTTACGACCGCGAGCATTGCCCATGGACGGTGATTTCGGAGAACGACGGGTATCGGATGCAGCTTCGAGAGGAGTTCGCGCCGATTCGGGAAGTTTTTTATGGAAAAATCCGGGAGGCGCGTCTTACGCAGTCGGCCATCGACGTGCTGGCGATCATTGCGTACCAGCAGCCGTTGACGTTGGAGGACATTTCGCAGGTTCGGGGGAGTAACTGTTCGGCGATTCTGGGCCAGCTGGTGCGGCGGAAGTTGTTACGTGCTCAGAAGGTTCGGCGGGGTGGCAAGTTGATAACGGAGTATTACACGACGGATCGGTTTTTGAAGTTATTCGAGTTAGGTTCGCTCGACGACTTGCCGCAAAGCGAGAATCTGGATCGCGAATAAGGAAGAAATTTTTATCAACCAAGGTTCACACATGCCCCATGGACCATGAACCATATAATGGCGAATCCCGTTTATTCTGCAAGCAATATTGGATCGTGCTTTTCGCCCCCCCTTGTGAAGATGAAAAATGGGGTTATAATGCTCAATTCCTATGGTTGAAGTAAAGAGATTACGTATATTCTGACAAACCAATTTTATTGGAGAATCCAAGATGACTATCGATAAGAGCCTGAAAGTTCGTGCCGCGTTGATGCGGACCCGCAGCGTGCTGACGCGAGCCGAGCGTATTGAAAAGTTGCAGGCCGCCGAGCGTTGGCAGGATGGCGACAGCCCGGTTGGACTGGCCAAAGTACGCGTTTACAAGCTGGCCATGAAAAAGAAGAAAAAGGAAGAAAAAGAGGACGCTGCGGCGGGCTCGAAGAAAAAGTAGTCCTTGGTTTTCTGTGCGAAATAAAGCCTATATCCTGTGGGGATATGGGCTTTTTTTGTTGGGGGTCAGGAATGTGCGAAATCTTTTTCCTGTTGGGAAATGGAGGTTTCAAACAGGAGATAGTCGTCGGTATGGAACGAGAGGAGAACGCCGGCGTCGCGGAGTTTCTGAATGGGATGTGTGGAGAAATCGATGGCTTTCAGAGCACGATTGCTTGCGGGAGCCAGGTGAAGGGGAATTTTCTGTCGGGCCAGCCAGCGTGCGACTTCGGGCATGTCGGCGGCGTGGATACCGTGCTGAACGGCGTCGAGTTCCAGAACCTCGACCGTGTGCCGAACGGATTCAGCGGAACCAAATTCACCGACGTGAGCTTTGCATCGCAGCCCGGCACGGTGGGCTTTCTGATAAAGGGGGCGGAATACTTCCGGTGGTTGGGCGTTTTCCACGTCGTACAGATCGACGCCGCATAGCAGCGGGGAACCGGTTTCCAGGAACGCCTCGAAATCGCGTTCCAGTTGGGAGAGGTCTTGCGTCCGGTCGAATCCCAAATCGATGCGGACTTCCAGTTCCGGGGAGGTTTGCCGTCGGACGTGTTCGATTTTTTGCAGGAAGGCGGCGGGCGTCCAGGAATATTTGGCGGGAAAACCAACAGAGATACTGGTTTCCAGTCGTTGAACACCGTCGGCGGTTGCGGTTTGGAACACGCTGGAGAGCACCACGTCCAGAAAATTCGGGCGGGCAAGGAGGGGGACGTAAAATTGGACGATCCACCGGTTAAGCCGTCCGATGGGGTCGGTCGCGTCCGGTTCAAACGTGGAAAAAGGGGGTAACGGCGTGCCGAAAGAATGCTCCAGGTCGTGCCGGTTGGCTCCCATCAGCAGGTGATGATGGGCATCGGTTTTCACGTGCGGAGTTCCAGTAACCGTTGGATTTCCTTTTCGAGTTCTGCGTCGGAGGGGATTTTCCCGTCGGCCTGGTCCTGGCGAAAACGTCGGATCTGTTCGTCGAGTGCGTCGAGCACTTCGGGGACATCCTCGGCACGACGGTCCAGGAACGAGAAGCCGTCGAGATGATCGAATTCGTGTTGGACAATGCGTGCGGCAAACCCTTCCAGAGTATGGGAGACAGGGTTGCCTTGCAGGTCGTAGCCACGGATGGTGACTTTGGGAGCACGAAAGACGTCGGTGTAGATTTTCGGGAAACTGAGGCATCCCTCCTCACCGCAAACCGGGTGGCCGCTTCCCAGAAGGATTTGGGGGTTGATGAAAAGGAATTCTTTGTCCTTTTCCTCGGCTTTTCCGGAAGGATTCATGATGAAGAAGCGGTAGGGAAGTCCGACCTGATTGGCCGCCAGCCCAACTCCGTTGTTTTCGTACATGAGCCGGAACATTTCGGGAATGGCGTCGCGCAGTTCGGCGTCGAAACGTCGCAGCGGGAGGCACTTCATTTTCAGGACGGGATGAGGGTATTTGACAATTTCGATGTTCATGAGCAATCTCCAAAATCTTAATTATAACGTTCCAGAAGGACGACGCAAGGGCGGGTACGATTAATGGTTAATGGTTAATGGGGTAAGTGCGGGCGTTAGGGAGCCGTGGACGGAGCGAAGCGTAGTCCCGGAGCACTGGAAAGCGTTCCCCACTGCTTTTCCGGAACTACGGGCTACGCCCTTCGTTCACGGCTCCGCACGGCTCATTTACCATTAACCATTTACCATTAACCATTGATTCTTTATCATCGGATTGTACCTGAGGATTTATAAAATTTAAGGGCACCCCTTGTCACGGGAGAAGAAGTTGCTATAATGCCGTAACTGTTGTGTGACGGTTTGATTATACGCAGAATAAACCGCTGGCATAGCTCAATTGGCAGAGCAGTTGATTTGTAATCAACAGGTTGTGGGTTCGAGTCCCACCGCCAGCTTTGCCAAAGTCAAGTCAGCGGAAAACAATACAACGGTGGAATTCCCGAGTGGCCAAAGGGGGCAGACTGTAAATCTGCTAGCAGTGCTTTCCGTGGTTCGAATCCACGTTCCACCAATCGCTTTTTTGCGGGATTGCGGGTGTAGCTCAATGGTAGAGCCATAGCCTTCCAAGCTAAAGACGAGGGTTCGATTCCCTTCACCCGCTGTAAAATGATGAAAAACAGGCGACCTTCTTCGGTCGCCTTTTGTATTTAGAACCTTCTGAAAACCGCTTCCGTAAGTCCGTTATTACATGAAGCCCCCCAGTCCGCCCCCCATGCCGCCCATGCTGAACGAAGGGAGTGCTTCTTCGTCTCCATCGTCGTCGATGTCCGATGGGTCGCGGGTCGGGAAAATAAACATCTTGGCCGTCTTGCCACCAACTGAACGAAGGTAGGAAATCACTTTGTCGTTGTTGGAAGCCGATTTGGCAATGTCAAGCGGCGTGTACCCGTCCTGGTTCATGGCGTTGACCTCCAATCCCTGCTCCACGAGGTAACGTACCAGATCGACGTTCAGACTGACAGAAGCAAAATGCAGGACGCTATGCCCCCAATGATTTTTGGCCTGAATGTCCAACCCCTGTTTTTGCAGGAACTGGAACAGCGGCAAATTTCCGCTTCGTGCGGCGGAGAAAAGGAGATTTTCGCCGTAGAAGGTTTTGTATTGCACATCGACGCCTTTACTGAGAAAAAACCGAACCAGCTCCAAATTTCCACTGTCGGCGGCAAAGGCAAGGACGTTTCGGTCGCAGTCGGTCAGGGCGTGAAGGTCGGCCCCCTTTTCGACCAAAAGACGACACATGGCCAGGTTCCCGTCAAAGGCGGCCAAATGTAGGGCCGTCCACCGATCTCGCGTGGTTGCTTTCAGGTCGGCGCCATGGTCGAGCAGGCATTGGACAATCTCCAGATTCTTCGTATTCACCGCTTGAATCAGGGGGGAGGTTCCGGAATCGTCGAGAGCGTTTACCTTGGCGCCATGTTCCAGGAGGGCCTGAACCAGTTCGCGTTTTTCCTCGTGAATGGCGTACCATAAAGGGGGAATGCCGCTATTGCCGGCAAGGTTCACGTCGGCGCCGTTTTCTATGAGAAGGATGGCCAACTGGGGTTCTGTACTGCATATGGCTTTGATCAGTGCGATGTTGGGAACCTTACCCAAGGTGTTGATGTCTAATTTTTGCGTCAGGAGGAATTTTAACATGTCAATATCTTCGTCGAGGATCGCAAGAAACAGGGCGTTCGCGCCGTTCCGAAGTTTTTCATGGGGGTCCAATCCCTGAGAAACCAGAAATTTTGCGATCTCCACCTCCCCCAGATCGACCGCCAGCAGAAAAGCACTGGTGATCCCGTTTGGCCCCGTCACAGGGGCTTTCAGGTCAACCCCCTGCGAGGCGAAATAGCGGAGCACCTCCAGGCGACCTTTGGAAATGGCAGCCTGAAGCAATACGGAGGGGGCTTCGTTTTTCAGAACGGTTCCCTGCCGTACCAGTTCCTGGATCGCTTCGAGGTCTCCCTTGGCGGTGAGGCGTTCCATGCGGGACGCGGCGCGGGAGGAAATTTTTTGAGCGTCCAGTGACGTTCCCAGTACCAACACCAACAATCCGACAAAACCCACTGCGTACTTTTTCATGATTTTTCCTCGCAAATCGAAAATGGAGTTAACCGTAGAAATCCATTCTACCCGACCGAAAAGACGAAAACAAGGGGAACGGGATGAATGATAAAATGGTAAAATGATTAATGGTTAATGGACGCTGTAGAGCCGTGGACGGAGCGAAGCGTAGTCCCGGAGCACTGGAAAGCGTTCCCCACTGCTTTTCCGGAACTACGGGCTACGCCCTTCGTTCACGGCTCCGCACGGCTCATTTACCATTAACCATTTACCATTAACCATTGATTCTTTATCATCGGATTGTACCTGAGGATTTATAAAATTTAAGGGCACCCCTTGTCACGGGAGAAGAAGTTGCTATAATGCCGTAACTGTTGTGTGACGGTTTGATTATACGCAGAATAAACCGCTGGCATAGCTCAATTGGCAGAGCAGTTGATTTGTAATCAACAGGTTGTGGGTTCGAG
>JAUNBJ010000206.1 GCA_030535245.1 Planctomycetia bacterium | reverse complement strand
CCCCTCCGAAAACTTTTAGACGAATATTGTTTATTTTTTGGACACAGCACTAGGGAGGAAACACACATGACCAAAATCACCGTTATCGGAAGCTCCAATACCGACATGGTTATCAAATCCCGCACGATTCCGCGTCCAGGGGAAACGGTTACGGGGGGCACCTTCGTAATGAATGCGGGGGGCAAGGGGGCGAATCAGGCGGTCGCTGCGGCCCGGCTGGGGGCGGATGTCACGTTCGTGGCCCGCGTGGGCGACGACATTTTCGGCAAGCAGGCGATTTCCCAATTCCAAAAGGACGGGATCGACACCCGGTTCGTTATGCTGGATACCGATGCGGCAACCGGGATCGCGTTGATTCTGGTGGACGACGCGGCGGAGAATCTGATTTCGGTCGCTCTGGGAGCCAACGAGCGTTTAAGCCCTGCCGACGTGGACCGTGCCGAGGCGGAAGGAAAACGGATTTCCGGAGCCGACGCGATCGTCGTGCAGCTGGAAACGCCGTTGGAAACGATCCAGCATGTGGCGATGCTTGCGGAAAAGTTTGGCGTGCCGCTCCTTCTGGATCCCGCGCCGGCTCCGAAAGAGTCGCTCCCGGCGGGGCTTTTGTCTCGGTTGACCTGCATTAAGCCGAACGAAACGGAAGCGTCGTACCTGACGGGCGTCGAAGTGACCGACGCAAAATCGGCAAGCCGTGCGGCCCAGGTGCTTCACGAAAAGGGGGTGAAAATCGTCCTTGTCACGCTTGGCAGGGAGGGGGTGCTTTTGAGTGACGGCGAGCATCCCGACGCGTTTTTCCCCTCCAGAAAAGTGCGGGCGGTCGATTCCACCGCTGCGGGGGACTGTTTCAGCGGCGCGTTGGCCTGTTCGTTGGCCGAGGGCAAACCGCTTTCCGAATCGGTAACGTTCGCCATTGCCGCCGCTGCGTTGAGCGTTACGAAGCTGGGTGCCCAGCAGTCCATGCCCTTCCGTGCGGAAGTCGAGGCGTTTTTGGCAGGGGATGGGGACGGGGTTTAGTTCGGTTCCACCGGATGCCGTGGCTTTCGGTTTCATTGCATGGCGTACAAGAGCACGTTGATTCCGATCTTCATGGCATCCTCAACGGTGTAGCCGTGGCAGTCCATGCCGGGGTGCTTTTCCAGGGCGCAGCTCAAATCGAGCGGCGAATAGATTACCGCGTATCGACCCTCCACCGTCGCCGCTTCCAGCCGTGTGGTTTCGGTCGAAAGCCCCTTTTGAGGGTGACGTACCTGCGTACGCGTCAAATCGAAACCGCCATATTTCGTGGTCAGAAGCGGATCGGTGGAGGGGAGGGGGGTTAGCGTCGCGTCGGGCAAAATCGCTTTCAATTCCCGACGAAACGCTTCGTCGAACGCCTTCGACGCGCAGATGGAATTTACGAACAAAAGCCCGCCGTTTTGAAGATAACGTTGAAGAATCTCCCGTTCTTTGGGGGTGAATCGGAAAGCGTTGCGTCCTTGCAGGAACATGACGGGATAGCGAAACAGTTCGGGCGACGTGATGGGGAGGGTCTTTTCCAACACCCCGGCCCGGACGTTCAGCCGTCCGCTCGCTTCCAAAAGGAGGTTTCGCAGTGCACGAGGGGCCGCTTCGCATCCGCCGCCATGACGCAGGTTCGCGACGGCCAACTTTCCCCGGACGCCGGGTAGATTTGCCGCAGGGGTTTCCTCCTGGGGAGCGACGGAGAAATTTTCGTCTTTCGTTTTGAGTTCACGATTCGTGGCGTAGGCGAGGATGTTCCGCCCCAGATTCAGCCCGGCCCGCAGCTCCCCGCATACCGCTTCGGAGTGGGGGTTTCCAGGACGCAGTTCGTCGGCCAGCTCCCAGACACACGACAACGACGGTCGAGCGTTTGGGGCGGCGGGCAAAAACAGCAGGCAGGTTCGGCAACCGTACTCGATACTGTAGATGGGACGAAGGTATTCGGCGGGAATGCGTGCTTCGGCATGCCAGAGGGGGTGTTCCGCCGGGACGGGAGCCAATGATTGCTCCGGTTCAGGAAAGATGGCTTGGACGAGTTGGCGAAAACCGTCGTCAAACGTGCCGCCGGGGCAGACCGCCTCCCCGATGACGAATCCGCCGCGATCGATATAATCCCGGAGTTTGCGTGCCATTTCCCGGAGCTGGGTTTCGTCTTTGGGAAGCGGCGAATCTTTGCCGGAAAGGTACAGCACCGGGGATTGGAGCAGATCCTCAACCGTCGCCTGCCGCAGGTGGACGCTCTGCGTGGTGAGGTTTCGCTTCCAGAATTTTTCGACATAGCGGGCCAGATTCCGCACATCGTGCCGGTGCCAGTTCCAGTCCTCGGACTTGTCGTCGGTCTGCACCTTGGAAAGCAACAGGGGGTAGCGTCCCTTCGACAAAAACAGCAGGGCCAGCGACGTGGAAATCGGCTCGATCTTTTCGCTCGACGTGGCCCCCTTCCAGCACGTGACGACCCGGTCGCGACGGACAGCGGTTTTGCTCTGAGAAAGAAGCTGGGCGGTTCCCTCACGAAACCAGTCATGTTCGCCGATGAATCGCTGCTCCGTCATGCGTCCCATCCGTTCCAGCCCGTAGAGATAATAGAGCTGCCAGTCCTTGTTGCCGGGGTTCCGCGCCACGCTGAAATGCGTCGCCATCCACCGCCTGGCATGACTGATATGTTTCAAAATCACGTTGTCTTGCCGCTGGCATGGAAGAAAAAGCTCGCCGGAAATCCGCGCGTCGGCCAGCAGGGACTTCTCGGCGGAAATCAAAAGCGACACGATCCCGGCACACGTCATGGAGCCGGTTCCAGGAGCCTGCCCCCGCTCCAACTCCGGCGGAACGTACGTGTAGGCCCACGAACCGTCGATGTTCTGCGTGTTCATCCAGTAGTCCGCGGCGTTTTTCCATGTCTCCTCCCCCACGGGAACCCCCAGCCGGGACGCCTCGTACAACGCCAATAACGCGAATTGGGCGTTGCTGGGGTCGCCAAACCCGTAAGGATACCCCCACGAACCGACCCGTTTGCCGGTTTGCTTCTGCGTTTTGACAAGCCATTCCACGTTGCGGAGAATCTCCTTTTGGTACTTTTTGGGGTCGGCCATGCAGAAAACCATCAACTGAAGACTGGCGACGTAGTTGCTCTCGACGGGGCCGGTGGTGGGGTTCACCGTTCTCTGGAACCGCAGCGCCCGCTCCAGGGCCGGGTCGTCGATCGGAACCCCGCAGTTGAGCAATGCAAGCGTACACAACGCACTGACACCCCCACGATGCACCTCCTCCTCGCCCCAGCTCCCGCTTTTGAGCTGGGTCGCTTTCAGAAATTCCACCCCCCCCTCAATCGCCTGCCGAACCTGGTCGGGGGAAATGTCGTCGCCAGATACCACTCCACCTGCCAGCAGCGAAATCAGCCACAGTATATATCGAAAATGTTTCATCCTGTTCTTCCCGAAAATCCCCATAGAGTTTAACACACGCCGGAAAACATGTCAAGCGGAACGCAGAAGGGGGAATTCGTACGGCACGTAGAAAGTTTGAACGCACCCGGGCCCGGAGGGCGTTCTGAAAGAGAGGGAGGCCAGA
>JAUNBJ010000062.1 GCA_030535245.1 Planctomycetia bacterium | reverse complement strand
CAAAACTTTTTACTACGCTCACTGCGTTCGCTATGTTATTAGTGTTTATTTTCTTCTTATCCTGTTTATAACATGGACGGAACACTAGACCCCACTTCCCAAAACATTTTACTCTGTTTATAAGATTTAGTGTATAAGATTTCTTTGCATGGCAAAGCACTACTTTTGGGGAAGCAGCAGCAGGAACAGAAGCAGTGTAATTTCCACCATGACGATGGTTCCTCCCGGCGGGGTACGGGTGTAGTAGGAGAGATACAGCCCAAAATCGGTCGCGAACAGGGAGATCAGCATGGCCCAGACGACGGTGTGTCGGTAGCTTTTCCCCAGCCGCATGGCGCAGGCGATGGGGATGACCAGAAGCGACGACACGATAAGTGCTCCGACGGTTCGTGCGGCGATGGAAACGGTAACAGCGGTGAGGATGGTGAACAGGAAATTGACCCGTCCCACCGGCACGCCGGCAAGTTTCGCGGCAGGTTCGTCCAGTGCGACGTAAAACAGTTCTTTGTACAGAAGCACGAACATCAGAAACACGAGCAGGGCTACCGTGGCGACCAGCCCCAGTTCAAAGTCGCTGATGGCCATAACGCTACCGAACAGGAAGTTCTGGAAACTGGCGCTGCTGGAAACGAATCGGGAGAGCAGGGCGGTCATGCCGATTCCTGCGGAGAGGATGATGGCGATTGCCATTTCGGCGTACTGGGGGAATTTTTTGCGTAAAAGCTCGATTCCGAGTGCCGCCAGCACGCAGTAAAGGGTCGCGCACAGCGTGGGATTGTATCCGAGGATCATGCCGAACGTGACGCCGGCCAGCGACGTATGGGCGAGCGATTCCCCCATCATCGACAGGCGTTTCAGCACTACGGTCATTCCGATGCAGGGAATAATGACGGCCAACAGCGTTCCGACGAGAAACGCACGTTGCATGAATTCGTATTGAAACAGTTCCATGGTGCGGTGTCCCACAAAGGAATATTTATAAACAGGAATCTGGAAACGTGTTGGGGGAGGGGTTCTTCTCCATGTTTTCAGGGGTCGCAATGGCATTCGCGGGTTCCGTCGGGGTGACGGTGGCGGTGATGCAGTTCGTGCAAAAGCTGGTCGCGTTGCAGTTCGACGAGGCTCCCCTCCTCCAGGCAGAAAATGCGTCCGAGAAACGCGCTGGCCCGGTGCAGGTCGTGCGTGACCATCAGGACGGTAATGGCTTGCGTTTGGTTGAGGTTTTGGAGCAGGTCGTACAGGGAGCTGGCGGATTCGGAATCCATGCCGTTGGTTGGTTCGTCGAGGATCAGCAATTCTGGAGCGTTGGCCAGGACGCGGGCAATCAACACGCGTTGCATTTGCCCGCCAGAAAGGGTACCGATGCGTCGCCGTTCCATGCCTTCCATGCCGACCTGTTCGAGCACTTCGCGAACCTTTTTCCGGTGGGACGCGTTGGGGAAACGGAACATTCCGATTTGGGAGTACATGTTGGCCAGGATCAGTTCCTCGACCGTGGCGGGAAAGGCGCTGCCCAGGTACTGGTGATTCTGCGGCACGTACCCGACACGTGTCCAGTCATGAACGTTTCGGACGTCGGTATCCCAGAGAAACAGCTTGCCGGAAGTCGGCTCCAGCTGGTGCAGCAGCAAACGCAAAAGGGTGCTTTTCCCCGACCCGTTCGCCCCGATGATTCCGACGAACTCCCCGGCATTGACGGAAAACGAAAGGTCTTGCAAAACCGTGATTTCCGACGTGTAAGCAAACGTGAGGTGTCGGGCTTCCAGCATCATTTCAGTGCCGCCATGTTCTTGCGCATGAGGGAGAAATAATCCTCGCCCGCTACGATTTCCTCACGAGACAGTCGTCCCATCGGGTTCAGGACGCGGACTTCACCACCGATTTCCCTGGCCAACACGTGCGCCACTTTGGAGCTGGACTCGGAATCGACGTATACCACACGGATTCCCTTTTCCTTTGCCAGACGGATCGTGCCGATCATTTTCGCGGGATCAGGTTCGGAATTGGAAAACGCACCTTCCACCGCCTCCTGCTCCAGACC
This sequence comes from Planctomycetia bacterium, assembly GCA_030535245.1. Taxonomy (GTDB): domain Bacteria; phylum Planctomycetota; class Planctomycetia; order Pirellulales; family Thermoguttaceae; genus RGIG3701. The sequence continues at coordinate 19,029 of JAUNBJ010000062.1, read as the reverse complement.
GTACGCGGCACACAGATACCCGAACGCCTCGTGCGTCACCAGCAACGTTTTCACCGGCATGGCCTTGACGGTCGCTTTCCATTCGGCGTCGAGCTGGTCGCATTGGGCGGCGTATTTCGCGTAGTTTTTCGTGTAATCCGCTTCGTGAGCCGGGTCGAGTTTCACCAGAAAATGCAGGATGTTCTCCATCTGCTTTTTCGCGTTGGCGGGAGCCAGCCAGACGTGCGGGTCAGGGGCATGCTCGGCGTGCGTGTGATGGTCATGGTCGTGTGCGTGGTCGTGGTGGTCGTGCTCACAGGCATGTTCCCCGCAAAGCGTGATTCCACGGGAAGTGCAGACCGATTTTTCCCGAAGCCCCGGCATGGAATCGAGCAGCGCGGGAACCCAGTGTTCCATTCCCGCCCCGTTATATACGAATCCGTCCGCTTTCTGGATTTCCACCACGTCGGCGGGGGAGGGTTCCCATTCGTGCATGTCCATACCGTCCGGAATGACGCAGGTAACGACCGCATGCTCTCCCGCGATTTTTCGGGTGAAATCGACCATGGGACAAAAGCTGGCCACGATATGCGGTTTTCCGCTTCGGGGGGGTTCCGAAGGGGTGCAACCGGCAAGCGTCCAGAGCAATACCAAAAGCAAAAATTTCTTCATCATGTCTAACATCATACACTATTATATGGAAAATTCAAGCCCGTGGGAAGTTCGCCGTCATTTTCGGGGTGCGATCCAATCGAGTTGCCTGCAAAACACGCAACGTTCGCGTCGGCCTCAAGGCCATCACGAATGCCTCCACGAAATGGGAAGGTACCGCCCTGGACAAAAATTGTCCACCCCGCTTGACAAAAAGCGATTGGAAACGGTAAACTATACGTATCGGAACACAAACCCAAGGGGAGGAAAAAATGGCCGTTGCAAGCATCATCAAATACGAAGGCGATAACTCCGTCTTTATCTGGAAACATCCGTGCGAAGATTTCAACACCGCGACGCAATTGATCGTTCATGAATCGCAGGAAGCGGTCTTCTTTCGCGACGGGCAGGCGCTGGACCTGTTCGGGCCGGGGCGGTATTCGCTGGAAGCTGCGAATCTGCCGCTGGTACGCAAGTTCTTTGCCGCGCCAACGGGGGGAGAAACGCCGTTTCACTGCGAGGTTTACTTCATCAACAAAACCGAGCAGTTGGCGGTCAAGTGGGGTACGGACAGTCGCGTGCAGTTTCTGGAACCGACCTACCAATTCCCCATTTCGGTGGGAGCGTCGGGGGAATTGAGCCTGCGGGTGGCCGATTCGCGGAAGCTGCTGGTGAAGGTGGTCGGTACGGAACGGGAGCTGACGCAGGAAACGCTGATCCGGCTGTTTCGGGCGTTTTTGCAGACGCGGGTGAAAACGTATCTGGCCCAGACGTTCCGGGAGAAGAAAATCAGCGTGTTCGAGATCGACGAGCACCTGACGGCACTTTCCGACGCCTTGCGGGGGAAGATCGTTCCGGATTTCGCGGACTATGGCGTGCTGTTGGAGAAATTTTTCGTCATGAACGTCGTCAAGCCGGACGGCGACCCGCAGTACGAGAAGTTCAAGGAGTTGCATTTCCGGCAGTTTGCCGACATTACCGAGGCGAAAATCCGCCAGCAGGTGCAGATTATCGACCAGGAAACCGAGGCGAAAAAGCGGGTGATCGAGGCGCAGAGCCTGGCGGAAAAGCGGCGTGCGGAAGGGTACACGTACCAGCAGGAACGGGGGTTCGACGTAGCGGAGAATTTGGCCCGAAACGAGGGGACGGGGAATTTTTCCAGTGCCGGAATCGGGCTGGGGATGATGACCGGAGTCGGCGGTGCGGTGGGGGGTGCCGTGGGCGGCGTGTTCTCCGAAGCGGTGCAGCCGGTAATGCGAGGCATGGATTCCCCGGCTCCGGTGCCTCCGGTACCTCCGGTGGTTCCGCCGACGTCGCTGGGGTTTTGCGTGAATTGTGGTTTTGCCTTTGAGAAACCTTTTAACTTTTGTCCCCAGTGTGGGCGGAAACGGGAGGAGCAGCAATGAAACGGGTTCCGATAACGCTGTTTGCGGTTTTGGTTTTGCTGGCGGTGCTGTTCTGCACGGCGGCCTGGGGGATTCCGTTTACGCGGAACGACGTTTTCTGGACGTCGTTTGTCTTTTCCCTGCTGGCCCTCGTGTTGGAAGGGGGATTGCTTTGGGGGGAGGTTCGGAAAGCGAACATGGTGAAAGCGTGGTTTTTCACCTACCCGGTGTTTTATCTGTCGCTGGGGTATTTGGTGCTGCAATTTCTGTCGGCGGGCGTTTTCATGACGTTCTCGACCCACGCTCCCCTCTGGGCGGCGTTTTTCGTAAACGTGCTGCTTCTGGGAACCTACGGCATCAGCCTGCTACTGACCAACCTGGGGCGGCAGGAGGTGACGCGGTTGGAAAATCGTGTGCAGCAAAAAGTCCGTTTCCTGCGTGGATTGCGGGCCGAGCTGGAATCGCTCCTTCCGCAGGTGGAGGATGGGGAATTGAAAAACGTGCTGCGGAAGTTGTCGGAGCTGGTGCTTTACAGTGACCCGATGAGTTCTGACGCACTGCGACCGTTGGAGGAAAAGATTCAGGCGACGGTCGAGCAGCTCCATGCGACCGTGGTGGGGGGAGATTCTTCCGCTGCCCTTGCGCTTTCCGTCCAGATGCAGGAACTGATGGAGCAGCGAAATCGACACTGCTTGCAGGAAAAATAGTATTGGCAACTTCTAAAAACCCAATTCCGGTACAAAACGGTTTTTAGAAGGTGCCTATTGAAGTTTAGCATGAAAACGGTTCCATGATTGTATTCAAGTGTAAGATGTGCGGCGGCGATCTGGAAGTGGCGGAAAACGCGACGGTTGGAACGTGCCGTTACTGCGGTTCCACCATGACGCTCCCACGGGCGGACGGCGACAAACGGCGGGGATTGTACGAACGAGCCAATCGTTTCCGCATGGCTGGGGAATACGACCGGGCACGCGGCATGTTCGAGTCGCTTTTGAACGACGACCCCACCGACCCGGAAGCGTACTGGGGCGTGGTGTTGTGCGATTTTGGTGTGGAATATGTGGAGGATCCGAAAACACACCGGCGGATTCCCACCTGCAACCGGACACGAAAAACGTCGATTCTGTCCGACCCGAACTACCGGCAGGTTTTGAAATACGCTTCGGGGGAGCCGGCGCGGCTTTACGAAACCGAAGCGGCGGCCATCGACACGATTCAGAGAGGGATTTTGTCCGTCGTGGCTCAGGAGAAGCCGTTCGACGTGTTCCTCTGCTACAAGGAAACCGACGCCAACGGCAGGCGAACGCCCGACAGCGTGCTGGCTCAGGAGTTGTACAACGAGCTGACCGAGATGAAATTTCGTGTCTTTTTCGCACGCATCACGTTGGAGGACAAACTCGGCACGGAATACGAACCGTACATCTTTTCGGCCCTGCAATCCGCGTCGGTGATGGTGGTTCTCGGCACGAAACCGGAGTATTTTAACGCCGTGTGGGTGAAAAACGAATGGTCGCGGTTCCTCGCCCTGATTCGGGAAGGTCGGAAAAAAACGCTCATCCCCGCCTACCGTGACATGGACCCTTACGCCCTGCCGGAAGAATTTTCGCACTTGCAGGCCCTCGACATGGGGAAACTCGGCTTCATGCAGGATTTGGTTCATGGAATCCGCAAGCTGGTTCGCAAGGAATTTGTCGCCCCGTCCGCTTCCGCGCTTCCGCCGATCCCTCCCGCTTTACCGCGTAGTGGCGTGGTTCCTCCGCCGTTGCCCCCGTCCGTGGATACCGTTTCTCCCATGTTCCGTCGTGCGATGCACTGTATCGAAGATGGGGACTACCTGAAGGCCGACCAGCTGCTGGAAGCGGTGCTCAACCAGGAACCGGAGAACGCGCAGGCGTACATGGGCAAAGTGCTGGTGAGACTGAACGTCCCGAATCTCGTTGAGGCGTCGCAGCAGACGAAGTTCGTTTTGGAGGAAATCCCGGAATTCCAGCGTGCCCTCCGCTACGCCAATGAAACGGAGCGTATTTCCTTCACCGCCGCCGGAGCCGCCAGCCGCACGTATTGCATCCAGTATCTTCTGGAACAGGCCTCCGACGCCATGGATGCCCAGGACTACAAAAATGCCAAACGGTTGTACGCCAGGGTTTTATCGCTGGACGCGACGAATATCGCCGCTCGCAACCACCTGCAATCGCTGAACGAACCGGTTTCTGTCCATCTGAAAAACGTCTCCTCAACGTTGATCAACCCCTACATCTATTGGAATGGCGAGTTGCTGGAAATACCCAAGGGAACGCGTCAATTCCAGATTACCCCAACATGTGGGAAACATGTTTTTTCCTGCAATCATCCGGATAAGGGGATCGTAGTCTGGCTCTCCCCTGGGGAATCGCGAGATTTGGAATTCGGAATCCCTACGTTTGCAACCTCGACGACGTCCCCCTTCTTTTTAAGAGATGCCAAGACGCGTTTGGATGTTGGTGAGGTCTGCCTTTTCAGCAACTGCCCCAATCTGGAAGAATTGAAAAAGAAACAGCTCGAGAAGGACCTGCTGCAGGGGGCGGCGGGCTGCGCAATCGGCTGCCTGGCGATGTTCTTCTTTTATTTTTTAATCTTGATGATACTCTGAACATCCCTACGGGGGAAATTTCTCTCCCCCGTTTGTCGATGAAAACGTCAGACGATTTTCTTGTACTTGCTCCGCCGGTGTTCCAGCCGACCGGGGTCTTCGGCCCGCAAGGCATCCTCGTAGTCGCGGAAGTTCCCTTCAAAGAATCGGACCTTGCCGTTCCCCTCGTATACCAGCATATGCGTGCAAATCCGGTCGAGGAAAAACCGGTCGTGACTGATCACCAGGGCACACCCCGAAAAGTCCTGAATCGCCTGCTCCAAAACCCGCATGGTGTTCACGTCCAGATCGTTCGTCGGTTCGTCCAACAGCAGAACGTTCCCGCCCCGCTTGAGCAGTTTGGCCAAATGGACGCGGTTCCGCTCGCCCCCCGAACATTGCCCGACCTGTTTTTGCTGCTGGGGGCCGCGAAAATTGAATCGGGAGACATACGCCCGCGAATTCATTTTGACCGTGCCCAGCTCGATCACGTCCTTGTCGTCCGTGATTTCCTGAAATACCGTCCGGGTGTCGTCCAGTGCGTCGCGGTGCTGATCGACGTACGCCATCTGGACGGTATCGCCGATTTCAATCGTCCCGGCATCCGGGCTTTCTTCGCCGACGATCATCCGAAACAGCGTCGTTTTGCCCGTCCCGTTCGGCCCAATGACCCCCACCACGGCCCCGCGTGGGATGTTGAACGATACGTCGTCTAAAAGCGTGACGGGATTCCCCCCGATCGTGTACCCCTTGGAAACGCCGTCAAACCGCAATACCTTTTCCCCCAGCCGCGGCCCCGGAGCGATCTGGATGATCGCGTCGCTCGTGGTGTCGATGGTCTGCTGCCCGGCAAGCTGGTCGTACGCCTTGATACGCGCCTGATTCTTCTGCTGCCGCCCCTTGTGCGCCATCTGAATCCACTCCAGCTCCCGCTGCAACGTTTTCTGACGCAGCGTTTCCCGTTTTTCCAATACGCGCAACAGTTCCGCCTTCTGTGCCAGCCACGAGGAGTAATTCCCCTCGAACGGAATCCCGACCGTGTTTTCCAGCTCCAGAATCCACTTGGTCACGTTGTCCAGAAAATAACGGTCGTGCGTCACGATGATCACGGTTCCGGGATAGTCGCGGAGCGTCCCCTCCAGCCACTGAATCGTCTCGGCATCCAGATGGTTCGTCGGCTCGTCGAGCAGAAGCAGGTCCGGCTTCTCCAAAAGTGCCATGCACAACGCCACCCGTCGCCTTTCCCCACCGGAGAGCTTTCGCACCAATGCGTCGTCCGGCGGCAACACCAACGCGTCGGCCGCCATGTCGATCGTCCGGTCCAGCTCCCAGCCGTTTACCGCGTCGATTTCCTCCTGCAATTTCCCCATCCGATCCATGAGCGTATCGTAATTCGGTTCCTCATCGGGATCGCCCAGCTTCATCGAGATTTCCTCAAACTCCACCAGCTTCGCCTGAATCGGTGCGACCGCCGTCATCAAATTCTCCCGAACCGTCGCGTCCAGCTCCAGTTCCGGCTCCTGAGCGACGTACTTTACCGTCATCCCTTTGGCCAGCTTGGTTTCCCCGTCAAAATCGTTGTCGATTCCGGCCATGATTTTCAACAGGGTCGATTTTCCGGCACCGTTTTCGCCCACGATCCCGATCTTGGCCCCGTAGTAAAACATCAGACTGATGTTCTGCAAAACGACCTTTTCCCCATACCGTTTGCCGACACGGGACATCTCAAAAATATAATGCGGAGGCATGATACAATCCTTCACTTGCTAAATCGGACGGACAGAAGTTCCAACCCGTTTATCATAGCATAAACCCATAAAAAATCGAGAGGCCGCCGGAAAATTTTCCTTGCACCTTACACGTCCGGCATGGATCGCCACCATGCAAAAAACGGCTCGAACAAAACTTCACGCGTTGGGCAGGTACGCTCCAAAATCCTTCAGGCAGGTTTGCAGTTTTTTCACGTCAATATCATGAACCGACTGTTTCGATTCCACCGCCAACGCCGCCGCCATGCCGGAAGCCTGCCCGGTTATAAAACAGCCCGGCATGACACGGACGGAACCATGAACGTAATGGTCGCTTGAAATGCAGCGGCCCGCCGTCAAAAGATTGTCCCACCCGACTGGCGTCAGGGTACGATACGGAATGCCGTAGCTTTCCCCCTTCGCGTAGCGGAACTCCTGATCAAATTCCTTGCGGTGCCGTTCCAGATTGACAGCGTTCGGGGAAAGGGGGTGAATGTCGATGGGATACGCGTAACGACCGATTTCGTCCGGGAAAACGGCCCGCTTTTTGTAATCGTCGAGTGACAGCACATAATCGCCAAGGATCCGCCGCGTTTCCCGAATCCCCAGAAGGGAACCGGTATCGACCATTTTGGCCTCCTCGAAACCCTCCAGATACTCGTTGAAATAACGGGTAAATTCCTTCATGCTCCGGCGACCGCAGAGCAGGGCGTCGGTGATGGAACGTTCGTCCGTCCCGTCCACGCCAAAGACGTGCCCGATGTTGGCCCCCCCAAGGTTTCCTCCCAATTCCGCAACCCCGGTGAAATGCTCGTCCGGCACGCTGAATACGCCATCCTGGATCGCCTGCTTCAGCTTGTACCCCTGCGGCTGCGGAATCCCTTTCGGACGCGCCGCATTCCACTTCGCCCAGTCAATCCCGCTCCAAAGGCTGCAAAGCGACCCCGGCATCATGTGGCCTTCGGCGTCCCCTTTTTCAAATTTCGCCCCGGCACGCACGGCCAGGTCACCGTTGCCGGTCGCGTCGATGTACACCTTGGCCCGCACCGCGAACATTCCGGTCGGAGCCACGCAAATCACCGCGTCGATATGCCCGCCCGAAACGACCGTTTCGCAGAACGTGGTATAAAACGTGAAATCGGTCCCCGATTCCTTGACCAGAAGGTCGTACACCCGTTTGAGCGATTCAATATCGGTCGCCGGTCCGGGAAACAGGCGATCTTTTTTCAACGTATCCACCACCGTTTTGCCATAACCGCCGCAAAGAAAATGCTCGCCGTCGGACATCTGCATGAATACCGGAACCCGGCCCGCCGTCCCCATGCCGCCAAAACAGGAGTGCGCCTCGGCCAGAAAAACACGTGCCCCACGACTCCGCGCCGCAACCGCAGCCGCCGTCCCCGCAGGCCCACCGCCAGCAATGAACACGTCCACATCATACCGAATCGGCAACGTTCGCGTAAAGGAAATTTCCTTTTCCGAAACCGCTGCTTCCGAAGCAACCCCACTTTCCGCATTCAGCGCCCCGGCGGCCAGCGTACCGGCGGTCAACATCCATTGACGACGACTGATCATTCGTTTTCTCCTGTAATTCGCTTTTTCATGGGGGCCTTTACGTGTCCAACATCTCAACACCACGCATGTTCTCAAACGCCTCGACAAGCAGGGCGTCCTGGCGTGGAAAAACCGTCCGTAAATCGAGTACCAGCGTGCCGCTCTCCACCTGTCCCCAAACCGCCGGGTGACAGTTGGTCAGGCAGTGCGTCAGCTTGGCCAGCTCGGACCGGGCAGACGATCCGGAAGGTACGCTCGGATGAATGCAAAGCTGCACCGTTTCCAGACCGGGCGTGTCGGGGTGGCCGCCAAAAAGACGCGATTCCACCGTGCGAACCGTCACGGTTCCAACCGACGTGAGCGTCTCCAGCCGCCGGGCAATCCGCTGCGCACGATACCGCAGATTTTCCACCGACGCCTGCAAAAGCTGCTGGATCGGCAACGCCATTTGAATGTTCTGGGAATCCATGTACTTCAACAACGTCGCTTCCAGACCGGTCTGAATCATCGCGTTGGCGACCATGGGCGGACAGAACGGATTGTCGCGAAACCGCTGAATCACGTCGTGCTTCCCCAGCAAAATCCCACAGTGCGGCCCATTGAGCAGGTAATCGCCCGTCATCAGCACCACGTCGGCACCCGCCGCGATAAGCTGCTTCGCGCACGGAATGTGGTTGCCGATCATCGCGTCGATATCCATCACCCCCCCCAGTCCCATCTCCACGATTACCGGAATTTTGGCCGGGCGGGTCAGCTTCAGCAAATCTTCCAGCGGCGGCATTTCGGCGGAACCCACCACCTTGTAATGCCCCGGATACGCGTAAAAGACCGCCGTCGGAACGTCTGTGTTTTCCAGTGCCCGCTGAAAATCGGTGATCAACGTCCGGTTCGTCGTTCCCACTTCCGTCCGCTCCATCCGCGACGCGTCGAGCAGGTCGGGCAGACGGTATTTCCGCCGGCGGCTTTCATAAAGATGCCCCCGCGAAACCACCAGCCGCGTATCCCGCGCCAGCTCCGAAAATACCAGCAAAAGCCCCCCCGATGTCGAATTCAGTACCAGCGACGACTCCGCCCCGGTCAAACGCTGAAGATTCTTCTCGATCGACAACTCCTGCCGTCGCGGACTCCACACCGAAAGCGGATTCCCCATGCCACAGTAATCGCCCGCCAGCTCCGAAATGGCCCGCACCGCTTCCTGAACCAACGGAAACGTTCCCAGCGTTTCCGGAAAAAGCTCGCCCGTCGCGTTGATCACCGCCCCAATCCACGACGGATCCCCCATCGTGATTTTCTGAACGATCACGTCGGCAAGCTCCGTCACCGTCGGCAGTGTCCGCTCGGTCGCCGCAATCTGCGCCCGGTTTCGCAGCTCGTCCAGCACGTTGAGCGACGTGGAAACGATTTCCCCCCGGCTGAGCTTGTTCAGCAAACTTTTAACGACGGAACTTTCCAGAATGTCCGACAGCGTCGGTAAATTGCGGAGCGGATTGGCCATGGTGCGATACTATTTTTCCATTCTCAAATTATCCCCCGGACGCGGCTGGCTGAGGAATCCCTCCACCGTGTTGGGCGTATCGGGCTTTTTATTTACGAAACTCTTGCAGCCTGCCTGAAACACCAGCCCCAACAACAGCACCAGCAGAATCCCATAAACCGTTCGTTTCTTCCATCCCTTGTTCATTGTATTTTCTCCGTGAAAATCCTTTTCCAACGTCTCTCGCTCTGATTATAACCTATTTTTCCCCCATTGACAACCGGTTTTTCAACTCGCGCTTGATAATTTTTCCCGTGGCGTTCTTCGGCATCTCGTCCAAAAGTAGAATCTTCTGCGGGCACTTGTACGCCGCCAGACGCTGACGACAGTATTGGTGAAGTTCCATATCCTCCAGAACCGCTCCCTGCACCGCCGTGACAAACGCCACCACATCCTCGCCATGAACCGGATGCGGAATCCCCACCACCGCCACCTGATCGATGAAGGGGTGCGCGTGCAGGACTTCCTCGATTTCCCGTGGATAAATATTCATGCCCGCCCGAATGATAATGTCCTTCTTCCGATCCACCAGAAAGACGTACCCTTCGTCGTCGATGTACCCCATGTCGCCGGTCAAAAGCCACGCGTTGACGAAAGTCTGCCGTGTGGCCAGCGGATTTTTGTGATACCCCTTCATCACGTTGTGCCCACGCACGACAATCTCGCCCACTTCGCCCGGCGCCGCAAACGAACGATCCTCCCGCATGATACGGACCTGAGAACCGGTAATCTCCACCCCGATGGAACCTGGCTTCGGTTTCGCTCCCGGACGATTCGCCGTGGCCAGCGGACTGGTTTCCGAAAGCCCATACCCCTCGTAAATCCCCGCCGTTGGGAACGTCTTGCAAAGTTCATGGTACGCCTCCACCGGCAGCCCCGATCCCCCCGACACAATCTGAAAAATACGCGATACGTCCAGCTTCAATTTCTGCTGCATGCGATACAGGTGAATCAACATCGTCGGCACCCCCGCCAGAACGTTGACATCTTGCTCTACCATCGCCGTCAGCACCCGCTTCGGGTCGAAACGCGGAACCATCACGATCGTCGCCCCCGCAAACAGTGCCGAGTTCTGCACAAACGTCTGGCCAAACGAATGGTACAGCGGCAGGATCGCGATCGTCCGCATTCCCGGTTTGTAACCGGTCATCACCTCCCGCACAAACATCGCGTTGGAATAGAGATTGAAATGCGAAAGCTGCGCCCCCTTCGGGAACCCGGTCGTGCCGGAAGTATACAAAATAACCGCCGTGTCGTTCGGGTCGGTCGGAATCGGAGCGGGACTCCACGTAGCCTCCCGACGCCCATCCGCCGACGGTACCGATTCCCACGTCCCCCCCTCGCGCGGCCCTTCTTCGTACCCGCCTACCGGGATTCTCGTTTTGACCGCTTCGGTCGCCTCGGTATCCCCTGCGGGCCACGGGGATTGCTCGAAATCTCCCTCCGGAAGATACCGCCAGTCCGGGGTGTTCCGATGCTCGGCATACAGCGTCACTTCCTCGCTGGAAACCCGCGAAACATCCTCCAACTTCGCGATCTCGTCGTCCATCCAGAAAATGGGGTCGTCCCGGTATTCGTCCGGCAAAAATTCTTTACCCGCCTCGTACGTTCCTGTCACCAGCACTCCGGAGCAACCGTCCACCTCCCGACATGCCTGGGCACACACTGCGATACAATTGTGGTACGCCAGCACATATTTCGAGTCGGAATGCGAAATCAGATACGCCAGTTCGTGCCCCGTTAAAAGCGTGTTACACGGCACGACAATCGCCCCCAGGTGAAGGATTGCGAAGTAGGCGATCGTAAATTCGGGGACATTCGGCATGACCATGGCGACATGATCCCCACGGGAAACCCCCATGCGGGAAAGCAGAATCGTCCAGTGACGTACCGAGTTGGCCAACTCCGCATACGTGATATGCAATCCGTTGTAAATGATCGCCGGATAGTCGCGATACTTTTCCGCCGCCAATTGAAAATCAAGCGCAAGGTTCAGGCTCATGGTCGAATCCTTTCCAAGACGAAACATCCTGTCAGTCTTTATGAAGATATTTTTATTATATGTGTTTTTTCCAGAATTGTAAAGGGCAGAAAAGCTCCTTTCGCAAAAAAAGACGCTTTCTAATTTCTGTGCTCTTTATTTGTGTATTTTGGGATTGTATGTATTTTGGGTTTCTTTTCGTTTTCATAGGAAACCCGTCTTGCGTTTCATTCTTTTTTTGCGTATAATATGGGAGATTTGGACAACCCTTAGGTATTTTGTATATTTTATATAAGGAAAACACCATGCGATGGATTGGCGTGTTCGCGTTGCTTTTTGTTCTTTCGGTGTCGGGAATGGCCCAGACCAGCCGCGTTTATTTTGCCGTGCAGGGGAAAGACGCGTCGGTTCATGGGATTTATGTGTCGGATTTGGACGTTGCCGCCGGAAAACTCACGGAGCCGAAAAAGGTCGTGGAGGTGGACACGCCATTTTATTTGCAGGGGTCGCCGGATGGGAAAACCGTGTATGCGGTCTGCGAGCAGGATGTGAATCTGGTCGGTTTTCATGTGGAAGGGGACCAACTGGTACGGCTGGAACCCCAAACGACGTTTGCGAAAGGCGCATGGTTGTGTCACATGGCCATGGACCAAAACGACTTGCTGGTTACATGCTACGGCAATGGGGATTTCGCCCGGATAAAACTGGAGGAAAACGGTGCTCCGGGAGAGGTGCTCCAGAAGTTTCACTTCGAGGGGCAAAGCGTGAATCCGCAGCGTCAGAAGGAATCGCACCCGCATTCGGTGAATATTTCGCGGAACGGTTTCACGTACGTTTGTGATTTGGGAACCGACAAGATTTGGATTTACCGTTGGGCGGAAAAGGACGGCAAACGGGAACTGGTTCCGAACGACCCGGCATCGGCGTCGGTGGAAGCAGGTTCGGGGGCACGTCATTTGGTATTCCACCCGCAGTTGCCGTTCGTGTATGTGGACAACGAGCTTTCCAATACCGTGACCGTTTTTCGCCAAAAGAACGACGGGGGGCTGGAGACGCTTCAGACGATCTCCACGCTTCCGGGGGATTTTCCCAAGGACCAGTACGCGGCGACTTCGGAAATGCGAATCACGCCGGACGGGAAGTTTTTGTATGTCGCCAACCGTGGGCACAACAGCATCGCGGCGTTTCGGGTGGAGAACGACGGCAAGCTGACGTTTCTGGAAGCGGAACCGTCGGGGGGTGCGTGGCCGCGTGGATTTGTGGTGGATTCTGCCGGAAAATACCTGGTGGTGCCGAATCGTAATTCGGGGAACGTGGTGCTGATGAAGATCGAGCCGGACGGGAAACTGACGACCACGGACGTCCGATACACGCTTCCGGGGCAGGTTCCGGGGGTGACGATCCTGGAGCGTCATCTTCCAGTGGGGATGAACAGGATTCCCAGCGAGGTTCCGAACGTTTCGGAATGGAAGATCAAGCGGGAATATCCATGGAGCAAAATTCCGCAGAATCTGGAAAAACTGACGTCTGACGAGCTGATTCAGGAAGTGATTCTGGCGCGTGTGTTTGCAAAGACGATCGACCATTTGCGTCGCGTAGGGACGATGTGCGACAATATCCTGGAACAGGATTTGAGCGACGACGACAAAAAATTCGTGCAACGCCTGGCCGAGGCGTCCATCCTCCAGCAGACGGAAATCGTGGTGGAGCGTTTGGGAAATTTGTCGCAGAAGGAGTTGAAACCGCTGCTGTCGGTGCTTCGGGGAATGCGGAAGAACGTGGAGAAGGTACTCTCCTGGAATCCCGATTCCGCGATGGCAAACCTGCTTTTGGCTCACGTGATGGATGCTATTTTTCAGGCCGAACCGTATCGTGACGAGGATATGGAGCTTGCGAAAAAATATCTGAATCGTGGGATTGCGCTTGCGGAGAAAGACCCGGACAACGACGTCGTGTTTTTGGCGGAATCGTTGGCACTGCGTGCGCGTTGGACGGAGAAGGACGACCGAAAAGCGGCCCTGCGGGATTTGGATCGGGCGATTGTGCTGGCGCCGGAGCTTTCGCGGGATTTCCGTCGCAGTCGTTTGCGGCTGTATCTTTTGGACAATCGTCTGGACGACGCCATGAAAGAGTTGGACGAGGAAATCAAGGTGTTTGCGGCCGTCGAGGGGGGCAACGAAGAAATTCAGGAATTGAAACGGCTGAAAATCGAGATTCTGCTGGCCCAGAACCGGGTCGAGGATGCGCTGGCATTGGCGAAGTCCCTCTTGAAGGAACTTCCGGACGACGAGGAGCTTCAGAGCCTGGAGGTTCGGATTTTGTACCAATTGGGGCGGAAAGATGCGTTGCTTGCCCTGCTTGGGGAGCGGATTGAGAAAAACCCGCTGAGCAGTAAGGATTACGTGGTTCGCGCCTGCCTGTACTTCGAGTCGGAAAAATACGAGGAGGCGCTGGAGGATGTGAATCGGGCGATGGTTTTCGACCCGGCGAACAAGGAAGCGTTCCAGATGAAATTGAACGTGCTGGTCAAGTTGAATCGAGTGGACGAAGCGGTTGCGGAAGTGGAAAAATTGCTGAAATTACAACCGAAAAATTTCGACCTGAATTGTATGCTTTATGGGGTCTATTTGGAGTCGCAGCAATATACCAAAGCGTATGATTTGCTGAAAAAGGTTGCGGAGCTTTTCCAGTTTGACAAGCAAATGGACACTCCGGAAGCGGCGGCGAAAATGTCGGCGGCCACCCAGGTTCAGGCGGAATTATTCTACGGGATTCGGGCGATGTTTTATTTGATGGCGGGCAAACATGCCGAGTCGGTGCGGGATTACGAACGCGCATTGAAGCTCGACCCGGAGGATGCGCTGTCGCTGAACAACCTGGCGTGGATCCTGTGTACTTCTCCGGACGACGGACTGCGGAACGCGGACCGGGCGATTGAGCTGGGGAAAAAAGCGTGCGAGCTGACCCAGTTTCAGGAACCGGGATACCTCAGCACACTGGCCGCCGGATATGCGGAAAAAGGGGACTTCACCTCGGCCCTGAAGTGGGTTCAGCAGGGGATTGAGGTGGCCCAGAAAACCCAGGACGCGAAGATTCTCGATTCCCTGAATAAGGAAAAGGCATCCTACGAAGCGAAAAAACCGATTCGGGAAAAGAGCGAGGATTACCGGTACTGATTTCCCGTTTTTTGAGGACGACGTTATTCCCCGTACGCGAACACCCGGACGGGGGAGGCCTCCGCATTTCTCACGGAAAGCGGCACGGCATGGATCATCAAATGATGTCCCGCCCCTTTCCGCAGGTTTTCCGGGTGGTAGAGGTTTTCGAGCAGCAAAATGTCCTGTTTCAGTAAAATTTTGTGACATGTCAGGTTGGAGTCGTTGAACCAGTCGGGGCTGGGCAGGTCCATGCCGAACATGGAAAATTTTTGTGAGGCGATCCATTCGGCAAACTCCGGCTTGAGAGACGGAGCATCCCGAAAGTAGTCGTAATGGTTTTTTTCCGCGATCTCTCGCCAGCCTGAGAGGAATATCAAGACGCTCCCAGAGGTAAACGACCCATCCAATTTTTCCATATCCCTGTCGCTAAAGGAAATTTCCAAATTGGGTGCAGGTTCGGTTTCGCTTGAAAACAGGGCACCAAGGGGACGGATAAATTTCGAGAGGGGGTAATCGCTGAGGCATTTCCCCTTTGGAAAAACGTGGGCGGGGGCGTCGATGTGGGTTCCCTGATGGCTGGAAAGCGTCCAGGTCTGCACCTGAAAACCATCTTTTTCGATCGTTTTGTCCGTGGTGATGTAGGGGGGCGTGTCCCCTGGAAATGGTGGTGCGTCGTTGGAGATGGGAAGCGTCAAGTCGATATACAGCATGGGGAACCTTTCTTCTTACATCGCGGCAAAGGTTTGATAGCGGCAAAAGTGCCGATGGAATACCACGGCCCTTCCTTTACATCATCGGTTTTTTATGTTATAAAATGAAGAATTATGTTTTTCAAAATTCCATTCATTCCTCTTTTTTTGGGAGTCGAACCGTGTTTCAAGTTACCGCTGTCATGGGTGCCACCGGCGCCGTAGGTTCCATCATCCGTCAGTTAATGGAAGAACGCAACTTCCCGACGGAGCAAATCAAGTTTCTGGCCTCCAAGCGTTCGGCAGGCAAGGTATTGCCGTATGCCGGTAAAGACGTGGTGGTGGAAGAAGCGACGCCAGAGGCGTTTGACGGGGTGGATCTGGTCATCAGCAGCACGCCGGACGACACGGCGGCGGCGATCGTTCCGCTGGCGGTGGCGCACGGTTGCATTGTGGTGGACGAGAGCGCCTATTTCCGGATGAAGGACGACGTTCCGCTGGTGATTCCGGAAGTGAATCCGGACGATATCATGAAGCACAAGGGGATCATTGCCAGCCCGAACTGCTCTACCACGCAGATGGTTCAGGCGTTGGAGCCGCTGCATCGTGCCGCGAAGCTGTTGGCGGTGGAGGTCTGCACGTATCAGGCCACCAGTGGTGCGGGAGAGGCGGGAAAACGGGATTTGGTCAATTCGTCCAAGGCGTTTTTGGAGGGGAAGGAATATCAGAATGAAGTGTTCCCGCACCCCATTGCGTTTAATGTGATTCCGCAGATTGGCTCGCACAAATACAAGGCGCAGTGGCCTGGTTACACTTCGGAAGAAGTGAAAATGATTGTCGAAACGTGGAAGATGCTCGGCGACGACACGATTAAAATCTGTCCGACGTGCGTTCGCGTTCCGGTATCCAACTGCCACAGTGAAGTGATTTCCGTCCAGACGGCCCGCAAAGTTTCGGTGGCCGAGGCGAAGGAACTCTGGGCCGCGACGCCCGGTCTGGTGGTGATGGACGATTTGGACAACGGCGTATATCCGATGCCTTGCCTTTGCACCGGCAGCAACGACACGTATCTGGGGCGTGTGCGTGAAGATTATTCGCGTGAAAACGGCCTGGTGTTCTGGTGCGTCAGCGACAACCTCCGCAAGGGGGCTGCCACGAACGCCGTCCAGATTGCCGAGCTGTTGGCCCGGAAGATGTTTGGTTGAAAACATCGTTACGATTCCTGAAAAATTTCCAGGCACGAAAGAACGAGGGATTTTTTCGTGCCTTTTATTTCCTGTAACTCCCGAATTTTAAGGAGACAAACGATGAAAATCCGTTGGTTGCTGTGCTGTTGGCTGTTCGTATCCGCAGGATTTGCCGAGGAGGTAAAACCGTGGAAAATCATGCATCGGGAGGAGATCGCGAAGGTCTGGTCGGGGAATCCGGTCGGTTTCGCATTTTTGGAGAAGGACGGCCAGCTTTTCGCGGCGTTTTATTCCGCCGAGGACAAAAGCATGACGGTCGCTCAAAAGAAATCGCCCGACGCCGCGTGGACGTTCCAGAAGCTCCCGACGAAAATCGGGTGGGACTCGCATAATTACATCGCCATGGCATTCGACGCGGACGACATCCTGCACGTCAGCGGCAACATGCACGCCGTACCGTTGATCTATTTTCGCGCGGAAAAGCCGATGGACATCACGTCGTTGCGGGCGCATCATCGGATGTTGGCGCAGGACACGTCGAAGGAGGCCCTGCAAAAGGCCCGAGAAAACCGCGTCACCTACCCGCAGTTCTTTCGGTCGCCCGACGGCACGATGATTTTCACGTACCGGGACGGCAGCTCTGGCAACGGGGTGCAGATTTGGAACCAATACGATAGAACGACGAAAACGTGGAAACGGTTCCTCGACCAGCCGATGTTCGACGGGGAAGGGGCTTGCAATGCGTATTTCCAGGGGCCGGCTCGCGACGCCAACGGAATGTACCACGTGACGTGGGTCTGGCGTGACACTCCCGATGCGGCGACGAACCATGATCTTTCGTACATGCGAAGTCGCGATCTGGTGCATTGGGAAAAGAGCGACGGAACGCCGCTTACGCTCCCCGTAACACGGGCGACCGGTGAGGTGATCGCTCCGCTCCAGAACGGGGAAGGGTTGCTCAATTCCCATGTCCGTATCGGTTTTGACACGGAAAACCGCGTGGTCGTGACGTACACCCGGTACGACGCGAACAAGAACAACCAGCTCATGCAGGCCCGGCTGGAAAACGGGGTCTGGAAAACCTATCAGACGACCGACTGGACGCATTCCTGGGTCTTTTCCGGGGGCGGCTGCCTACCGGGGGAGTTGGGTTTCGGCGAAGTTCGGGTTCGTAATGGCAAACTGGTTCAATATTGGAACCGCAAATTCGAGAAGTCGGGCGAATTCGAGCTTGACCCCGCGACGCTCAAACCGATTGGCCCGGCCCCGAAAATGCCCGCGACGCCAGCCGCCTGCACAAAATGCGAAAACCCGCAGGAAAACCAGCGTGTGAAAACGGGCGGGATGATTGACTCGCGGAATCCGAATCGGCGGTATCTCTTTGCGTGGGAAACGCTTCCGGTGAATCGGGATCGTGCGCACGACGTGGTGCCGAATCCGTCCGTTTTGCGGATGTTCGTACTGGAACGCGAGCCGTGAACATTGGACCGTTACGTATCGACCCGCCACTTTTGCTGGCCCCCATGGCCGGGTTTTCCAACGCGGCTTTTCGTCAGATGGTGTGCCGCTTCGGTGGCGTGGGGCTTTTGACGACCGAAATGGTGCATGCGCGTGGATTCCTGGAAATGGAGCGTCGGCGAAAGGGGCTTTCCGACCGGCTCTTTGGGCTGGACAGGCCCGGCGACACTCCCACGGCGGTGCAGATTTGGGACAACGACGCCCAGGCCCTTGCGGAAACGGCGGAAAAGCTGCTACGTCAATTTCCGATTTCAGCAATCGATCTGAATTTCGGCTGCCCGATGGAGGACGTGACGCTCAAAGCAGATGCCGGGGCGTGGCTTTTGCAATTCCCGGAGCAGATGGAGAACATCGTGCGGCAGGTGGTTGCGGCGGCGGGAAGCGTTCCGGTGACGGCTAAAATTCGTCTGGGGTGGTCGGCCGATTCCCTCAACGTTCTGGAGAACGCCCAAATGCTGGAGGAGGCGGGAGTGCAGGCGTTGACCGTACATGGCCGCACGGCGTGCCAGATGTATCGCGGCGAGGCGGACTGGGAGAAAATCGCTGCGGTGAAAACGGTGCTTCGGAAGATTCCGCTGATTGGCAACGGCGACCTTCGCACCCCCCGGCAGGCGGCCCGCGCATTTCACGATTACGGCGTGGATGGCGTGATGGTGGGACGCGAGGCGTTGAAGCGTCCGTGGTTTTTCCGTCAAACGCAGCTTCTCATGGCCGGCGAGCCGGAGGAGGTCTGGAATTTTTCCCTGACGCCAAAGGAGCAGAAGGCGTTACTTTTAGAGCATTTCCGCCTGCTTTTGGAGCAGCACACGGAGCAGGAATCGACGATGATGATGCGGCGGTTTGCTCCCTGTTACGGCACGGGGCTGGCGTATGCCAAACGTTTTCGCGTTGCCATTGCCACGGCGTCTACGGCCGAAGCGTTTTACCAGGTCGTGGAGGAATTTTTCCCCGTCGAGTTGCATCCAGGTTATAAATAGTGTTCCGTCCATGTTATAAACAGGATAAAAAGAAAATAAACACTAATAACATAGCGAACG
>JAUNBJ010000205.1 GCA_030535245.1 Planctomycetia bacterium | reverse complement strand
TAAATTTTTTAAAAAAATAATATTTTTTGCTTGACAGACCCATTCACTGGGGTTAAAATGTTACGAAGTTAAGGTATACAAAAGTCAAGATTCCTTTATCTTTTCCATTGGAGAAAACTATCATGCAGTACATCTTACCCCCCCCCCCGTAGATTAACATGGGGTGTATTTACGGGTTGCCTTCTGGTTCTGGCATTGTTCGCCTTTTCGCAGACGGGCTATGCGGTGGTCTATAGTACCGACACAACGATAAGCGGCCAATATGCCATCACGGGAACAGAGTCTGTCGAGGTCACGAACAATGCGACAGTAACGATCACGAACTCACAGAACTACACCGGAGCAACGACGGTCACTTCGGGGAGACTGATTCTGGATTCAAGTTCGCTCGTGGATGACAAAGGGAGCCCCTCAAACGTGGGGATTATCCAAAACAGTAGCGGTTTCACCATAAAAAATGGTGGAACGGTGGAACTGAAGGGGCAGAATCCTATCCCAAGCACGCTCGGGAGTGTTACCCACACCATCGAACAGGGTGGAGTATTGATGTTGTCAGGGTGGAATTTCACCAACATCGGTCCCATCATCCTCAATGGCGGTACCATTTCTTCAACCCAGGGAAGTAGTGGCTATGGTGCGTTTTTGTTTCGGGACAACATTACGGTAAACGCCGATTCAATAATCAGTGCCAATTACACCATTCGGGGAATCTGGGGGAATAACAATGGTACTGCAACGCCTTATGTACGCACATGGAGCGTTGCGGAAGGGGCAACCTTAACCGTTTCGGGACGGGGGCAGTTTCAGGAAACCAGTGGGGCATCCATTTCCACGTTAAACAAGACGGGAGCGGGGACGATTCTATTCTCGGCAGCTGCGTTAAGCTCCAATTCCGGGAGCATAATCAACGTTAATGAGGGGACGATCCGGTTTACGCACGCCAGTGCGTTTGGTTCTTCGGCGGACGATGCGTTGACGATCAATGTCAATTCCGAATATGACTCCGAGAACAATTTGGTGTACGGAAAAGTGATTTACGAAGGTGGCGGCGGAACGATTTTCAATGATTTTGTCGTGAATGAGGGGACGAGTTTGACGTTCAATCAAACCAGCGAGGACAATGGCACCCTCTCTATTGCGGGCGATATTTCCGGGAGTGGGACGGTTTCGACCGTTGCTGGAAATAAATTTATCCGTCTGACGGGCGACAATTCGGGTTTTGAGGGTACGTGGGAACATTCTGGAAGTTACCTCTTTTTCACAAATGCCGACAGTTCCAGCAAGGATGCCGCTTATAAACTAACGAATACTGGGGTCGTCTTTTTACCGTCGGTAGATAATACCGTTTACGAGTTTGGCTCCCTGTCCGGCACCTGTTGGGACATGCGTTTCAGTGGCGAGTCAGCTGGGGCTAACAGGCATATCACGCTTCGTATCGGGAATCTGGATGAGGATGATGAACTCAACGTCAGACTGAGGAATGATACCGGTGAATCCATTGCGATTGAAAAGGTGGGATCAGGAACGCTGACGTTGACGAACAACGATTCGACGTTTACCGGCGGAATTACGGTGAAAAACGGAACGTTGAAATTTACGAAGGCGGCTACCAGGGAGACCACCGGTGAAACTACGACGAATTATGCTGGCTCGATTGGAACGGGGACGGTTACGCTGACCAAAACCAGCGATACGGTGTTTGGGAAGGTGGTTTACGAAGGTGACGGCGGAACGATTTCCAACAATTTTGCATTGGATGAAGGGACGAGTTTGGAGTTCAAGAAGGCCAACACAAACACAAGTGATCTCATTCTTTCGGGCAAGATTTCCGGCGGTGGGACGGTTTCCACAAGTGTCGGACAGAATTATATCCGTCTAACGGGCGATAATTCGGGCTTTTCGGGCACATGGAACCACAGCGGGAATTATCTCTTTTTCACGAATGCCAACAGTTCCAGCAAGGATGCCGCTTACGTATTGTCTGGGGCGGTCGTCTTTTTGCCGTCGGCAAATAATACTGTTTACGAGTTTGGCTCCTTGTCCGGCACTTTTGGGGACATGCGTCTTAGTAATGAGACAGCTGGGGATAAAGGCAATATCACACTTCGTATCGGCAATTTGAACTTGGATGATACCATCACCGCGCAAATCTGGGACAAGAATCAAACCGATAAACCCTACACCCTGGCAATTGAAAAGGTGGGGACGGGAACGCTGACGTTGAATTGCAGGAAAAATGAAAATGGTGAAAATATTGCGAACACCTATTCCGGCGGCACGACAGTCAAAGATGGGACGGTGAAGTTCACACATGTCAACGCGATCGGCACGGGTGCGATCACGACCGAGGAAACGGGGAATCTGGCATTTGCAGGCGATGGCGGAACGCTGGTCAACAATATTTCTCTGGCGGAAGGAACGACGTTTGCCGTCCAGACGAATGATAATGGAACGCTGACGCTGACCGGAAACGTGAGTGGAACGGGACAGATTCAGCTGACTGCGGGAACCTTGCAATACTCCGGCTCCACGAGCACGTTTACACCGTCGGTGGATGTGGCGGCGGGAACGACGCTGGATTTCCTGAAAGACGATCTTCGTTACTCTGGAAACCTCACCGGATCAGGGACGGTGAAATTCTCGCGACAGACTCGATTGCAGGGCGACAACAGTGGCTTTGCGGGAACGTTTGATGTGAATAATACGACCTACCTTACCACCTCGAAGAGTTCCAGTGGTAATGCACATTACAATGTAAATGCTTTATTTGTGACGGTTGCAACAACCGACGGTCAGGAATTTGAACTGGGAAATCTCACCGGAGCGGGAAGAATTCGTCCAAGTACGGAATCCACGGCAACCAACATGTACCTTAAAGTAGGTGGAAATAATGATGAGAATTCCGTTTACAATGGGTACATTTTGGATTATAGCGGCAGGAAGATGGGGCTGATCAAGACCGGAACGGGGATGCTGACGCTGACCAAGGATATGACGCAGAATTTGCCCGAAACGGGTGCCAGTGCGTATTCCCTGGGAACGAAGGTGCAGGATGGGATTCTGAAAATTGCCAGCGGTGCGGCGATTGGAGTGGCTTCGGGAGCGGGTGTTCAGGTCAATGCGACTTCCGCTTCGGGTAGCGACGAGCAGCCGGGGATTATTTTGCAGGGGACGATCAACGGGGAACTTACGGTCGATGGGCAATTCATCATCGATTTTACGGACGAAGCGGCCTGGAAAAGCACTGGAATCGTCGTCGGCGATATTGTGTTCAATGAGACCGCTACGCTCGATATTTTGCTTCCGGACGAAGGGTTTAGCCGTGACATGACCTACACCCTGACCGCGGGTAATAGCGGAAGTGACTTGTTTCTTACGAGAATGCTGGAGCTTTACCAGGCGGGCGTTCAGGCTGGTTCG
The DNA here is from genome assembly GCA_030535245.1 of Planctomycetia bacterium. Taxonomy (GTDB): domain Bacteria; phylum Planctomycetota; class Planctomycetia; order Pirellulales; family Thermoguttaceae; genus RGIG3701. Next base: position 171 of record JAUNBJ010000205.1, on the reverse strand, counting down.
CTTGCGGACATCTGGTCGTTGGGGATCGTCAATGGAAATCTGGTTCTCGGCATAGATTCTGCCAAAGTTCCGGAGCCAGCGACCTGGCTGTTGCTGTTGGGCGGTTTGTGCCTTGCAATGCGTTTTCAGCGACGGAAAAAGCTCGCGTAAAAGAAACCTCCTTGCGGGGCG
>JAUNBJ010000204.1 GCA_030535245.1 Planctomycetia bacterium | reverse complement strand
TGACTTCGGCGCAGATTGCCCTGGCCTGGATGATGGCGAAGTATCCGTTCATCGTACCGCTTTTCGGGACGACGAAACTTTCCCATTTGGAGGAAGATATACGAACGGTCGAGTTCCCCTTCACGCCGGCCGACGTCGCGGAGCTGGAAGAAAAACTTGCCCCCTATCCTCCCGTAGGAACGCGTTACGACGCCTTCCAGCAAGCACGGGTGGAGTATTGAATCGGTAAACAAAAAGAATTTGTCCCAAAGGAGGATTGAACATGAAAACGAGAAAATTGAGAGACCTGGAAGTTTCGCCCATCGGGATGGGGTGCATGGGATTTTCCCACGGGTATGGCAAGGTGCCGGAGGAGGCGTACAGCGTCGAGGCGATTCGCAAGGCGTTCGACTTTGGCTGCACGTTTTTCGACACGGCGGAAGTCTACGGCAGGGAACAGTTCTTTCCGGGACACAACGAGCTGCTGGTCGGTAAGGCGATCGAGCCGTTCCGGGAGAAAATCGTGCTTGCCACGAAGTTCTTTCTCCGCCCGGAGGATTATGAGAACGGAGCGTCTTTGTACGACTCCCTTGGCCGTCATCTGGAAGCGTCGATGAAGAATCTGCGTACCGATTGGGTCGATTTGTACTACCTGCATCGGGTCAACGAGAGGGTGCCTGTGGAGGCGGTCGCGGAGGCCATGGGGAAGCTGATTCAGGATGGACGGATCCGGGCATGGGGTCTGTCGCAGGTTTCGGCGGACACCATCGCGAAAGCACACGGCGTCACGCCCGTTTCGGCAGTGCAAAACCTCTATTCCATGCTGGAACGGGATTGCGAACAGGAGGTTTTTCCGTACTGCCTGGAGCAGAATATCGGCGTCGTGCCGTTCTCGCCGATTGCCAGCGGGTTCCTTTCCGGAAAGGTGACGGTCGAGACGAAATTTGAGGGGGACGACGTGCGAAAGTTCGTTCCGCAGCTTTCCAAAGAAAACATCGTCGGCAACCAGCCCATTTTGGACATCCTTGCGAAATACTCCGCGGCCAAAGGGGCGACCAACGCGCAGATTTCCCTTGCGTGGATGCTGCACAAATACCCGAACGTCGTGCCGATTCCGGGTTCCAAAAATCAGGAGCGGATTCTGGAAAACCTCGGCGCGTGGAATGTTACGCTGACCCGTGATGAGTTCGACGCGTTGGAAGAATCCCTTGCGGCCTGCGACGTTTTCGGACACCGTGGCGCGGTGGAAACCGATCAGACAAGTTTTGGTAACAACTGGAAAAAGAAGTAAAAAAGGAGAAAAGACCATGAAAGTTCTGTTAGTCAATGGAAGTCCGCACAAGGAAGGGTGTACCTTTACCGCGTTGTCGGAGGTGGCAAAAACGCTGAACGAAGAAGGCGTCGAAACGGAGATTTTCCAGCTGGGGACGAAACCGCTGGCCGGCTGTCTGGCCTGTCAGAAATGTCTGGAGCTTGGAAAATGCGTTCTCAACGACCGGGTGAACGACTGCCTGGAAATCGCGGGGCAGTTCGATGGTTTTGTATTTGGAACGCCGGTATATTTCGCTTCCGCGAACGGAGCGATGATCGCCTTTATGGATCGTTTGTTTGCCGCCAATATATTAAACGCGAGAAGCTGTTTTTATTTGAAACCCGCCGCAGCAGTCGTTTCGGCCAGAAGGGCAGGAACCACCGCGACGTTTGACCTGATGAATAAATATTTTACGATTTCACAGATGCCGATCGTGTCGTCGCAATACTGGAACGCAGTGCATGGCAATACCCCGGAGGAAGTCCGACAGGATATCGAAGGGTTGCAGACCATGCGTACCCTGGGGCGTAACATGGCGTTTATGCTGAAATGCAAAGAAGCGGGAATCAACGCCGGTGTCGAACTTCCCAGGCGGGAGGAAATCGTCCGAACTAATTTTACTCGCTAAAAGTACGAACGGAGTAAACGATGGAATATTTAACCCTGAATAATGGCGTTCAGCTGCCGATATTAGGATTCGGCGTTTACAAACTGACGGGCGAGGTGTGCGAACGTTGCGTGGCGGAGGCGATCCAAACCGGGTATCGGCTCATCGATACGGCGCAGGCCTACGGAAACGAAGCGGAGGTCGGCGCCGGGATTGCCAAAAGCGGCATTCCCCGCGAGGAGCTTTTCCTCACGACCAAAGTCTGGTTCAAGTCGCACGAAACGGAGGCGGTTCGCGCGTCGCTGTCGGAATCGCTGAAAAAACTTCGCGTCGATTATCTGGACATGGTGTTGATTCACTGGCCGTTCGGAAACATTTACGCGGCATGGCGGGTGCTGGAGGAATTTTACCGTGCGGGAACGATTCGCGCGATCGGGGTTTCCAATTTCGCCCCCAGCCAACTGATCGATCTGATTTCGTTCAACGAGGTCGTGCCTGCAGTCAACCAGATCGAAACGCACCTGCTTGCACAACAATGGGAGTGGGCGCAGTGGATGAAGAAATATGGCGTGGCACATCAGGCGTACTCCCCGTTGGGACAAGGGCGGGCAAACACAATGTTCACGCTTCCCGAAGTGGTAAACATTGCCCAAACACATGGGAAAACGCCGCGACAGATTGCGTTACGGAGCATGATTCAACGGGGAATTTCGGTGCTTCCCAAAACGTCGCACATCGACCGAATGCGGGAGAATTTCGACGTTTTCGATTTCACGCTGACCGACGACGAGATGGAAACGCTGCATCGTCTGGACACTGCCACGCCGATGATTGGCAACCCGCAGAATCCGGAAAAAACGGAAGCAGCGATGAAATGGTGAACCGTATTAACAACTTGACAACGATTTTTATTTTAACCTAAAAGGAGATGCACATGATGCGACGTGATTTTTTGAAAACTTCTCTGGTGGCAGCCGGGGGCTGATGGGGTGTTTCTGCTGCGGGAACGCTTTCACCACTTCAGAACTACCCCCCGCCCTTCGGGCGTACCCTTATTCCCCTCTTTTAGAGGGGTGGCAGCCGAAGGCTGACGGGGTGTTTTGGCAGAGAGAAAGCGTTTTCCCACTTCAGAACTACCCCCCGCCCTACGGGCGTACCCCTTCAAAGAAGGGGAATATTCCGGTCAGGAAGGAAATTAGGAGGAATCGTCCATGCAGAATCCGCCAAAAATTGAAATCGATGGTATTCCTATTCGGGGCCATTTTATCAATGATTTGCCATTTAATCCAGACCTCAAACAGCTTGCCAAAGACAAACGTCGGGCTGGTATTTTGTCGGAAGTTTTGTTTTGGAGAAAAGTTCATCATCGGAAATTCCATAACATCGATTTTGATCGCCAACGAATCATAGGAAATTACATCGTTGATTTTTATGTAAAAGTGCTCGGATTGGTGATCGAAATTGACGGGAAGAGCCATAACAACAAAGTGGAATACGATGCGGAACGACAGAGGTTTTTGGAAAGTTTGGGATTGAAAGTGTATCACATTAAAGATATTGATGTAAAGAAAGATATTGTTATGGTTATGACTCGTTTAGCACGTTTCATTATTACGGAGTACGGCCATTCCAACTCTTTCAATGGAGGGGAATGACAGTGGAAAACGCACCTTATTCCCCTCTTTCAGAGCAGGGCTGGCGCATGAACGGGGTAAGATATAACGATTA
>JAUNBJ010000061.1 GCA_030535245.1 Planctomycetia bacterium | reverse complement strand
CTCCCAAAACTTTTTACTACGCTCACTGCGTTCGCTTTTATTAATATTTATTTTTGTGACAAAGCAGTAACGTGCCGCCCGCACCCGGGGCAGAACACTATCTGGCCCGCTTTCGTCTTAACAGAAAGCTGATCCCCAGCAGGAGCATTCCCCATGTGGCCGGTTCGGGAACGTTCTGTCCCGCCAGACCCGTTAGCGAAATGTTCTGGGTTTCGGCGGCGTTGTAAAGGCTCCAGTCCCACGCCAGAATCCCGGTTCCGTCGGCACTGAAAAGGGAGGAAAGCTGAATTTTCCCGACATCCAATGCGGAAACATTCTCCGTCCCGTACGTCGCAGCCATCCAGTCAACCAATTCTTGCGTTGCGTTCATATCGCTCAGACCATCAAACGAAAGTTGGAGGTTGAAATAGCCCCCTTCGCCCGTGAAGTCCAGATAACCCGCAGTCTGGTAGTCGTCGGTAATCGCGAGCGTTCCTGTGTTCAGCGAAAGCGTCCCTGCCGACTTGGTTTCGTCCAACTGCACCGTCCAATTATTGGTACCGGTCGTTTTCCAGAGGCTGGAGTTGGTAATGTTGAACGCACTACTGCCCTCTGCCGCATTCAACAACGTATATTCCGCATCCGCAACGCTCTTGGACAAGCAGGTCAAACCACCCGCCACGCCCAGGGCCACCGTCCCGGATTGAGAATACGTTCCACCCACTTCCAAACACCCCAGTCCTGTCGAATCGGCCAGAAAATGCAACGTGCCTTTCGTCGTAAAATTCCCGGTCGTCTCTGACGAAGCAATCGTCTTTACCGAAACATCTTTCCCGACGATTTCCAACAACCCTTTTCCAGTACCAGCTCTGACAATAATCTGGCCAGCCGTCAAACTTCCCCCCTGAGAAACCCGAATCGTTCCATTTCCACTCTGACCAACATTAATATTTTTATCCGCCTGCAACGTTCCACCAGCAATATCAATCACCGCCGTGGAACCCGCATGATCCCCGACATACATCGTTCCGTGAGAGCTTCCCGTGTCGTACAGCTTTCCACCGGAAGAAATCGTAACGTTGATGGTATTCTCCCTCTGTCCGAACCAAAAACCGCCCGCCTGTAGCAGTCCCCCTTCCGAAACTTCCACATCAATCGTCGTTTTGGTTTGGCCGGGAGTGCCTCCTTCAAAATCACGTCCGAAATAAAGCCTTCCGTTAAAAATGGCCTGGGCCTGATCCGTTACCGTCAGGGAGCCACCATTTAACGAGGAGGTGGTGCTTCCAGCTTTCAACAAACTTCCTTCACCCGAAACGGTAATATTGGCAGTTCCCGCCGATTTTGCACCTTCCAGATAACCAACCTGAAAAAGTCCCCCATTGAGAACCTCCGCCGTCGTTGTGCCAGTAGAACGATTTCCAAGTGCCGTATAACCAGTGACCGTTACCGAACTTCCCGTCCCATCGATTTTCAACGTGGTATTGCCCGCTTCTCTGGAAATGGTAGCCTGCCAAGCGCTGATTTTTCCACCCTTTTCCACCGTTATGTTCGAGGTGGAACCTGTCACGGTTCCGGTACTCAGGACTGTGGCTACCGTCACCTGCCCACCCGCACCGACATAGAGATCCGCCGTTTTATAGGATTCGTTTGCTAATTGCAATCCCTCCGAGGCCGAGGCCGTAACCGTTGCTCCCTCAATGCTCAATTGGGAATCGATCGCACTATTCCCAATAATTACAGGGTTATCCGTAAACGTAATCGTCCCGGAAGTGATCCACTTGCCGGTAAGCGACACGTCCTCCGTCCAGTTGGTGGTGCCGGAATAGGCTCCCGATGTTGCACCGTTCCAGAGATAACCACCCCAGACGGTGGAAATGGTGGAAAACACCACTGCCAAAAAAATACTCCATCGCGTTTTCATGATTCTTTTTCCTTATTTTGTAAAGGGTTAGAATTTCTTCATTGCCTCGGTTAATCGAAAAATTGCGGCTCGGCGAGACCATACCATGCTGGGGTCAAACGTCACCGGACGGCAGATGAATTCGTAACGATCCAACTGCAAATAACAGAATCCCTGATGGTCAGCCCCGTCGGCACTGTATGCGGTGCTCTGCAACGAAAGCGTCCGGGGGACATCCTTCGACCGATCGCCCCAACGGTGCGCATCGCCATGAATCCATGCCATAAACGACGGCGGCAGCGTTTCCCCGCCCCCCCACTGCAAATCGGCCAGCGACTTGTGCGAAACGACAAACACCGGCTTGCCACTGGGACGGTACGTTTCCAGCGTCGCGTTGAGCCATTCTTCCTGCGTCTTGCCCAAACCTTCTTCCGACGTGTCCAGGAGCAGAAAATCGGCTCGCGGCATTTCCAGACGATTCACCCATTTCCCCGCCACCAGAGACTGCTCCGGCGAATATTCCGGGAAAACCTCGAAAAACGTCGTGCGGGAATCGTTTTCCCCCAGGCAGAATCGCAGCGGAATCCCCACCGCCATCAGCGGTTCCAACGCCTTGCGAACCGCCTGATAACTTTCGCGGTCGTCACGGGAATCGACGCAATCCCCCACCAGCACCACCGCAGAGGGGCGTGGTCGCAGCGCCAGAATCATCTGGCAAACCTCCTGAAATTTCGCCAGATTTTCCGGCTTTTCTTTCGTCACGTGCGCGTCTGCCACGAAAATCACCTGATGCTCATCCACCACTTTCCGCGCCGGAACCGGTTTCCAGACCAGCTCGCCCATCGGGATTTCCTTCACTTCCGTCGTTTTCCCCACCGCCACCGTCGGCTTCGGCAGATAACCGCTCAGACAGGCATGCGTCAGCGCCCGAATCTGGTGCGTGATCCCCCACACCCCCGTGTGCAGCCGATTTTCCTTCCGAAACATCTCCTCGACGAACGTTTGCTGCTCCGGCGATAACGCAAACTGCGGCAGGATCATCTGCGCAATGGAAATCTCCGCGTACTCCGCCAGATTGTTATTCCTCCGCACCCCATCGTACCGGACGTTGGCAAAATCTTTCGCATATTCCATCGCTTCGAGAATCTTCGCCTTCATCCCTTCGTCCGGCTCCACCTGATACATCAGGCTCAACGAACACTGCATCTGATAAAAGCTGTACGTCGGCACCCACGCCTGTACCTCCGGAAGCGGCTTGTCCCGAAGCCCCAGCGACTCCACAATCGACGGTTCGCAAAATTCCCGATACCAGTCGAAATATTTCTTTTCCCCCGTCACGTCCCACGCCGCCGCGTAAATCATCGGGAGCCGGGCCGCTTCATGTGCGTAAACCAGCCACATCTTGTGCAACCCACGCGGATCTTTCGTTCCGTCCGCCCGCAGGAAACTGTAATCGTTTTCCGGCACCACCTGTTCCCGCGCCGCATCGGCCAATTCGCTCAGCAGAAGCCGAATCTCCCGCCGACTCGTTTCACTGCAAAGGGGACTTCGGTAATACTCCCACAAACCTTCCACATAATGCGTGTATTGATCTCTGGAAGAAGTGATGTACGTGCTTTTGCCATCCTCCGCCGACAGGCCGCGGGTGACGTATCCCCGTACCCCATGCGCCGAACCCAACATCCGCAGCCCGACATACGCGTCGTACGCCAAAGGACGGATCGTCTCATCCCCCGTCGCCTCGTACCACTGCACGTACCCGACCAGCACCGTCCCCATGCAAAGCGCACAATCCGCAAACCCCGTCCCGTAACTGACCGGATTGGGGTTCAACTCCCGAATCTGCTCCAGCGTATGCAGTTTGGAAACCGGCGCCGCGTACCAGACATGCGTGACGGGAGAGTAATATTCTTCAAAACTCAAAAGTTTGGAAAACAACTCCTGCGCCAGCGCATTGCTTTCTTCCTGCGTGAAAAACGTCTTTTCCGCACCCTGCGCCACCATCGCACTGAGCAGGAAAATTCCGCATAAAAATATTCGTTTTGTCATTTTTTCCTCATTCTTTCAGGTTTTTAATCCGGTAGTTGAACCGGTTCCATGTCCGCTTTTTTTCCCAAATAACTATGCGTTTTCGCGTCGATACTGTACGAAACACGATGAACCGAGCCGTCGCACATCACGGCCCCCCACGAACCCGCATGGGCACTTCCAAAGACTTTGGAAGAATCCAGCCCCACCCGATCCTGATACGGGCGATACGTCCCGCTCGCGTTGTAATATGTGTACCGCAGAACGTCGTCGTTCACCCCGACCCATGCCACCGTATCGTCGTTTCCATCCTTCTTGGGCGACGTGTAGTATTGCGGATCCACAAACTTTTCGCCAAAAAGATACGTGTTGCTCATTCCATCGACCACTTCCGCAGCGGAAACTTCGCTTTTCCCCGACACCATCCCCGTTTTTCCGCCACTCACCACGGCACTTTTTCCCGCCGCAACCGTTTTTATGCCAAACCCCACCCCGTCGTAGCCGTCGGCACTGTTGGCCGCATAATCGGTCTTGCAACAGTCCGTAATTGGCGACATGTTGACCGGCGAAGAAGAGCCGTTAAAAGGATAAACCATCGCCGGACGCCGCGAAGGACAATAAAAAAGACTCACCACCACCCCGGCATGTATCGCCGCCTGCGTTTTCTGTTCGTCGTCAATCTCCTCCAGACCGTTTTGCCCCAAACTCCAAAGAGCCTCCTGTTCCAGATAGGGGAGCAGCGAATAACACCACGATCCGGGCTGATTCCCCCGAAAACCAAGATCAGGATCCCCCACCCATTGAGGATACCAGCCGCCACTGGGAAAAATCTGGTGCGCCGATTCCAAATTCAACGCCGCCAACCCCTGTTGCCGCAGGTGATTGCTGCACTGCATCTGCCTGGCCGCCTCCCGCGCCTGCTGGACGGCAGGAAGCAAAAGCCCCACCAACATCCCAATAATCGCAATCACCACCAACAATTCCACCAGCGTAAAGGCCGGGTGCGGCCTGCACATTACGGCTGCCGCCGGTTGCCGGTAGTCCGGGGGACAGTCGCTTCGCTTCTGGCCCCCCTTGCCTTTTGCAAGAAGGAACAACAATCCCACGAGCGTAAAGGCCGGCCCCGGGTGCGGGGCGGCACACAACGGCTGCCGCCGGTTGCAACCGCTCCGGGAGGCAGGCGCTAGCGCTTCTGGCCTCCCTGCACCGGGTACGGGGCGGCATCCGGTACAACCGGGAGCGACTACGGCTGCCGCCGGGTGTGATCGCTCCGGGAGGCAGGCGCTACGCTTCTGGCCCCCCTTGCCTTTTGCAAGAAGGAACAACAATTCCACCAGCGTAAAGGCCGGGTGCGGCGGATGTAACCTCGCAGGGGAACAGGCACGACGCTTCCGGACGAAGCCTTCACCTCGATTTTTTATCCCACTCCCGGAATTACCTGCCACGGGGGAAGGTTCTCGTGTTCTTCGTATCATTCGTTTTCCTGATGGAGGATCGTTTTCATCCCTTACTAATTTCCCAATATTTAGCAAGGTTCATTATACCACCCATTTTCTCTAATGTCAAGTAAAATGCGAAAATTTTAAAAGGGAACATCCCTCCGTTCCAATCATGAATCACACCGGATTCGGAAAAACAGGGCGTACAGCACCGGGACGACGAAAAGGGTTAAAATCGTGGCGAAAATCAGCCCAAACATCATCGCCACCGCCATGGAATCGAACAGGACATCCTTCAAAAGCGGCACCATGCCGACGACCACCGTCGTAGCCGCTACCGTCACCGGACGCATTCGTTCCACCGACGCCGCAACCACCGCCTCAAAACGCGACGTCCCCTCCCGGTTCGCCTTCTCGATTTCCTCGTCGATCTGATCCATCAGCACCACCCCATTACGCACCATCATCCCCAACAATCCCATGATTCCCAAAATCGCCATGAATCCGAACGATTTCCCCAAAAGGAGCATACCGATGGTAATGCCGATCATCGCCAGCGGAACCGTCATCACGATAATCAACGGCTGCCGCCAATCGTTGAACAGGAACACCAGAATCAGCACCATCACCAACCCCACCGGCGGGAACCAGTGACTCAGACTGCCGACGGACTGCTTCGACTCGGCATACTGCCCGCCCCATTCCATGGTATATCCCGCAGGAAGCTCGATCGCCTCGATCCGGGAACGAACGTCCGTCAGAAGCTGCATCCACGACGCCCGAAACGCGTCGGCCCCAATGACGACGGCAGGAACCCGGTTGAAGCGGTAAATCGACGCATCTTCCCAAACGTAATCCATCTGGGAGGAAAGCTCCCCAAGCGACGCGCTTTCCGGCGTGAGACTCCAAATCGGAATATTCTCGGCCTGAAGTAAATCGTCGCGTTCCCTTTCGGTTCCACGGACGTAAATCGGGAGATTCTTCTCATTTTCGGAGAAAACCCCCACCGGAATCCCACTGGTGGCACAGGAGAGCGACAGATTCAGGTTCAATCGGGCCAACCCCATACGCTGGCCACGAGACTGCGAATAACGCGGGGCCAACGTCAGGATTTTCTGCCGCCAGTTGTTGTTCACATCTTTGGAATAGGGGCTTTCCCGCAAAATCTTCTCCGCCTCAGCCCCCAGCCGACGCAGAACGTTGGGGTCGGGGCCGCGAAAACGCGCTTCCACCTCATGCGTGGTGGGAATCCCCAACGCGAAACGCTGGACGCGGATTCGGGCCTGCGGATAATGGTTTTTCAGTTCCAGCTCCACCGGCTCCATGATTTTATCCAAATCTTCCACACGCTCCACGTTGACGACCATGTGGCCGTACGACGAATTCATCAACTGCGGTTCGTACGGCAGGTAAAACCGGGGCGGGCCGCTGCCGATGAACGTGGCGACCGAAGTCACCCCCTCCCGCTTCAAAAGCATCGCCTCGGCATCCCGGAGATCCGCCTCCACGTCGTGGATGGACGACCCTTCGTCAATCCAGTAATCGACCCAGAACTGCCGCCGCTGAGCACGTGGGAAGAACGTTTTATCCACATGCTCGAACGCGAAAACGGCGGTAACGCACAAAAACAGGATCATTCCAAGCGTCAGGAACCGATGGCGAAGCGTCCATTCCAACATGCGACGATACGTACGAAAAACCGGGCCGGAATGCGGGTCTTTGCCGTCGCCCACCGGCGGAACGTGTACAAATTCCCAATAAACAATCGGCGTATGCACCATGGCGATAAGCCAGCTCAAAAGCAACGAACAGCCCACGACCAAAAACAAACTGCGGCAATAATCCCCCACATTTTCCGGAACCAGCGCAATCGGCAGGAATACCAGCCCGCCGACGACCGTAGCGGCCAAAAGCTGCTTGGCGGTACGCAGCGTTCCGTCGATACACGCCTGGCGGCGATCCCATCCCCGCTGCATCCGAACGATGATCAGGTCGCCGACGACGATGGCATTATCCACCAAAATCCCCAACGCGATAATAAACGCCGCAAGCGAAACACGCTGGAACACCACCCCCATTGCCGGCAGGCAGACGATCGACGCCAAAATAACGATCAACAGACTGCTGGTAATCAGAAGTCCACTTTTCCACCCCATCGCAATCATCACGACAATCGCGACGATAAAAATGGCCTCCTGAAGGTTTTTCATGAACTGGTTGATGGAAAGCTCTACATTTTCCGGCTGGAAGGCGACCGTCCCCAGCGTCAAACCACAGGGCAAATCGGCCATGATCTCCTCGGTACACCGACGCACATCCTTTCCCATCTGGATCACGTTTCCATTCGGGCAGGGACTGACGGCAATGGCGATCGCGTTTTTCCCGTTAAAACGGCATATTTCCATCGGCGGATCGGCCGGGACACGACGGATTTCCGCAATATCCCGCAAACGCACCTGCCCGGTTTCCCCCGAAACGGAAGTGCCGGCCAGGCTGCTTTTCTGTTGGTGAACGGCTCCGGAGAGGATTCCGTTGGCCGAGGAACGGGCATCCAGCGACGCCATCAGGCTGGCCGCCGCGGTGTTCATCGAAGCGGGAAGGATCAGCTCGCCGATCTCCTCCACCGTCTGGAATTTCCCGGTCGGACGCAGGCGGACAATATCCCCTTCGCACGTCATGCTCCCGGCTCCCGGCGAAAGGTTCTGCCCCAAAAGCGCCGCGAAAACCATCACCGGAGGTACGGAAAATTCCGCCATCTTCGCCCGCGAAAGCGTCACCTCAATCCGCTCCGAGGGAACCCCCCAAAGCTCGCACCGACCCACCTGCTCCAGCAGGGAAAGCTCCCGCCGAATCCGCCGGGCCGCGTCCTGATGTTCGGACTGCGTGATCCCATCGTCCGCCTCCAAAGCAAGCACGATTCCATAAACCTGCGAGAAATCGTCCTTCACAAAAGGGGGCAACGCTTCCACAGGCAGGGAACGCTGCACTTCCTGCAACTTGTGCCGAAGCACCGTCCAGCAGGTGTCCAGCTCAGAGGTTTTCGTCGATGCCTTCAGGTCAACATAGATGATCGAAAGCCCCGGCTTGGAGAAGGAACGCACCTCGTGCACCTCCTTCAACCGGTAAATTGCGGTCTCGATGGTGTCGGTGACGTTCTGCTCCACCTGACGGGCATCGGCTCCGGGATAGACGGTCACGACCACCGCCGTTTTGATCGTAAATTCCGGATCCTCCAGCCGACCGAGCGTAAAATAGACGACCAGCCCCCCGACGGTAAGCAAAATCAAAACGAACCACACGACCAACGGGTGTTTCAACGCATATTCTGGAAGGCTCATGGCAACACCCGAACCCTTTCTCCCTCGTGCAGGAAACGGGCACCGGCCGTGACGATACGATCCTGAGGCTGAAACTCCCCACGGATTTCCATCCCTCCGCTGGCCGCACGCGCCACCACAACCGGCTTTTTCGTGACGGTTGGCGTCTCCCCCGTTTGCGTTACAAGCCAGACGCAGGTCTCGGTCGATTTTCCATCATATTCCCCCTCGAACGCCGTTTCTCCCACCAGCGCCGCCAGCGGGACGATGATCGACTTTTCCGGCTGCGTGATGGAAATGCGAATCAACCCCGTCATTCCCGGATGAAGCGGGTGCCGTGCGTCGGACTCCACCTCCACCACCAGCGGCCAGCCCGGTTTACCGCTCGGCAGGGCCTGCCCCAGTTCATGCAGTTTGGCCGGAAGCTCCACCCCAGGATACGCCTCAAATTCGCACGTGAACGCCTCGAAACGGGCCTGCTCCAAAAGCACCGATTCGGGAATCGTCGTTTCCACCAACAACGTGGATGTGTCCGTGAAAACCAACACCGGAATCCCCGGCGCCGCGATCTCCCCATTTTCCAGAAACTTTTGCGACACACACCCGTCCGATGGGGCATACAACACCGTGTCGGCCAAGGCGTTTTGCGCCTTTTTCAGCTGCACCTCCAACCCGGCAATCTTCGATTCCATCGCCTCGATTTCTTCCGCTCGGGAACCTTTTCGCCCCTTTTCCAGCTGTTGGGCCGCTGCGTCGTACGCAGCCTGCGCCTTGTCGCGAAGCAGTTTGATTTCGTCGTATTTAATCTGTGGAATGCTCTGCGTGGAGAGCAGATTCGCAAAACGCTGTTCGTTTTTCACCGCCGTTTCCAACTGGGATTTTGCCGCCACCTCCATCGCCTCCAATGCGGCCAAATCCTCCGGACGCGCCCCGGTTTTCATCGCCTTGAGCGCCGCGTGCGCCTCGCCCAGCCCCGCCTGAACCTGAGCCACAAGCAGCTCGTAATCCCGCGGATCCACTTTGGCCAGCACGGTTCCCTTTTCCACTTTGCGACCGATTTCCACCGGAAAATCGACCAGCGGCCCCGGTACCCGGAACGACAGACGCGTCGTCCGCCCCTCCTTGGCAAACGCCGTAAACGCATGTTTGCGAATCGTCACCGACGGCTCGACAGACATGGTTTTGACCAGCGGAACCCGTTGCGCCTCCGCCAACGCGTCCTCCACCCTTTCCGGACGAGAACAGGACGTACATGCCGCCCCAATCCCCAACCACAGAAAAAGGAACCCCAACTCGATATTTTTTATGCTGAACTTCGTTATCGCGGTATTCATTCCGAAAACTCCCACAGGATGCCATGGACAAAAGGATACCTATCCATTATAATGTTATTTCCTCCACTTGTTACCCCGGTGTTGACAAAAAATAGGAAAAATTTTTAAAATAACTCGAAATTATTCCCCAAAGTCCCGAAAAACAGGGTTAGAACTTGACGGCAGGCGTACTTTTATCCGGGGATATTCCCATCCAGCATCCAAACGTCCGAATTTCAGGAGAAAAACCATGAATAGCATGTTTTGTTTTCAGTGTCAGGAAACATATGGTAATACCGGCTGCACGCGGGCCGGAGTCTGTGGCAAGAAAGCCGCGACGGCGAACCTCATGGACGCCCTTTTGTGCCGCCTCAAGGTGCTGGCCCAGGAGCGTGAACCGAATCGGGAACTGGGAAGGTTCATGGTGCACTCGTTGTTCCTGACGATTACCAACGCGAATTTTGACGATGCCCGGCTGGAATCGCAGATTCGCCAAGCGGCGGAACTTGCCGGCGAGACGACCGCGACGGCCCCTTTGGGGGTGTTGTCGTGCGAGGATGCGGATATCCGATCGCTGCGGGAACTGCTGACATACGGGTTGAAGGGACTGGCAGCGTATGCCGACCATGCAGCGGTGCTGGGGAAGGAGGACGATTCGATTTACGCGTTTGTGTTCCGGGCACTGGCGGCGACGACGCAGGAACGGACGGCGGAAGAACTGACGGCTCTGGTGCTGGAATGTGGTACCGTGGCGGTGAAAGCCATGGAACTTCTGGATGCTGCGAACACGGAGACCTACGGCAACCCCGAGATCACCAGCGTGCGAACCGGGGTTGGCACGCGGCCCGGAATTTTGGTTTCCGGCCACGACCTGCGGGATATGCGGGAACTTTTGGAGCAGACGAAGGATGCGGGAATCGACATCTACACGCATAGCGAAATGCTTCCGGCCCACTACTATCCGGAGCTGAAACAATACCCGCACCTGTATGGCAATTACGGGAATGCGTGGCACCGGCAGAACATGGAATTTCCGGCGTTTAACGGGCCGATTTTAATGACGACCAACTGCATTACGCCGGTTCAGGAGAGTTACAAAGACCGTATTTTCACGACCGGCCCGGCGGGGTATCCGGGAGTGCCACACATTGCCGACCGGGTGGGAGGACGCCCGAAAGATTTTTCAAAGATCATCGCGTTGGCCCAAAAATGCCCCCCACCCACGCCGTTGGAAGATGGCGAAATCCTCGGCGGTTTTGCACATCATCAGGTGCTGGCGCTGGCGGACAAGGTGGTTGCGGCGGTTCAGTCGGGGGCGATCCGGCGATTTATCGTGATGGCGGGGTGCGATGGACGCCAGGCGTCGCGAACGTACTATACGGACGTGGCGTCGAAACTGCCGGAGGGAACGGTAATCCTCACCGCCGGTTGCGCGAAGTACCGCTACAACAAGCTGAATCTGGGCGAAATTGGCGGGATTCCACGGGTTCTCGACGCAGGACAGTGCAACGATTGCTACAGTCTGGCGATCATTGCATTGAAACTCAAGGAGGCGTTTGGGCTGGACGATGTGAATCAGCTTCCACTTTCGTTTGACATTGCATGGTACGAGCAAAAGGCGGTGGCGGTCTTGCTGGCGGTGCTGTCGCTGGGCTTTCGGAACCTGCGACTGGGGCCGACGTTGCCCGCGTTTTTGTCGCCCGGAGTCGCCAAAGTGCTGGTGGAAACGTTCGGTATTCAGGGGATCGCGGATGCTGAAACCGACGTCGCCGCCATGATGAACGGACAGTAGCGGTTGGGGGAATTGCCCCCTTTACTTCCGTTCCAGCCGTAATCGCAAAAAGTAGGGTACCGACGGATTAATGTTTGGCCCGAAACGTGAACCGGTGACCGGATCCACCGAATCGGGCAACAGGCCGCGATATTCGCCCTCCGGTTGCAGTTGGCGCTCCGACGACAACGTAATTTCCTCCGCCACCTGCTGCCAAAACGTTGCGTCGGGGTCGGGAAGCACGTCGGCCAGCTCCAGAATTGCAAACGCGTACACCGTGCCAATCCACTGCACCGGACGCCCAATCCAGTTGGGGGACAGCCAGTTGGTCGCCCCCAGCACGCCGATGGTCGCCCCGTACTGCATGGGACGGTCGGGCGTGTCCCACAAATAAACGTATGTCAACCCCTCGTCGGCCCACCGGATGGCGGCTTGAAGGTACGCGTCCTTCTTCGTGATTTGGTAGGCCAGCGTATAGGCTCTTATCGCGTAGGCACATGCCAAGGGGTCGGGGGTGTGCAGTGGCATTTCCCAACACTGAGCGCCCCGGCCCACCTGGAATCGCTCGCAATATTCCAAAACCTGCTCCGCCGCCGCAAGATACTTCGGTTCCTTCGTAACCATCCACCCGACCAACAGGTGCCACGCCGGACGAACGCAAACCCCCAACGCCGTGTTCTCGAAATGCCCCGCTGCGTATTTTCCCATGTACGTGAAACTCCCGTCCGGTTTTTTCTGTGGGAGGAAGCTGTCGGCAATTGCCACCTTGCGACGATTCCGAAGTTCCATTTTTCCCGTGACTTCGTAGATCGTGTCGTTTTCCACATGCGTGCCGACATCCTGAAATTCCGGGAAATCCGGAACCTTCCCGGTCAGCAGGTAGACCGCCGACGCCATGCCCGCCGACGGGTAACGCTTCCAATGGGCTTCCCCGCAGTGCCCCCAACCTTGGGCCGGGTCGAACAGCACCCCTGCGAAAGCATCCCGGTACATCGCGAAAAGTTCCTCCCGTGTCGGGTCTTTGGCGTTTTTCGTGGTACGGCTGAAATTCCGAAGCTGCTCCCGCGTTCCCGCCACGTTCATCGCATGGGAATCGGCATCGCCATTCAGGTAAAGCCGCGCGGTGTCGCCCGGCGCCAGCGTCAACCCCATCCGGGCATCCCGGCTTCCGTCAAAATAATTCGGTATCGCAAATTCCGGTTGGGCCGCAGGATTTTTCCATTGCAGCCGTACCGTCCCCCCATCCGTCACGATTCCCATCCACTGCTGCGTCAGGAGGTTTGGCGAGGGATGGATTCGCAAGTGGTCTTTCGTGTGAAAATCGGCCCGCGACGAACTCCATTCCCCCTTCTCCAAAAGCTCGACGCCCGGCAGCACGGCGTACGTCATTTCCGAAAAGATTCGTATCGCCGGCAACGTTATCGCCTGCGTTCCGGTGTTCCGAAACTCCACGAACCCGTCGCCCGGCAGCATCTGTAAATTCTCGACACGTCCGGGAACCGCCGCTCCCAGGATTTTCCCATGAACCTGTAAAAACGCGATCTTCCCATCCGGCGACGTACACCATGCCGCCGTTTTCAGATCGGTAATCTTCCAGTCCGCCGTCACGGGAGCTTCCCGTAAAAGCACCACCGTTTTCTCCATTGCCGGGAAATCGTCCGTCTCCACCCGCCAGGTGAATCGGTCTGCCAGCACCCCTTTGGGCAGCTCCCAGGTCGCCGTTCGCGACGCCCCCGCCTCAAACGTCCACGATTCCCCATTCACGCAGGCTGTAACCAGGTTTTCCGAGATGTTCGTCAGCCGAAGCTCCGCTTTGTCGGGAAACGTCGTCGCTTGCGGAAGCAGCTCCAACAGAATCGGAGGATGCCGCACCGCCCACAGCTCCAACTCCAAGATTTTCACCGTCGAACCCTCCTGCATAAACGGATCCAGCCGCAGCGTTCGGGGTAACGTCTCGCTCTCCCACAGAATGGCCGCCGCCGTCGGTTCCGAAGATTTCCGGAAATGCACCCTCGCCGACGCTTGCGGGGTGTATTGGCGAAACGTGTCGTTCGTCCAGAAAATCTCAAAAGAACCCTCCGGAGAATCCGCCAGCTTTACCCGCAGCTCGTAATATCGAATGCTTCGATCGGTCAGAAAATCCAGACTGCCATGAAAAAACGGGTCGCGTCCCTGCACGTTGACGACCAACGCCCCGTCTGCCGTTTGCAGCGAGCAGTCGTGTAGCGCCGTCCATTCCGGCGTGTCGAAACGCCATGCTTTCAGCAGCACTTTCCGAGATGGAACCTCGTGCGTCTGGCACCAGAAATGCGCATCGTCCGCCGCCGCCGTTCCGAGCAGCAATCCCCCCAACAACATCCACAAAAAACGCATGGCCGTTTCCTTTCTTTCTGATTTTTCAGGCGGTAATGCCTTGGGTCAGCGTCATGAACGCCGTTTCCAGATTGATTTCTTCCTCGTGAATCGACAGGAACCGAATCCCCGCCCGAACCAGCTCGGCAGGCAGTTCGCTGTAATCCTCCACCCCGCTTTTCAACGTTACGGTCAGATGGGTGCCGTCGTGGGTTTCCACCCGCTTTACCAGGTCGGACGCCTCCAGCCGCCGGGCCGCTTCGTCTGCCGGAGAAACGGTCGTGATGTGCAGCACCCCCGTTCGACGTACCCGCTTTAAAACCTCCGTCACGTCCGAATTTACCAGCAGTTTGCCCCGTTCGATGATGCCGATTTTGTTGCACACGTCCGCCAGCTCCGGAAGAATGTGACTGGAGACCATGATCGTTTTGCCCATCTTCCCCAGTTGCTTTAACAGGGTGCGAATCTCGATTCGAGCACGGGGATCCAGACCGCTTGCCGGTTCGTCCAACAGCAAGACCTGCGGGTCGTGCAGCAACACACGCGCCAGCCCCAACCGCTGCGTCATCCCCCGCGACAGGCTCGTAACCAGTGCGTTGCGTTTGTAGCCCAAATCGACCAGCTCCAGCATCTCCTCGCATCGTTTTTTCCGCGCTTCCCCACGAATCCGATACGCGGCGGCAAAAAATTCCAGATATTCCATCACCTGCATGTCCTCGTAAACGCCGAAAAAGTCGGGCATGTACCCCACAATCCGCCGTAATTCCTGGCTTTGCGTGTAAATCGAATAGCCGCAGATGCTCGCCTCGCCCCAGCTCGGTTCCAAAAGCGTCGTCAGGATTTTCATCGTCGTCGTTTTCCCCGCCCCGTTGGGACCGATGAATCCGAAAATATCCTGCTTCGCCAACGATAAATCCAACGAATCGACCGCCCGCAGATTGCCGTAAACTTTGGTCAGATCACGTGTCTGAATCATTTTTTCTCCTCCGACACTACCGGCGTTACCGGTAGGAAAACTCGTAAAAAACGAAGCGTGTCCCCTTCCGGCGTCGTCGGCGTACCCCCGCACGATACCTGGAAATCCGCGAATAATCGTGGGTTGCTCGACGGCGTGGAAACGACCCCGAACAAGACCGCCGCCCCCACGTCCAAAAGCGGCGACGCGTCGATCCATCGCTGGTACTGGTTGTCCAGCCCCGTGTAGCTTCTTCCCCCCGCCGCCATGTAAAACATCATCGTTTTCAGAATGTACTCCCGGTCGCGACTTCCCCGGTCGTACGGCAAATGGATTCGATGCAGATTCTTTTCGTTTTTAATATTGGAATCCCGTTCCATCACCACCTCCTCCACCAGCATGGAGCTGACGTCGTACCGTCGCAAACGTTCGTCGATCGTCCGCTTTTCCCCCGCCTGGAGCGTTCCCAAATCGTACCCCCAGCCGTTGTAAAACAACACGCACCGCTCCAACGGCACATCCAGCGGATTCTCCACTTCCCCGTACGGAATCGCATCCTCGTCCCGCAACGTCCCGAAACAGAACGGAACGTCCGGCGTGATTTCTGCCGTCGTGCGAAACCTCTTTCCACAGAACGTTCGCGTCGCGTGTGCCGCAAGCGGAATCCCTTCCACCCTGCCCGACAATGTGTAGCCGACCGTTTTGCGATCCGTCGTCAGCCGGGAACCCATCCCCCCTAAAAACGGCCCCGGAAGCCCAAACCACGCAAGTTCCCCCTCCCCGCCGTCGGGAACCACGGAAAGGTCCCACCGTGCCGCACGCTCCGACCACAAATCCCCCCAAAGCGCTTGCCGAATCTGCCCCGTTTCCTGATTCACGTCGGTAAGCGCCACCCGATTCATCCGAAACGCCGGCCCCCCATTGCGGGAACCCCCCACAAACAGCAGGCACAGCCCCAGCACGCTTGCCAGAAACACCCCCCACGACGCCGCCTCGCCGTACCGCCGTAATTTCCGACAGAGATAAAAACAGCCCGGCCCAATCACCGCCAGATACGCCGCGAAAATCAGACTCAACGTCCAAAACGACACCACGCGAACCGAAAAGGTGTCCAACGCGCCGCGAAACTGCCCCGCCATGTCGTCGTAACCATGGTGCATCCCGGCCGCCGGACGTTCTTCGTAGTCTGCCGAACGGTCGGTGTACCCCAACAGCCGTGCCACAAATCGCCCCCGATCGCCCCATCGCGTCATCGCCTCGTGTTCCAAATCCACCGCCGCAAACGTCACGCGACCAAAGTCCCACCACGTCCGATAGACCAGCGGCAAATCGTATTGCGAAACCTCCACCCGCGTCCGTTTTCCCCAATTCCTCAGCCGCGTCGCCGGAATCTTCGCCGCATCGGAGGTTCCCCACTGCGGCACCGGCACCGTGCCTTGCGCGAAATGCTCCATCGCCGACGTCTGCGGAAGCGGCATGACCTTCTCAAACACCCCCGGAAAAAACGGCTTCCACGCGTCGTTTTTCGCCAGTTCCGCACCGTTTTTCCCAACGCTCAGCACCAAAAAACCGCCCCGCCGCACCCAGGTTTCCAAAAGCCGCAACTTTTCCGGCGTCCAGGTTTTCCACACTGCGTCGTCCCACGTCGAGACCAGGATTGCGTCGAACAGCTCCCAACATCGCAAATCGCCCGGCAACTGGCCCGCACCGGACAAACGATGCACATACGGCCGCTTCTTCCCCGGAATGTGCAGGTTCTCCACCGCCCGTTCCACGCCCGCCGTCGTACGGCCGACCACCAAAACGACACTCCGCTCGGACGCCACCGGCTCTGGAAAAACCACCGTTTGCCGCGTTCCCCCCGAAAGAATCTCCACCCGCGTCTGCGTGTTCCCCGGACGCACCGAAAGCGTCCCCGTTTTTTCCTCCAGACGCGTTGTTACCGGAATGCCGTCCGAATCGGAAACCACCGCCGTCGTCCCCGGCTCCCACGCAACGTCCGAATGAATCGGCACCCAATACCCCGGCTTCCAGAGTCCCTCCGTACCGACCGTGACTTCTCCAGCCCCCAGCAGCCCCGAAAGTACCCCCAACATCCAGCAAAAAAGAGCGGCTCGCCTCTCCATGAAACCTTCCCTCACGGCTTTATTTCATCGGGACAGATACAGATAAATTTCCCACAGCCCGGACAGCCGCTGCCATATTTCGCCCGAATCGCTTCCGTCAGGTCGATCCCCTTCACGTTCGCGATCGTCGCCAGCCATGCCAGCACGTCGGCAAATTCCAACGCAAGTTCCTCGTGCGTCCCTTCCCGCAGCGCCGCCGCCAGCTCGCCCACTTCCTCCATCAGCCAGAGGAACGTCGCCTCCGCACCCCGGGCCGCGTCCTTCTCGTAATACATCTTGCGAATCAATTCCTGAAAATCCGCAATCGTTGTGTTGTTTTCCATTTTTAATCTCCTGAAAAACGCTATTATACCCCAGAAAAACCTCCGACACAAGCGGGCCGTTCCCAGGAAAATCTGGGTGGGTGAATCGTCCCCATTTACGGAGGAACCAAAACCGGGTAAAATGAGGAAAGGTAAAATTTACAGGAGAAAAAATACATGCTTCGGAATCACTGGACGAACGTTTTGGGCTTTGTCGGTTTGTTTTTTGCAGGAACGCTGGGATTGTACGGGCAGGAAAACCGCGTGGAGCTGGCAGCGTTCACGTTTCAGGCCGCCCCGCCCCGCAGTGGTACGGGAATGCGATTGGAGCAGTCCGGGCCAAACGCGTTGCAAATGGCGATGACCGCAGCGGCAGAGTTCGGTTCCGAATGGATTTTTGCCGACTTCCAACACGAATCGACCGCACAGCAGAAACTGATGTTTCGCGTAAAGGGAAATCCGGCCAACGGCGAGGCGTTTTTTCATCCGATTCTGGTTCTTCAAGACGGGAAACGAAAACGGACGGTCGTCGGGCCGTCGATTGCAACGAACGGTGGGGATTTCCGTCGATACGTTATGGGGCTGGATACCGATTTCCAGCTGGGGGATGGGCGGTACACGGTCGTGGGGCTTCAGTTTTCGTTCAACAGCCACCGTGTTCCGCTGGGGACGGAGCTTTCCGTAACGCTGGACCATATCCGCCTGGCCGACAACGACGACGCGGCGGTACGCAAACGTCTTCCCATCGTCGTTTGCCGGCGTGACAAGGCCGCCCCCCCTCCCATGACGCCGACCCTTGCCGTTTATTTTTCAATGGACAACAACGACCGGTGTACGTCCGTTTCCAGAAACGCCTCGAAGAAAACGGAGACCCCAGACTTCCACGGCGATTTTAGCTACCGGGAGTTGCTCTTGGAGCACGCCCCTTTTTTCCGGGTCGTGGAAACCCCGGAGGAAGCGGACGTGCTGGTCTATCAGCGAACCACCCCGACCGACGAGGCGGCGAAGCTGGCGGAGCTGGTTCGGGCAGGCAAACCGCTGGTACTGTACGGGGAAATTCCCGATGTGGAATTGGCGAAATGTTCCCCGATGGAGGAAATCCAACTTCGCGTGAAACCGGGCGAACCGCAGACATTTCCCCCACGTGAAAAATTGACCCAGACCGGGGAAACGTGGCCGATTCAGGAGATTTCCTTCCCACGTTATTTCGATGTAAAATTGGCGCCGGGGGCCGAGGCGGTGTTGCGTTTTGCGGAAAGCGGCGTTCCGTATCTGGCCCGGAAAGGAAACGTCTGCCATATCGCGGGGACGTCCGGCACGACCCTGATCCCCAGCCGCATCTATTACGACAAATTTGCGCTGATGCTATGGGCAGAACAGGCGGGAAAGCCGGAAATCGTGGAGAAATTGGAACGGTGGGAGCGGTCGCGTCGTCCGCCGCAGGCGGTGAAGAAGGAGGGGCTTTCATGGTACGCCACCCCCGGCGGCTTTGGACGCTTCGGCTGGCGGGTGGAGGAACCGGGATTGGTGGATGTGGTTTCCTCCGACCTGACCCTCACCAACGGCGACCAGCGTTATCGTTTTGACCCCCCGACGGCAGCGACCGAAAAACTTCGGATGTTCGTAAGCTGTACCGACGTTCAGAAACAGTTCCTGCTGCAATATCCCGACGCCACCGTGGATTTCACCATGACGCTGCTGTCGCCGTACGCACGGTGGATGTTCACGTCGTCCGACGATTCGGTTTTCATGACGCTGGAAAATATCGCCGATTACGCCGCATGGCAAACGCCCCATGGGGTGAAGGTCGTTTCGCTGAAAGACTTGCCGGCATCCGAGGTTCTTTTCGACCTCTCCCGCGACGGGAAATGGGCCGCTCCGTGGCTGTTTCTGTATCGTGAAAAAGAGGCGAAACCGCTTCTGCTCGTCTTTCCGCACCAGCCGAAGAAAATCGCGTCGCAGGTTCATTACGGACTGCTGGAGGGGTTGGAAATCACGTTCGATACCAGCGGGAATCGCTCGGCCACACTGATGGCAGGCTGGCCGTGGGGCGTGGCGAAACACGACTTTCCGGGATGGGGCAAACAGCTTCCCCAGGAGGCTCTTGCACGAATCCAACAGGGCGTTCATCAAGCCCTTTACTTCCTGCTCGACCGGACGGAATTTTTCGCCCTCGACCCGGCCCAGGGACGGATTCGGTTCCGAACGGAAGGACGCTTCCTCCACCTTGCCGACGATTGGAATACAGAGAAAAAACCGTACCTCTGCCTGCCACCGCTGACGGCGTTTTTGCTCCGGGAGGGGGTGATGGTGGAAACGTCGGAAAAACTGGAAGATTTCGACCTTCCCACCCCATTTGGCCCCATGCTGGGAAAAGCGGGGGAAACGGTGGAGTGGTCGCTTCCGCTGCCCGGACTGGACGACCTGATCCCGGTCAAAATCCGAGATGAAAAAATCAACGCCCTGCAAAACAAACTGTTTCTCGACGGTGTGCAATGGACCTGCGGCGGCCATGTGCCGTTGGAACACCTCTCGCCGGCACATCCGATGGGGCCGGATTGCAAGGAACCGAACATCTCCCATTTCACGTGGAATTTCGGCATGTGTACGGCACTGCAAGGCTCGCTTCTGCTGAACGACGAAGCACAAAGGAAGCTGGAAAACCGCATCGTTTTACGAACGTTGGCTCCGATGGAACGTTACCAGTACAAAGCGTTTACCCGACACCGTTGCGAACCGTTCTCTGGCTGCCGGTATCCGGTGATGTTCAACAGCTTTTACCCCAACGACACCCCCTACGAACCAGGATTTGGCTCCAGCGTCCAGTACGGCGACACGAACGAAGCGACCGTGGTCGTGGTCTGGACAGGGCAGCAACTGGCCGACCGATTCGGGATGAGCGACCTGATTCGGGCCAACTGGAATTTCTACCGTTACGTCATGCGACACCAGCGATTCATCGACGATTCCATCACCCAGGCCGGCTCCTGCCGCGAATCGGGGGCCGGAGCGTGGATCGATATGCTCAACGCCGAGTATTCCGGAATGCTGGCGTACGCGCGGCTGGCCCAAATTGCCGGCGATGAACTCGAATATGCCGAAGCCATGGCCCGCGCCGCAAAAAAAGCAGTGCCGACCGTCGCACGGTTGTATTTTAACTCCTGGTGGGAGCGGCTGCATCCGGAATGGATTGGAAAGAAATACCTCGTCACCGGTTTCGCGGAATCCGGAGCCAAAGTGATGACCTTCCCCACCCAATCCGGGAACTTCCTCGCCGCCAACGACCTGTTCGACTATTCGCAGGGGATTCCCGGAACCCAATATTACCTCTATCGAAAATACGCGTGGCAACCGATTCAGAAATACCTGTCGGAAATCGCATATCCCGAACTGCTGGCCCTCCACGCGAAACCACGCTACGATTACCTCGCCGCATTGGGACTCTATTTCGACGATCTCGACAAGGTA
The DNA here is from genome assembly GCA_030535245.1 of Planctomycetia bacterium. Taxonomy (GTDB): domain Bacteria; phylum Planctomycetota; class Planctomycetia; order Pirellulales; family Thermoguttaceae; genus RGIG3701. The sequence goes on along the minus strand of JAUNBJ010000061.1, from coordinate 371 downwards.
CGCGCCTACGCCAACACCGTGTTTGCCGAGCCGGAAAACCACAAGGCCGAGGACTGGCCCGGAATCCGCTGCCCCCAGCAGATCGCGTCCGTTTTGTGGCGCGAGCATCACCAGATCGCCATTACGCGGGCCGAAAACCTGAAACTCGACGCCGCCGAATATGACCCCAAGACCCAAACGCTCTATTTGCGAGGAACCGCCGGTGAGAACGCACGTCTGGAAGTTTCCCATCGCGTTTTTCCCGTAAAAGGAGCGTTTGAGATGACGATTCCATGGAAACGGGATGAGTGCTTCATTGATAATTGATAATTGGCATCTTCTAAGGAACCGCTGATTTAATCCCAGGTCTTGTCGAAATTTTAAAAAGCGCT
>JAUNBJ010000203.1 GCA_030535245.1 Planctomycetia bacterium | reverse complement strand
TGACCACCCGATGACAAAAATTTTCCACTTGCCCGGTCACCTTTTGCTTGCACATGACCCTTAATCGGTATAAACCTTCGGAAAAAGTATGAAAACTACAAGATTGATAGCCGTATTGTGGGTTCTCTTCACCATAGGAATCGTGGGGAATGTTTTGTTTTTCCTGTGGTCGAGAGAAGTTCGGCAGGCTCGTCTGGAATATCCGGAAATATTCCAGGTGAAATCCGGTTTTCTGGCTGACCGTGCGACAATTGAAGCCGATAAAAAATTGCGATATTCGTATTGTTTCGCAAATACCGACAAAAGAAAAATCCCCGCCAAAACTTTTGTCGTCACGCTGGAAACAACCTTGGAACAGCCAGGAAAATGGAAAGATATTGAAAGTCCTCTGCTAAAATCAGGCGGGGAGTTGAATTATGTGCAAGAATTTGATTTCACGACACTTGAAGACGGCGTTTACTATGTTGGAGTTTCGTTCTGCTTTAAGGAACCGCTGATTTAATCCCAGGTCTTGTCGAAATTTTAGAATCGCTATAACATTATGGAGACAAGGCAGATTCCCGGTGGAACGTAACGCGGAGGCAGGAGAAGAAGGACGAACGGGCAGATGCGTTTCACGGATTTCGAATATTCACTCCGAAAACGGGGCATGAGGCGTGAGGAATTTTTGCGGAAAATGGAAGAAATCATAATCATTAAACAACTTTCACTCCCCCTCTCCCGACAAAATCAGGGATTTGTTCAGCGGTTCCTTTATTTTTTATGCAACACCGGAAGCAAATAATTTTCAGAAAGAAACTTTCGATTTTTCTTCCCGGTCACTTGACAAAAACCTGGATGGTTGTTAGAATAATAACACACGGAGGGATAAATCCGTGGATCATCTTTTTCATCAAATCACCTTGAGGCTGGAACACTGGGCGGTCTTTGGCTGTCCGTGTTCCGGTCTGTCCTTTATGATGATTCTCTGAATGGGGTGGATGAGGCGGCTTCGAGATTCCATCTTTTCATGCCCCTTCATTTTTCCGATTCACGTATTGTTGGGAATCTGCCGCAATCGTAAATTTCAGCGGAATTTCAAGCCGGTGAAGTCTTTGTATACCGTCAGACTCCACACCAAACTGGGAACGAAGGAATTTCGCCTGTTCCTCTCGCGGTATGGTGATGGAAAGCTCCAGTTCTGCCCCGGAATTTTTCATTTCCAGAAATAACGGTTCCCATTCGACCAGCGTTCTTTGCACGGTTTTTCCAACATCGCACCAGTCGAGACGTTCCGGAAAGGGAAGACGGTATTCCCCATCCGCTCGCTTCCAGACGTCTGAAAAAATCGGAAATTTTTCGTCATTCAGGCGGCGAATCGACAAAAACCCTTTCGTAAGTTGCCCTTTTCTGGAAAACGGCTCCCGAAACCAGCGACTTTCAAGAAGGATTTGCGTTTCTTCATCGGCTCCTAATATTTCAGGAGCTTGTTCGGGGGGAGAACAAAAAAAGGTGAAGACAAAATTGCACGAAAATGGAGCCAGAACGCTCCAAAAATCCGCAGGAATGACGATGGAAAAAGCGCCCTTTTCCTGAAGCCATGCGTCCATTTCGGGAAAATCCAAAAAACCGACGTCCACCGTGAACCGAATGCCGTCCGAATTCGTTGCCCGAAAGGTTTCTCCGGATTTCGTCAGCAATTCCCGGATTTCAGGGATTACGTCCTCCCAACGCTCCGCAGAAAGGCGAATCCCGGCACACCGAACGACTTTTTTGCTTCGTCGCGGCGTGTCAAAAGTATCCCTGTACCTGCCGAAAAAATCCGGCGAGGTTTTCAATCCGCTTTTGCAAATTCGATTCATCCTTTCCCGATTCACCGGATAAAACGAAACAGACGCATTTACATTCACGTTCATCCCCTTATTCACAGCCCCAAACCAGCTTTTGGAAACGTCCTTTCGGATCTGGAAGTGGCAAACTTGGATTGTAACACACAACGAAATTCCCATCAAGGTACCGCCCCTCTTTCGAAAGTATTGACACGGTAAAAAAATGGCCTATACTATTTATGGAGAGGCATTCCAAAGATGCCCATGTTTGTTAGGACGATTTCTAATACCAATAAACCCTTTGATTAGGAAACAGGGAGTCCCAAAAGATGAAAACAGGATGGGAAAAATATCTTGGAAGTATTGTTTTTCTGGGGTTGTTCCTGGGAATGGCGCAGGCGGAGAACATCGTCGTTCGACCGCAGGATACGGGGGTGGCTTTGCTCAATCCCCAGATGGGTTGGACGATGCACTTTTACTCCAATTTGCTACTTTACGGGAACGATCTGGAACCATCCGATTCGCTGGATTGGTTTGAGGGGTGCACGACGGTTTACCTGCGGGTTCCGTGGGCATATCTGGAGCCGGAGGAGGGGAAATTCAACTGGGCGTTGCTCGACACGCCGGCCCAACGCTGGATTGCGGCGGGGAAAAAAATCGCGTTTCGGTTTACAACGTCGGAACCGGGGCTGCCCTACGCCACGCCGAAATGGGTTTTCGACGCGGGAGCGAAGGGGGTACGATACACGTTTGGCTGGGAAAAAGGAGGGCCAGACCCGGAAGGAAAGTTGATCGATCCGGTGTTTGACGACCCGATTTATCTCGAAAAACTCCGCACCTTTCTGGCCGCAGCGGGGAAGCGGTACAACGGGAATCCGCACGTCGCGTTCATTGATGTCGGCACATTTGGCACCTGGGGTGAGGGGCATACAGGGGGAAGTTCCCGGCTCTCCAAAGAAGAAAGTGCCCGGATGGCCAAGCTCCATATCCAGTTGCACAAGGAAGCGTTTCCCGATCTGCTGCTCTGCATCAGCGACGATGTGGATGGTGGTGGCAATCGGACGGGAAATTACCCGAATTCCGATTACGCTCGCCAACAGGGAGTGACGCTGCGGGACGACAGTATTCTGGTATTCCATGCCCCCAATCACTGGTACCATGCCGATATGGCGGAGCGCTTTTGGAAAACCATGCCGGTGATCCTGGAACATGAACATTACGGCTTTGCAATGCGGAAGGGAACCTGGAACAACGAAATGCTCTACCAGTCGGTCGAAGCATACCACGCCAGCTACATGTCGATTCATGGTCGCGCAAAGCCGGAGTGGGAAGGCTGCCAGGACGTGATTCGGAAAATCAATCTGCGGCTGGGGTATCGGCTGCAACTTCGGGAGCTGGAATATCCGAAGGAAATCCGCGTGGGAGAACCCTTTACCGTTCGCTGGAAGTGGGCGAATGCCGGGGTTGCACCCTGCTATCCAGGGGGTTTTGTCACGATGACGCTGAAGGACGAAAAAGGCGGACTGGTGGCCGTGCTTTCGGATGAAACGTTCGATGTCAAGACGCTCGAAGTCGGAAAAATCGACGCGATCCCCGAAAAAGAGCATACCAGCACCTTCACCGCCGGCCTTGTCGCCCCCGTCACCCAACCAGGGACGTACGATGTCTATATCTCCGTGGGAGAACGCGACGGAACGCCTGTTTTCGCTCTCCCCCTTCCCGACGACGATGGACAACGACGGTACAAAGTTGGAAAAATCATCGTGACGAAACACTAGTGCTGTGTCCAAAAAATAAATAATATTCGTCTAAAAGTTTTCGGAGGGGTG
>JAUNBJ010000202.1 GCA_030535245.1 Planctomycetia bacterium | reverse complement strand
CCTCCCAAAACTTTTTACTACGCTCACTGCGTTCGCTATGTTATTAGTGTTTATTAATATTTAGTAATATTTATTTTTTAAAACACCTCATCCTCACCATACGGGATTCCACCATCGTCCTCTCGATTGGCCCCGAAGCTGTAAAGCAGATACGGCTTCCAGAATAAAAACGGCTCGGCGGAAAAATACAGTTCTTCTTCCGGCAGCTCCTTTCCCTCCAACAGGTGCTGGCATTTTTGGTCGTATTCCCGCTGCCACTCCTCTTGCGACTGCGGGTTGAGACGATAGACAAGCGTCTCTTTCCCCGTGAACGGATCGTACCAATCCAGCCCATGTTTCGCCAAAAACGGCGTCGCCTCGTCACGATTTTCGGGGTATCGCCCATTCTCAAGCCGATAGCGTTCCAACGCAAGGGCAATCCGTGCCATCCGGTAGCGTGCATCGCCACGCAGGCTTGCGGAAGAAACCGTGGAAAGATGTTCCGTCAGCAAGTTGAGCATCTCGTAAGCCGCGATATTCGACCGCCCACGAATGGTGAGGCTATACAACAGTCGCAGCCCATCCTCCCCAAAAACCCGCAACGCAGGTGGTTCGGGGAGCTTCCACTCCCGCAAAAAACAATCCCGTTCGTAAGCGTTCGTGAACGCAATCGTTTTTCGATACAACGGTAGCCAGATTTCACAAAATTTCTGCCGAGCAATATTAGAGTCGGCGATGTAGCAAAGCTGTTGAACGGGATTCATGCCTACGTTCAGCAAACCTTCGTCCAGCAAAGCAATGCACCGAGGTTTCCGCAAAATTTCCTGAACCGCGTCGAACGTTATCCAATTCTCGCTTTCCATCATTTCCGCAAACGTCCGTCGCGGTGGGAGGGAATCCATCTCGTTTTCCAACGACTGGAGTTGTTCCGCCGTGAGATTTCCGAAAAGGAGGACTTGCCGCAAAGTCTCGTGAGCCATCCCCTCCAGAGCAATTCCGATCAATCCTCCAACCCATCCCGGCCCCCTTCCGGCGTGAATCCCCAACCGATACATCGTCAAAACGTCCTGAATCGCCTTCTCCGGCTCGTTTTCGGCCAGGGCATGCGCGGCACGATAAGAGAAAAGCTGCGCCAAATGCCGGTACATCATGAGAGCGTCCAAATTCATGCTCAAAAGCGGCGTGTTGTATGGAATCCAATAGGGGGCGTAGTGGGGCAATTTCATCGCTTCCGCCACGGTGTCGAGAAACGCGCCATGCTTCGCCAGCCACGCTGCCGCCAGAGGAGAATCCTCCCCCCGCCACGGTCGGATGTGCGAATCGACGTAAAACCCCAAAACCATCTCGATGTAGTGATCGCTCTCTTTTTCCTCCTCCGAAAGGTACTGACAGCAACGCGCAAACTCCTTCGGATCGATTTTCAACGAGGAAACGTCGGGATTCTCCCACTCCACACCATCTTCTTCCTGAATTTTTCGCGTAGGAAGCTGCTTGCGCAAATACGCCTCATCGAACGGCTCAAAGTCCGCAAAACGGGGCGTCAAATTCGGGTCCAGACGAAGGACTTCGCACACTTTTTGCCAATCCTCCGGCGCAATCTCGCTGGCGTAGGAACTAAATCCAGAGTACGCCCTTTTCCCCAACGCCTCGCAAATCATCCGAAAACCATTCTCTTCGGGGTGATCGTACGCGTCTTGGTACGTCGCCATGAACGCCGCATAATAATCGACCTCCCCGTCCGATTTCCTCGGCTGCGTGATGAAATGCGTCTCCTCGCTCACCTTGCCCCACGGGGTTGGCACCTGCAAAAACCAGAACACCCACAGAATCCCCGCAACCCCCCAAAGCAACCGGGAAGGACGCCGCGGCACCTCCCCGTCGAACCGATTTTCCCCCGCCGTTCCTCGCCACAGCAACGCGAAAAGCAGCCCCAAACTCCCCACTCCCGGCAGCAGGTGCGCCAAACTCCACCAGCCGGAAAGTCCCACATCGTGTAGCCGTCGAATTTGTACACTCCAGAGCACCGGGAAGAAGAAAATTCCCACTCCCATGCACCCCAAAATGCCTCCATATAGTCCGCCGAAACGTTCTCCCACGAACCAAATTCCGACCTCCAGAAGCAATGCCAGCAGGACAAGCCCCCAGAATTCCTTCCGATTCGCCCTGCCTTGGCAACACCCTCCAAAACATTGCCCCAGGCTATTGAATTTGCCCCTATTCCTAGGGCGTTGCCCCAGGCTATTGAAATTGCCCCTTCGGGGCATGGGTGGAATAGACATTTTTTTCTATTATCTAGTATTGTGTAAAAAATTCAATGAACGAGAACCAAATCATGGCTTTTCCGCAACGATTACCGAACCCATGTCGTCGGACCGAACCGCCAGTTGTGGATTCTGAAAGCCCGTCAACGTGAGAAGCGAAAAAACCTCCTCCACCGTATAGACTTTGCCCCGACGCGTATTCACCACCATGTTCATCGCAAAATGGGTCGCGGCAGGCGGGCCCAATCGATTCGGTTCAAAATAAACGTCTCGAATCCCAACCTTTCCCCCCGACACCAACGCCCGATACGCCTTGGCAAACATCTTTTCCGTTTCCGCGTCGTCCTGCTGGTGAATGATGGCACTGATCCATAACCAGTCCATCCCGCCTGGAAATTCATCCCGGTAAAAATCGCCTGCGACAAACGTGATCCGGTCTCTCAGCGGGTCGTCCGCCAGCCGTTTTTCCGCCTCCGCCACGGCCTGGGGCAAATCGAAAATCACCCCGCAGCCCTCCGGACACTTTCGCAGGAATTCCTTCGTGTACGTCCCGAACGCACCGCCCAAATCCAGCATTTTCGTGAATTTTGCCAGCCCCTGCGTCCGTAAAAGCTCCACAATCGGCCCCGCTTTCTGTTTCCCCAGAACATGCATCGCGGCCAGAAAGTTCTCGCGGTCTTTTTCCGGCCCAAAAACACCCGGCAGTGTCGCCGGCGGTTCCCCCGAAACGACCGTCTGCGCAATCCGATCCCACTGCCGCATACATGCCCCCCAGTGACACACCAGCGGCACCATGGTTTTGGCACTTCGCGAATCCAGAAATTCCCGAAATTCTTCCGGTACCGAGAAAAATTCCCCGTCCGCCGATTCCAACAATTTCAGAGAAACCAACATCCGTAACAGCGTCGCCAACGCCCGCTCGTCGCACGCCATGTCTCTCGCCAGATTTTCCGTTGTGACGTTATTCCCCAACGCCAGAATCCGCGTAAAAACGTCCAATTCGCACGCCGCCGTCACGCAACTGGCATTCCGAAACCCGTCCACATACCCCAGAACCTTTTCTCCCGCTAACATCCATCCGCCCTCCAATGAATCGAGTTTTCCACCACCTCACAGATTACATTTTACATTTTACAAACTGCGTCCCCAAAAAGAAAGGCCCACCCCCGGAGAATGCGGGAATGCAATCCCACTTTTCTGCACGCGGAGAAAACAATGAACAATGAACAGGGGGCAAATAGAGTGGGGGCGTTCGCGTCGGCCTTTAGGCCGTTTGCGTCGCGTTTCGTGGTGCATGGAGTTAAAATCCATCGCTTCGGACGGCACGAACGAATTTGTATCCGGAGTAGGGAGGCTAGTGCTTTGTCACGAAAATAAATATTAATAAAAGCGAACGCAGTGAGCGTAG
>JAUNBJ010000060.1 GCA_030535245.1 Planctomycetia bacterium | reverse complement strand
CACCCCTCCGAAAACTTTTAGGCTAATGTTGTTTATTTTTTGGACACAACACTAGAACAGATAACGGTTCACCACGTTCTCGTACAGTTCCTGATGGCCGCTGGTGAGTTCTTCCACCTCCCCTTTGGCAAGCATGTAGTCGGACAGGGTTCGGAAGTTCTGCGTTCCCTTCTCGATTTCCGCGCCAATACCGGTGTTCCAGGAGGCGTAACGGTCGGCCACCATCTGGTCCAGCTCGCCGGAAGCCCGCATCGCGGCGGCAATTTTCAGCCCCTTGGCAAACGTGTCCATGCCACCGATATGGGCATAGAACAGGTCGGCAGGGTCGGTGCTTTCCCGACGGATTTTCGCGTCGAAGTTCAGGCCGCCGGTCGTGAATCCTCCATATTTCAGCAGGATCAGCATGATTTTCGTCGTCATGTAAACATCGGTCGGGAACTGGTCGGTATCCCAGCCCAAAAGCATGTCGCCGGAATTGGCGTCGATGGAGCCGAGGAACCCCTGCATGGCGGCATATTCCAGCTCGTGTTCCACGGCGTGCCCGGCCAGCGTCGCATGGTTGGTCTCGATGTTCATCTTCACCTTATCCTGAAGTCCATAAGCTCGCAGGAAGTTGATGCAGGCCGCCGAGTCGAAATCGTACTGGTGCTTGGTCGGTTCCTTCGGTTTCGGCTCAAAGTAGAACTGGCCGTCAAACCCGATTTCCCTGGCATAATCGATGGCCATGTGCATGAACGTGGCCAGATGATCGACTTCCCGTTTCATGTCGGTGTTCCACAGGCACATGTACCCTTCCCGGCCTCCCCAGAACGTGTATCCCTGCGCTCCCAGCTCTTTGGAAACTTCCAGCGCTTTTTTGACCTGTGCCGCGGCGAAAGCGAAACTGTCGGCGTTGCACGACGTCGCCGCACCATGCATGAATCGCGGATTGGAAAAGAGGTTGGCCGTCCCCCAGAGCATACGGATTCCGGTTCGTTCCTGTTCTTCCTGGAACACCTTCACCACCTCGTCGAGATTCCGGTTCGTCTCGGCCAATGTCGCCCCTTCCGGAGCCACGTCGCGATCATGGAAGCAGTAGTACGGCATCTGCATTTTCTCGCAGAACTCGAAGAACACCCGCACCCGGTTGCACGCATTGGCCACGTCGTCGGTCGCGTTTTCCCACGAACGGAAGAACGTCGGGGCACCGAACGGGTCCATGCCGCTCCATTTCATCGTGTGCCAGTAGGCGGCACTGAAACGGAAGTGGTCTTTCATTTTTTTCCCCTCGATCACCTCCTCCGGGTTGTAATGCCGGTAGGCCAGCGGGTTTTTACTTTCAGCCCCCTCGTACTGTACTTTCTGAATCTGTGGAAAGAATGCCATGGATTTTTGCTCCTTTGCGTTGAAAAAATGGTTGCTCCTGCCAATCGAATGGCCGATTTCACCATTTTAATGTTTTCCCTTCAGAAAGTAAAGTGGTTCCCCCCTTCTTTTTGATTTTGGGTGTCCTCAACCTCCATTGTGCGACGGGGCAAGATGTAGCGTATTACGGTTTTACACAAGATAATTCATCTCGAAATAGAGAGGGGGGCTTGCGAACAGGGGGGAAAAAGGTTAGAACGGGTGAGTGCGGGTGGGATGTGCCGATTTATTTCCGCGTGGGAAAGCGGCTCGGAACGTTTTTGCCACCGACAATTTCCTGAGGAGGTCATCATGAACGTATGGTGTTCGAACCGCTTGTTTCGTGTTTGCAGTGTGCTGTGTGTCCTGTTGGCGTGGGGGGGGCTGAGTCCATGGATCGCAACGGCCGAATCCGTTCCCGTCGATGAGAATCTCCTGGTGCTGGTTTCCGATACGCATATCCACCACGAAGGCCCTATCGTCGTCAACGAAAACCTGCAATTCGATTCGGTCGCCCTTTTCAAGCGTGTTGTAGACGATGTTCTGCGAATGAACCCCCGTCCGGCGGCGGTGCTTATCATGGGGGATTTGATTCACCAGGGAACGGCGGATACCCCCTACGAAATGCTTCGGGAAATCCTCCGACCGTGGGACGAGGCGGGGATTCCCTATTATCTGGCGTTGGGGAATCACGATCAGCCGCCGCGTTTTTTCAAAATTTTTCCTGAATGGAAAGAAAAGATGGTTCCCGGTTGTTGTGCGTGGAAGGCGTCCTTCAAGAATATCGACTTCCTCGTACTGGAGACGACCGACTACTCGAACGGCTGGTATGGCATTCATCCCAAGGTACAAAAAGAATGGCTGGATGCGCAACTGGCTCGGCAGACGCGTCCTGTTTTTGTCTGCGGACACCACGATTGGGAGCTGATGCGAGAGAAGCCGGCCTTGAAAAACCCGCATGTTCAGGGGTGGATTTGTGGTCATCGGCATGATTTCCTCACGAAAACCTATCCCGACGGTGTGCGGGAACTCCGGATTCCCACGACCGCGCATGCGATGATTCCCAACAGTGGCTATCTTTTGATGCGTGTTACGGAAGATGGCTATCGGTTTACGTTTGTCCCTTTGCGCGACGATTCCCACGATACCGGTAAGGAAATTTTCCTGAAGCGGATTTAGTGTTGACCTGGAAAAGTCGTCCGTAGCGTGAAAGTTGTTTTTGTCAACCCTCTCATCTTGAAAAGATAAACCGCCGGAATCTTTTGATTTTCCAGGCGAATGTCTCCGCATTGACTTTTTTTAAAAAAGGGGTATGATGGGGTGATGTTTTTATAGTTTTTTGTGGCAACATTCTACAGGTGGGACGTTATGTCTGAAGTTAGGTCTGAAAAGGAGCGTGGAGCCTTCGAGCTTCCGAAGCAGTATGATTTCCATGAGGCGTGGGAGAAGTGGTATCCGTTTTGGGAGGAAAAAGGTTATTTTCACAGTGAACCCAATCCGAACAAAAAACCGTTCACGATCGTGATTCCTCCGCCGAATGTAACGGGGGCGTTGCATATGGGGCATGCGTTGAACGACACGTTGCAGGATGTGCTGATTCGGATGAAACGGATGCAGGGGTTCGAGACGCTCTGGATGCCGGGGACGGACCACGCGGGGATTGCGACGCAGGCGATGGTGGAAAAGCGTCTGCTTCAGGACGAGGGAAAAACGCGAAACGATATCGGTCGTGAGGCGATGGTGGCGCGGATTTGGGACTGGAAAGATTCGTTTGAGAAGCGGATCATCGGCCAGCTTAAAAAGATGGCGTTCAGTTGCGATTGGGAACGGCTGCGGTTCACGCTGGACCCGGTTTGTGCAAAGGCGGTGCGGCATACGTTTTACATGTTTTTCCAGAAGGGGTTGATTTACCGGAGTAAGAAACTGGTGAACTGGGACTGCAAGCTCCAGACGGCGGTTTCGGACGATGAGATTCAAAGCGAAACGATGCCGGGGAGTTTCTGGCATTTGAAGTATCCGGTGGTGCAGCCGCAGCCGGGCGAGCCGGAATATGTGGTGGTGGCGACGACGCGTCCGGAAACGATGTTTGGGGACACGTGCGTGGCGGTTCATCCGGAGCCGCGTAAGGTTCTGGATCAGATGGAAAAAGACCTGCGAACCCAGCTGGCCAATGCGAAGGATTCGGAAAAGGAAGCGTTGGAAGGGAAGCTGGAAACGTTAGAAAAGCGAAAGGAAACGCACCTGGCGTTGCTGGAAAAGCTGGCGGAAATGGCACGGGCCGGGCGGAAGGTCGTGTTGCCGTTGGTGAATCGGGAGATTCCGTTGGTGGCCGACGTGTGGGCCAAGCCGGAGATGGGTTCCGGGTGCGTGAAAATCACGCCGGCACACGATCCGAACGACTTTGAGGTGGGCAAGCGCTGCCGGGTTCCGTTCATCAACGTAATGAACATGGACGGCACGTTCGCCGGCGACGCGTTTGTTTACGCCTGGGACGGCAAGAAGTTCAACAATATCACGGCGGAGAATCCGGCACTTTCTCACACGGTTCCGCAGCAGTACGTGGGGCGAAAAATGCTGGACACGCGAGACGACGTGGTGGCGGAGCTTCAGGAAGCGGGCGTCTTGTTGGAGATTGAGGATCATCCGCACGAATTGCCGATCAGCGACCGTTCCAAGACGATTATCGAGCCGTTCATGAACAATCAGTGGTTCGTGAAGATGGCAGATTTGGCCCAGAGTGCCATCGACGCGGTGACGGACGGTCGGGTACGGATTTCGCCCGCACGGTATGCGAAAAGCTACCTGGACTGGCTGGGAGAAAAACGCGACTGGCCGATTGGACGTCAGTTGTGGTGGGGGCACCAGATTCCGATTTGGTACGCGCGGGCCAACGATGGGGTTTCGGCGGCACCGGACGAAGCGACGATGAAGCAGGTTTTCGGCGACCGGCAAGACGTGCTGTACCGCTGGGACGACGAGGCGAAGGAATGGTGGATATGCCTTCAGGACGGTACGCTGGAGGCGGACGCGATTCCGGGATACACGCTGGTTCAGGACGAGGACGTGCTGGACACGTGGTTCAGTTCCGCGTTGTGGCCGCATTCGACGCTGGGTTGGCCGGAGCAGACGCCGGAGCTGAAATATTATTATCCGACGAGTCTTTTGATTACCAGCCGGGACATCATCACGCTGTGGGTGGCGCGTATGGTGCTGGCGGGGTTGCAGAACTGCGGCGATATTCCGTTCCCGAACGTGTTCATTCACCCGAAAATTCTGGACAAGTACGGCGAAACCATGTCGAAGTCGAAGGGGAACGGCGTCGATCCGCTGGACGTGATTGACAAATTCGGCACCGACGCCCTCCGCATGGGGGTGACCTGGCTGGCGACGGATACGCAGGACGTGCGGCTGCCGGTCGATTTCGAGTGCCCGCACTGCCTTACGCTTGTGGAGCAGACGAAAGAGAATCGTATCCAGCATTTGATTTCCTGCCCCAAGTGCAAAAAGACGTTTTCGACCCAGTGGGCCAACACCGAGGCGGAAAAAGCGGTGCCGCGTGGGGCAGTAGTCAGCGAGCGGTTCGAGATGTCGCGGAATTTCTGCAACAAGCTGTGGAACGCGTCGCGGTTTGTGCTGATGTACCTGATGGAGTCGCCGGTGGAAACGCAGCCGGTAACGGACGACGCGTTGTTCGTTGAGGATCGCTGGATTTTGAGCCGTCTGTCCACCGTTTCGCGGCAGGCGACGGAGATGCTGGAACGGTACGACTACGCTACGACGGTGCGTACCCTTTACGATTTCACGTGGGACGAATTTTGCAGTTTCTACATCGAGATCACGAAATACCGGATTCAGAACGCCGAACTGCGTCCGTTGACGCTCCGCGTGCTGGCGTATGTGCTGGACGCGATTTTGCGGATGTGGCACCCGATCATTCCGCTGATCACCGAGGAGGTTTGGCAACTGCTGAATAAAATCCAGCCGTATCGCGGCCTGACGGCGGAGGAATTGGCCCAACCTGCGGCGGAGAGCGTGATGATTGCCGACTGGTTCGTGGATCATGCGAATCGGCAAAACCCCCAGATCGAGGCGGAGTTTGCGGTATTCCAGGAAGTCCTTCGGGCGGTGCGGGAAATCCGTTCGCGTCAGGGGGTTCCGGCGAAGCAGGAAATGCGGTTCGTCGTGCGGTGTTCCGAGGAGGTGGCCAGGCTGCTGGAACCGATGAAGCCGTATTTCCAGTCCATGGCCGCTGCGGTGGCGGAGGATTGGGGGCCGAACGTAACGATGCCGAAACTGTCGTCCAACGCGACCGGGGCCAACTGGGAAGTGGCGGTCAACCTGGAGGGGCTGATCGACGTGGACGTAGAGCTGGAAAAGAACCGCAAGCAGCGGGAAAAGCTCGTCGGTTTCATCACGTCGAAAGAAAAACGACTGTCGAACGAAAAGTTTACGGCACACGCTCCGGCGAACATCGTCGCGGCGGAACGGGCCAGTCTGGAAGAACTGAAACAGCAGTTGGCCGCCGTGGAGGAATCGATCGCACGGTTGTCGAAATGAAAAATCCCGCAGCGTCCGGCTTGTGGCGTTCACACCGCGAGCCGGACGGGAGCGTCTTAATATTCGTCCCAGCTTCGTATCTGCATTTCCCCACCATGGTTCAGTCGGCAGACCGCCTGCAAAAACGCGCTGGCCAGCCGGGCGTTCGTCAACAGTGGCACGTTGTAGTCGATGGCGCTGCGGCGGATGTCGTAGTCGTTGGAAAGCTCCGTGCTGGAGAGATTTTTGGGGATGTTCACGACCAAATCCACCGTGCCGTTTTGGATTAAATCCAACGCGTTCAACAGCAGTGACGAACGTGCCGCTTCCTTCTGGGAAACGGAGAGTTTATCGGTCGTCGGTTCGTCCGGCCAGCCGACCGCCACGGCATCCACCCCATGCTCCAGCAGGTACGCCGCCGTGCCCCGCGTGGCATACAGCGTGAAACCGTCCTGCGCCAGCGTCCGGCAGGTTGGGAGCAGCTCCACTTTCGATTTCACCGGGCCGGTCGAGAGCAGGATTTTCTTCTGCGTGGGAAGCCGATACCCGGTAGCCAGCATGGATTTCAGAATCGCTTCGTAGTAATCCTCGCCGATACAGCCCACCTCGCCCGTGGAGGCCATTTCCACCCCCAACACCGGGTCGGCCTTCGCCAGCCGCGAAAAACTGAACTGCGACGCCTTGATCCCCACATAGTCCAAATCGAACGCCGATTTGTTCGGCTTTTCTACCGGAAGCCCCAGAATCACCCGCGTCGCCAGCTCGATCAAATCCATCCGAAGCACCTTCGACACGAACGGGAAACTCCGGCTCGCCCGCAGGTTGCACTCGATCACCTTGATGTCGTTGTCCCGTGCCAAAAGCTGCATGTTGAACGGCCCGGAAATATCCAACGCCTGGGCAATCTTCCTGGCAATCTTCTTGATTCGCCGAATCGTTTCCACGTACAGCTTCTGCGGCGGAAACACGATCGTCGCATCGCCCGAATGGACGCCGGCAAATTCAACATGCTCGGAAATCGCGTAGGCCAGAATCTCGCCCCGTCGTGCCACGGCGTCGAACTCGATCTCCTTCGCCTCCTCGATGAACTCGGAAACCACCACCGGATGTTTCTGCGACACGTTGGCCGCAAGCGTCAGGAAATGCTCCAGCTCGGAACGGTTCGATACCACGTTCATCGCCGCCCCCGAAAGCACGTAACTGGGCCGCACCATCAGCGGAAACCCCACCTCGTCGGCAAAGGCGTAAATCTCCTCCATCGACGTCAGCTCCCGCCAACGCGGCTGGTCCACCCCCAACGCATCGCACGTGGCGGAAAATCGGTGCCGATCCTCCGCATTGTCGATATTCTCCGGCGTCGTCCCCAAAATCGGAACCCGCTGGGCGTGCAGCCGCATGGCCAGATTGTTCGGAATCTGCCCCCCCGTCGAAACCACCACCCCACGCGGGGATTCCAGGTCGGTAATATCCAGCACGCTTTCCAACGAAAGCTCGTCGAAATAAAGCCGGTCGCACATGTCGTAATCGGTCGAAACCGTTTCCGGATTGCAGTTGATCATGATGCCGCGAAAACCTTCCCGGCGAATCGTTTTCATCGCCCCGACGCAGCACCAGTCGAACTCCACCGACGACCCAATCCGATACGCCCCGCTGCCCAGCACCACGACACTTTTCCCGTCCCGCGAAAATTCCACATCCTGTTCGCAGCCATGGTACGTCAAATACAGGTAATTCGTTTTGGCCGGAAACTCCGCCGCCAGCGTATCGATCTGCTTGACCGACGGCAGAATCTTTCGCCGAATACGCTCCCGGCGAGCCTGCAACATCGCCTCGTCCGGGTCGATTCGCCCATGCGTCGCCAACCGCCCGATCTGGAAATCCGAGAACCCCTTTTTCTTCGCCTCCCGGAACAACGTGTCCGGTATCGCAGCCAGGGAATCGTATTTTTCCAAATCCCGGTGGACGGCGTAAATCGTCCGCAGTTTCTCCAAAAACCACTTGTCGATCTTCGTCAATGCGTGAATCCGATCCACGCTGAACCCCTCGTGAAACGCCTTCGCCACCGCGAAAATGCGGCTGTCCGTCGGGTTTTTCAACGCGTCCTCCACGTTGTCGATTCGCAGTTCATGATTCGCCACGAACCCGTGCATCCCCTGCCCGATCATCCGCAAACCCTTTTGCAGCGCTTCCTCAAACGATCGGCCAATCGCCATCACCTCGCCGACGCTTTTCATGCTGCTGCCAATCTGCTTCGACACCCCCTTGAATTTCGACAAATCCCAACGCGGTATCTTCACCACGCAGTAATCCAACGCCGGCTCGAAAAACGCGCAGGTACACTGCGTCACCGAATTTTTCAGCTCGTGCAGCCCATATCCCAACCCCAGCTTCGCCGCCACAAACGCCAGCGGATACCCCGTCGCCTTGCTTGCCAGCGCCGACGACCGCGACAGTCGGGCATTCACCTCGATCACCCGGTAATCCTCCGAATTTGGATCCAACGCGTACTGCACGTTGCACTCGCCGATGATCCCGACATGCCGCACAATCCGAATCGCCAGCTCCCGCAGTTTGTGATATTCCGCGTCGGTCAGCGTCTGCGACGGGGCCACCACGATACTCTCCCCCGTATGAATCCCCAACGGGTCAAAGTTCTCCATGTTGCAAACCGTAATGCAGTTGTCGTGCCGATCCCGCACCACCTCGTATTCCACTTCCTTCCAGCCGCGAAGGGATTTCTCCACCAGAATCTGGCTGCTGTAGGCCAACGCATTCGTCGCCCGAAGTACCAGTTCCTCGCGGTCGTCGCAGAACCCGCTCCCCTGCCCCCCCAGCGTGTATGCCGCGCGAATGATGACCGGATACCCCACCTCCTCCGCCGCACGACAGGCATCCTCCACCGTCGTGACCGCCTCGCTTTGGATCGTCTTTACCTGAATCTCGTTGAGCCGCGCGACGAACAGTTCCCGATCCTCCGTGTCGATGATCGCCTGCACCGGGGTTCCCAAAACCCGTACCCCAAAACGGTCCAGCACCCCCGCCTTGAAAAGCGCCACCCCGCAATTGAGTGCCGTCTGCCCACCAAACGACAACAGGATTCCGTCCGGCCGCTCCTTCTCGATCACCTTCGTAACAAAATCAGGCGTCACCGGCAGAAAATACACCTTGTCGGCCACCCCCTGGGAGGTCTGCACCGTCGCGATGTTCGGATTGATCAGAACCGTCTCGATCCCCTCCTCCCGCAACGCCTTGAGCGCCTGCGACCCGGAGTAGTCGAATTCCCCCGCCTCGCCGATCTTCAACGCGCCGGAGCCAAGTAACAAAACTTTTTTTATTCCATGTGTATTCATTTTTCCGTATCCCTGAGCGAAGCGAAATTTTGGTTAAAATTTGGATTCCCCCGTCGCTACGTTCCGCTGCCGTCCCGAACCATCTCCAAAAACCGATCGAACAGCACGCCGGAATCCTTCGGCCCACCACACGCTTCCGGATGGAACTGAACCGAAAAGAACGGCTTCGTCCTGTGCCGGATCCCCTCGCACGTACCGTCGTTCAGGTTGACGTACGTCGCTTCCCAGGCATCATGCAATCGTAAGGGATCGACCGCGTACCCATGGTTCTGCGACGTGATCCATGTCTGGTGCGTGCCGGGAAAAATCACCGGCTGGTTGTGCCCCCGATGGCCATAACGCAACCGAAACGTCTCCGCTCCCGCCGCACGCGCCAAAAGCTGATTCCCCATGCAGATTCCAAAAATCGGTTTGTTCCGCTCCAACGCCTTTTTCAAAATCTCCACCGTCTCCCCGGCATGGGACGGATCGCCAGGGCCGTTGCTGAGCATCACCCCGTCGAAATCCAGCCCGGTGTAGTCGTAATTCCACGGCACTCGAATCACCCCCGCCCCGCGATTCAGCAAACTTCGCAAGATGTTGTTCTTCGCGCCGCAGTCCACCAGAACCACGCGAGGAGCCGAAGCGTTTGCGGCAGGTTTGCCGGAAGGAAGAAACTCCGAAACCTCGGAACAACTACATTGAGCGATCAAATTTTCCCTGCCCGGATCATAAAAATCCATGTCCGGAAACTTCGCTTCGCACTCGACCAGCAATTTGCCGAGCATCGTTCCCTTTTCCCGCAGCCGCTTGGTCAACGCCCGCGTATCGACCCCCGAAATGGCCGGAATCCCCTCCCGTTTCAGCCAGTCGGAGAGGCTTTCCACCGCGTGCCAGTGGCTGTAATATTCCGAATACTCCGAAACCACCAGCCCCTTCACCCAAATGCGATTGGACTCGAAAAACTCGGAAAAACCATCCTTCTCCGTGTGTGGCGGAACCCCGTAATTCCCCACCAACGGCCACGTCATCGTCAAAATCTGGCCTGCGTAAGAGGGGTCGGACAGGCTTTCCGTGTAGCCCGTCATGGCAGTGTTAAACACCACCTCCCCCGCCATCGAAACCTCCGCCCCAAAGGACTTTCCCTCGAAAATCGAGCCATCCTCCAGAACCAGTCGTGCGGTACTCATAAGAAACTCCGTTTCGCTTGCGTCTCTTGTCGGAACCCTCCCGACAAAAACGCATTTATTGTAAAACTCTTTTCTCCCCTGTCAAGAACCGGACGGCATTTTCCTGCCATTTCCCGGCAAAAAACGATTTTTTTAACGGCAAAATAACCGCTTCCAACAAAAAAGCGTCGTGGGACGGTACTTCCATCCCACGACGCTTTTCCATAATTCCGCGAAAAGGATTGGATTACTTCTCCGCTGCCGGGGCCGCTTCTTCCGCAGGTTTCGCTTCCTCCGCTACCGGGGCCGGGATCGCTTCCGTAGTCGTAGCTTCCTCCGTTTCCACCGCCGGTAAATCCACATTCGGAATCGCCGCTTTTTCTTCTTCCGTCATGGGGAACAGCTTTTCCAATTCCTCGTCCAGCTTGCCGCGAACGTTCGTGGAAATCACCTTCCCGTCTTTATCAATCAGGAACAGCGTCGGAATGCCCGCAATCGCGTAGGCTTCCGTCGGGTCAACCGCCCCTTCCACCTTGCTCTTTACCACAATCGGCCACGAAATCTTCCGGTCGGCGATACACTTCTTCAACGCGTCCATGTCCTCGTCCAGACTGAATCCAACCACCTCGAAGCCCTTGTCACGATACTTCTCGTACGCGGCCTGAAGGTTCGGCATCTCCTCCATGCACGGAGCACACCACGACGCCCAGAAGTCGATCAAAACCACCTTGCCCTTCAGACTGTCCAGATCAAAAGCCTTCCCCTCCAACGTTTCCGCCGCAAATTCCATCGGGCTGCCCGCCAGATTCAAACGCTTCACCACGCCATCCAGCTGCTTGCTAATCATGGTCATGCGCTCTTCCTCGCACCCTTCCATGGCCCCCTTCAAGGAAGCACAGAACGCCATCAGTTTGTCGTTGGAAACTTCCCCTTCCAGATTCATCAAAAGCTGCATGTAAATGCCCACAATGTCCAGGGAAATCCATTTCTTCCCCTTGGCACGATCCAGATTGGCCGTCACTTTGTCGATAAATTCGTCCAGCTTCTTGTCCATGTAGAACTGTCGGAACGACAGCAACGGTTGGTACATTTCCACCGTCCAGACCATCTCGTCCAAATTCCGCTTCTCAAAATCCGCCCGCAACGCTTCCAGTTTCGGAGCCGGGTCTTCATTGCCGTTGAGAATCTCGTCCATCTTCAAACGCATCGCCATTTTCAACTGCTCCGACGTGGCGTCGGCACAAGCCAGCAACAGATTCGCCGCGTCGCCCTGCGCCTTCTGAACCCCCGTCATCAGCTCCATCGCCTGCTCACGCGGCATGGTCTGAATCGCGGTCATCGCTTCCTGCATCGACTGCATGTTTTCTTCCGTCGGCTCGTTCACCGATTTCAAAAACGCCGCAAGCGAGTTTGCCGATTTGTCCTCCGGAAGCGTCATCGCTTTTTTCAAGAATTCCGGAACTTCCACCGGCTTGGCAGGTTCCGCAGCCGTCTTTCCCTCTCCCGCCGCAGCAGGAAGTTGGTCCGCAGCCAAAGGCTCCGCCGGAGCGGCCAGCGGCTCGGTCGTTTCCGCCTTTTCCTCGGCGGCTTCCGGATTGGCAGGGGGCGTCACAGCACCCGGAGGCGTGCACGAAATTTGGGTAAACATCAGGCTACCAACCAGGGCGCCCATCCATAAATAACGGTTCATGGTTCTTCCTCAAGTAAAAGAAATAAAAGGGGGTAATCTCCGGATTCCCAAGGTTACATCACCCAGCCGTCCGGAATAACATTTGCTTTCTGAACCACCACAATTCCATCCACAATCTGGCAGAAATCGTTTTCCGCCTGAGATTCCAGATGCGGTGCGTTCATAATACGTACGGAGTTGCCTATCCGACAGTTCTTGTCAATAATGGCATTTTCAATATAACTGCCCTGCCCGATTCCCAACGGAATGTCGCAATCGGTCGATGATTCCGCTTCGTATTCGTAAAAATCACTGCCCATGATGATGGAATTCCGAATCGTCACGTTCTCCCCAATCTTGCAGCGAACCCCGATAACCGAATTCTCAATGACCGCACCTTTTCCAATAATACAGCCGTCGGCTACCAGCGAATCGGAAATCGTCGCCCCCGAAACCTGCGTCGAAGGTAAAAAACGCGCGTTCGTGTAAATCGGGGATTCCGGCTTGAACATCTCAAACGGCGGGTTCGGCTTCGCCAGACTCAAATTCGCGTCAAAAAACGAACGGATCGTTCCAATGTCTTCCCAATAACCGTCGAACACGTACGTGTGTACCTTCTCCCGCTCAATAATCGCCGGGAAAACTTCCTTGCCAAAATCTTTGTACTCCGTCCTGCTGAGTACGTCCACCAGCAACTTTTTGTTGAAAATATAAATCCCCATGCTCGCCAGACAACTGCGGCCCCTGGGATCCACCCCACGCGACGCAATCCACTCCTGCGTCGTCTCGAAACCTTCCAATTCCTTTTCCGTCTTGGGCTTCTCCAGAAAACCGGTCACCTGCCCATGGTCGTCCACCTTCATGATCCCCAACCCCGAAGCCTCCCGCGGAAGCACCGGAATCGACGCAATCGTCGCATCGGCATGATTCTCGATGTGAACCTTGAGCATCTCCCGAAAATCCATCCGGTAAAGCTGGTCGCCCGAAAGAATGATCACGTAATCGACGTTGTTGCTCTCGATGTACCGCATACTCTTTTTCACGGCGTCGGCGGTTCCCTGATACCAATTCGGATTGTCGATCGTCTGCTCGGCAGCCAGAATCTCGATGAACCCACGCCGATAAATGTCGAACATGTACGCACTTCGGATGTGTCGGTGCAAGCTCATTGAATTGAACTGCGTCAGCACATAAACCTTCAGGATATTGCTGTTGATGCAATTCGACAGCGGAATATCGATCAGGCGGTACTTGCCCGCCACGGGAACGGCCGGCTTGGAACGGACTTTGGTCAGGGGATACAGTCGCGTACCACGTCCGCCGCCGAGAATCAACGCCAAGACTTTTTCCATCACGATAAAGGTTCCTTTTTGAAGGGGTCAGGGTATGGAGAATACAGTATCCTTATTTTACCAGATATTTTTCAAATGAATATAAGGGGGTGGGGATTTTTTTTACTTCTCCCCTTTTTTTCCTCCCCACAGATGCGAAATCACCTTCCTGCCGAGCATCCCCAGTTGACGCCCCGTTTCGGAAACCCCATGGCTTTTCCGGCAGCAAAAAATGCCGCGAGCTTCCTGAACCCGAAGAATCTCCGACGATAATTCCTCCAGCATTCCCTGAAAAATTTCCCGCTGCGTCTCCGTATTACGAGCGTACTCCACCGGAAAAACCGGCGTCTCCTCGTCCAGCGAAAGCGTCGCGCAAACCCGCTCCACCTCCTCCGGCGTAACCTCCTCCAGGATTGCCGCCACCAGCAAAATCGGAGGCGTTCTTTCCGGATGCTCCTTCTTCCACGCCATAAAATCCCGCACAAACGCGACGTCCGCCGTATGCTCCCGCAGCGCGTCGTACACCAGGATCACCAACTCGGATTGCAGCATGGCGTCCCGACATTTCTCGAACGGCGTCGTCTCTTGCTCCCGACGAAAAATCCGACCGGTTTTTACACCACGCTCGAAACCCTCCAGCTCCGTCACATGAAAACGCTCGGCCGTCGCTTCGCCGAAAAAATCGTTCTGGAACGTCGTTTTCCCCACCCCCGACTGCCCCACCAAAAGCACCTCCGCAGGATGGGCCAGCTCCGGACGCTTTTCCTTCAAATCCTCGAACCGCAACCGACCACTGTACAGCTCCACCGCATACCGCCCCACCAGATTCAGCGAATACCGAAACAACATCTCCCCCAACTGGTGCTGGTAGGAATTGAAAATCTCTCGCCCCATCCGCAACCGCGCTTCCCGCATGACCCCCGATACCGGATTGAGCGGAAACGCTACCAGACGATACGCCTGATAAAGCTTGGGATACATGCCGTACCACGACTGAAGATAGAACAAATGGTTCAACGTCACCAAATACGTGCCGGGAATCTCCTCGGCAATCTTTTGCCGGAGGTCTCGCACCACCCGCTCGGCAATCACCATGACGTGCGCCAACGGAACGTCGTACTCCGGCTTTTCCCGATTCGGACGGTACACCGACGCCACCTCATGCGCTATCGTGTGGACGTACTCCAGGTACTTGTTGGCGTTCAGCGAATCCCCCTCCTCGTACGGAATGGCCGCGACGCACTGCTCCACTTTCTCAAACGCCTGCTTTTCACAGTTGGACCAATATTCCTCGCTCTCCACTTCCAGTTTGGGAACCACCAGGTGCTTCCTCGCCCAAAGCCAGGCGAAAAGATACGCGAACATCGTACACCCCAACCCGACAGCCATGGCCCACACGAGCCAACCCTGTTCGTACATCCAGTACACCCCACATCCCGCCGCCAGGAACAGGTCGATCACCAGCAGCAGGAGCGAAAAATACCACAGGGTGGCCCCGATGGAAGGAACGGTCAGTATATGTCGCGGTCTCATGGTTCCGGAGAGGATTCCTCGCTCTCGTCCGTTTCGGTCGGATGCGCAATCACCGGCCAGTACAGGTCAAAATCAAAATTCGGGCTGTTGTCCAAATCGTGGCAGGTAATGCACTGCGACTTTTTCGCATCGTCCAACGTCAGACGTACCGCCTTGCGGAATTGGGCCTGCGCTGCCTCGTCGGTGCCCATCTCCGCATCCACGTGCAGCGAACCGGGGCCGTGGCACGACTCGCACCCCACCTTCGACAGTCCCGGCGTCTTTTCCATATTCAGGAACCCTCCCTCATACGGCGTCTGGTGCTCCACGTTCCAACCCACCACGTGACACACGACACACTCCGGATCCGACGTTCGCGGAGGCGTCGATTCCCTCAACGATTTCCACGCCTTGTTATGACGCGAATGCAGCCACACCTCGTACGCTTCCTGATGGCACGACTCGCATTTCGCCGAACCGACGTACGTCCCGTGCGATTCTGTCCATGGGTTTTTAAGCGGTCGGATTCCCAACCCTTCCAGCCCCGCAACCGCCAACTGATCCTGATACAACGCCATCAGATCATGTATCTTCTGCGACGACTCGAAACGGGAATCCATCGGCACCCGCTGGTATCGCACCGGATTCTCATTGTCGTTGTAAAGCCCCAAAACAATCACGTGCATCCCCTTCTCGCCAATCGAAAGCACATACTGCCCCGATTCCAGCACCTCCGGAACCGCCGGCGGTACGGGCGCACCCTTGGCCGCCACGATAACGTCAATATCCGGCCACGTCTGGGCATACTCCATCGCCTCCTCGACCGTTGCGTGTGCCAGCAACACGATAAAATCGGTCTTTTCCTTCAAAATCGGAACCACCTTGTCCAACGCCGCACGCACTTTGCCAAACACGATTTCGTCGTTCCGAACCTCCTTCTGTTCTTCCTCCCCCAAAATTCCCACGATACCGATCTTGATCCCGTTCCGAATCAAGATCTTCGCCGGAACGAGCGTTTTCGGATCCATCGCGAAAATCCCCACGTTGGCACTGGTGAACAACTTCGACGAACGCCCCGGATTCGTCACCTCCGAAAGCAGATCGCCCGCCGGGAACATCAGGTCGGTGTCCCCCAGCGTAACGGCATCGTAACCCATCTCCCGGAGCATGTTCGTCGCCGACAGGAACTTGATCCGCGCCTGCTGCGAATAACCATGGCTGATCCCGCCCGTGTCCAGAAACGCCGGATTCCACCCCTTGGCTATCAGCTGGTCGAAAAACGTGGCACGACGCGAAAGCCCCCCTGTCATTCGCTCCATCCCCGCACACCCGCACGGCTCCAGATAACCATTCAAACGACCCGTCAGCACCAGCGTCACGTCCGGCTTCGACCATCCCTCAAAAATCGCCCCGTTTTCCGCCACCGGGTCAAACGGTTTCGTCGGGTCGATTCCCCGACGCGACGGACGATACTCCCCGTCAATCTGGGGAACCACCGGCGATATCGCCACTTTTTTCTCCTCCACCGGTTCTTCCACCGGTTCTACGGCTGTTTTTTCCGCTACGGGAACCTCCACCGGCTCCACTTTCGACGCTTCCGCAGGCTGCGACTCGCGGGCCATCAAGGGAATCGGGTTCAACTGAAGATCGCCCAGCCCCCGAACCGGTTTTTCCGCCGCCGTAGCCTCGGTTGGCTCCTCCGCTGGAACCGTCTCCGGAAGCGAAAGAATGTCCGCCGGTTCTTTTTCCTCCGGCAGGGACGCGACTTCCGATTCCTCCGCCAGAGTCTCTACCGCAGGTTCTGCTGTCGGTTCTACCGCGGGTTCTACCGCAGGTTCTGCTGCCGCCGAAATCTCTGAAATCTCCAGAGCCGGAGCTTCCGCCTCCTTCGGTTCCTCGGAAACCGTCTCAGGGAGCGTTGCGGGGAGTATCTGGGGAAGCAAAGCCTCCTCCGTTTCCCCCTCCAAAACCACTTCCCCTTCGGGAAGTGTCAGGGGAAGCGATTCCTCCGTTTTTTCGCCCGCGTCCGCCTCCATCGAAACAGGGGCTTCCTGCTTTGCCGTGGTCGTCGTGGTCGCCGTTTCCACGGTTTCCGCCGGCGTTTCCGATTCCACCGTTTCTACCGCGACAGGTTTTTCGGCAACCGAAACCTGCTGAGGAGAAAGCGTCTGGGTAAAGTACCAAATCAGTACCCCTAAAATCCCCAGAACCATTATTGAAAGCGTGCGTAAAAGAATCAGCCTGTTCATTTTCGTCCTTAAAAATAAAGGTTTGCTGCTCCCCACCACATCGTAGGGAATCTTTCGGCGACTTTCCAAAATCAACCACCCATTAATACCATTAATAAATGGCAAACCGCAGGTATACCTTCAGCGATTTTCCATCCGCTTTGTTTTTCAGCGTCAGCGTACCGAGCTGCTTTGTCGCGTCGCTCCAATAATTGCACGTTGCCGCCCCTTTCGGAATCGAAATCGTCAGCGCCGTGCGACACGTTTTCGTTTCGGACATCGTGGAACGTTCCCCCACCGATACCCGCACACACTCTGGAACGACATCCTCCACGGCAATCTCCGTCTGGTCAAACGCGTCCCCCTTCACCACAACCCAATACGTCTGTTCCAACCCCCGGTCGCTGGGAATGCTCCCCAGGGTAAGGATGTTTCGTTCCTCGTTCCACCCCCGGCCAAACAACGCAATCGTATCGCCCACCACCCCATGGATGGAAAGCGTCAATTCCGGACGCTTCTGCGAATGAACCCGCATGGTGACGGTCTGCGAAAATGCCCCCATCGGAATCCCCGGCAGGATTTCTATTTTCAACCGACACCCCGCCCCGGCAGGCGGCTGAACTTCCGCCAACGCCTCCGCCGGAAGCGGCTCCGCAGTCACTTTGAAAAACGACGCGATCGCCTCGTTCCCCAACCGAAAGTCGCTCACCTCCAACGGCTGGCTCTCAACGGCATACACGTTGACCGACAACTCCGACGGAACATTCTCCACCAAACGCTGCGCCGACAGCTCCGGACGCTCCAGCCAAACCGGTGCGTCGATTCGCCCCGAAACGTTCAGCTGAATTTCCCCCGCAGCGGGGTCGTTCGTGAAAAACGTGGCTGCCTGCTCAAAAATCCCCGAAACCCCGACCGTCTGAATGACTACTGGAATCTCCATCGCCTCGCCCGGTGCCAAAATCCCCTTCGGAAGCTCCGCCGACGTGCAACGACAACTGGTAGCCCCCGGCGACAGCTTCAACTCCGCCGTGCCTACATTTTCCACACGAAACGCATGTTTCAGCTCCCGAACATCCTCGGAAACCGTGCCGAAATCGAACACCCGCTCGTACCGCACTTTGGGTTCCGGAACCGCCATGTCCGTCGCTTCCGTCGGCCGCCGCATCCCCTCGCCGGCACTCCAGTTGACAAACTGCTCCGTCCACCCCCCATAACGCACCTTTCCGACGATCCCCCCCAACAGCATCCCCGCCAGTACGCACACGACACCTAACGCCCATCCTTTTTTCATCGGTTTCATTCCTTGTCGCCCAACTTCTCGACCACTTCCCGCAGGATGTCCGTAAACTCCTCCCGCGACGCATCCCGAAGCCGCTTGCCCCGCTTCTCCAACCGCTCGTTCACCTTGCAAACCGTCTCCTGCATCCGCTCGTGCGTTGGCTGCGAACCCCCCACCAGCGCAAAATCCGGCCCCCGCGTCAGCCGAACTTCCCCGTCGGTATTGTCGAAACCCACGCCCAAAAGGGACTCGATCCGGAAATCGTCCGGTTTTTTCTCGCTTGCGTCACTCATGGAAAATCACTTAAATTTGGTCTGGTTCAAAATCGCCTTGATCGTATCCGCCGCAGCGTTTCGCGTCGATTCCTGCATCTTCTTTTCCTTCGCCAACGCGTCGTCGTCCCGCTTTTTATCCTCCGAGACGTTGCCGTCCTCCGAACGACGTTTCTTCGTTACGAACGAGGGCAAGTCCTCCTCCGACGGTACATCCTCGTCAAAAATGGCGAAAATATCCACGTCGTCGTCTTTGTCTCGAACTTCCTTCTGCTTCTCCGCAGCCCGCGTCGCCGCTTCGCGGACACTGCTGATTTTAGGTTTTTTGTTCCCGCCGATACCTACCGTCAACTGGACTTCCAAAATCAGCGTCCCCACCCGCAGTTTGTCGCCCGTATGCAGCTCCCGTTCCCCGGTAATACGCTCCTCGTTCACATACGTTCCGCTGGGCGTTTTCAGGTCGCGCACCCCCGCATACCCCGTTTTGCGAAGAATCACGCAATGGTGACGTTCCACCCCCGTACCGCCCGGTCGAAGCTGGCATTTCGACGATTTGCCAATTTCAAACGGATCTTTGTTGATCTTGATTTCCTGACCGGCATGTTTGCCGTTGGCAACAATTAACTTGATGTCCATCCGCAACCTCACGTCCCTAAAAAATTTGCTGAAAAGATTCCGAGTTCCTATTTTACAATATTTTTTCTTTCCTGTCAATTGACAAATCCATTTCCACACGTTACAATGGCATAAATCAAAGGAGTTTCCCATGTTTACACGAACTTACAAAAATTCTTCCGAAAAAATCTCCCTGCTCGGATTCGGTGCCATGCGTCTGCCGGTCGTCAATGTCGAAACGCAGGAGATCGACGTTCCGCTTGCCACTTCCATGCTCGACGACGCGTGGAACCATGGCGTCAATTATTTCGACACCGCCTACCCCTACCACTTTGGGCAGTCCGAAATCGTGGTCGGGGAAGCCCTTTCCAAACACCCCCGCGACAGCTTTTACCTCGCCAACAAAATGCCCGTCTGGATGACCCGCACCGCCGACGATGTAAAGCGGATTTTCAACGAACAGCTCCAGAAATGCCGCGTCGATTACTTCGATTTTTACCTGCTTCACAACCTTTCCGCCCCCAAAATGCCACGGGTTGAATCGTTGAAAACCTACGAGTTCCTCGCTGAACAGAAAAAAGAAGGACGCATCCGTCACCTCGGTTTCTCCTTCCACGACACCCCCCAGGCCCTTCGCCCGATTGTGGATCGCTACGCGTGGGACTTCGCCCAGATTCAGCTCAATTATCTCGACTGGGAGCTGCTCGACGCCAAGGGACAGTACGAAATCCTCACCGAACACGAACTGCCCGTCGTTGTGATGGAACCTGTCCGTGGAGGCGCGTTGTCCAGCCTCTCCCCGGAAGCGGTGGAAATCCTCCAGACGGCCAACCCCTACGTTTCCACAACGTCGTGGGCATTGCGATTCGCTGCGTCGCTCCCCAACGTGCTGACCGTCCTGAGCGGAATGAGCACTCCCCAGCAGCTTGCCGATAACATTCACGTCCTCTCCGCCTTCCAGCCCCTGACCCCGCTGGAATTGGAAACGATCGAAAAAGCGGTCGTCGCCTACCGCGCCGCCTCGCCCATCCCCTGCACCGGTTGCCGGTACTGTATGGACTGCCCCAGCGGTGTCGATATTCCCAAGGTGTTCGCCGTTTATAACCACTACCTCACCACCCAGCGGGAATCTGAATTTCTCGGCGGTTATTTCATGCTCGGCGAACAACATCAGGCACACCAGTGCGTCGCCTGCGGAGCCTGTCTGACCCAATGCCCCCAGCATATCGACATCCCCAAACAGATGGGGGAAATCGCCCACGCATTTGGCCAAATCACCAAACCCGACTGGTTCGGTTGACCTACGGCAACGTTGTCCTGGGTCGCCCCTTCCTTCCTTTTTCAGGAGTCCCTCATGAAACGTACCCTATTATCCCTTTCGATTTTCCTCCTGCTGTGCGTCGTTCCCGTTTTCGCCGAGCAGATTTTGCGTGACCTCCCCTATTACGACGCCACGTTCCAGGGGAGCGGCGATCTGGCGTATCGCGATCAGCGATGCAAACTGGACATCTACCTTCCCGACATGGCCGAGGGCGAAAAACTGCCGGTCGTCGTCTGGTTCCACGGAGGGGGGCTGTCCGGAGGAAACAAGCACTTTCCCGCCGAGTTGAAAAAACAACGGTTCCTCATCGTGGCGGTGAGCTACCGTCTTTCCCCGAAGGCCAACTGCCCCGACTACATCCAGGACGCTGCGGCCGCCGTCGCGTGGACGATGAAAAACATCGAAAAATATGGAGGCGACGCGAAAAAAGTCTGCGTTTCCGGACACTCCGCCGGGGGCTACCTCACCGCCATGGTCGCGATGGATTCCCAATATCTGGAACTTTTCGGCTGCAAAAACACCGAGATTGCCGCCGCCTTCCCGATAAGCGGACAAATGGCCACCCATTTCCAAATCATGAACGAGCGCCGTGGGAAAAACATGGTGCCGTACAATCCGATTGTTGTGGACGCATACGCCCCGCTGGCCCTGACAGCACGCGAATTGCCCCCCATGTACCTGTACGTCGGCGATCCGAAAATCGAATGGAAGGCCCGTGTCGAGGAGAACGCCCTGCTTGCCGCCATGATTCAGATGCAAAAAGAACATAAAACGATCGAATTCCATAGCTTCCCCGACACCGATCATGGCACGGTGCTCCGTCCTGCGGTGGAGCATTTGCGGGAAATCGTCAATGGAATGGCAACGGTCAAAAAGTAAAAAAATAAATATTAATAAATATTAATA
>JAUNBJ010000201.1 GCA_030535245.1 Planctomycetia bacterium | reverse complement strand
ATCTTTCCGTTGGAAGGGTTTACGTAAACGACTTGGCCGGCGGTCAGGGCGTTGGAGGTGCCATGTTTGGGAACATTTTCAAAAACGCCTCGGGTGCAGAGGGTGCCAACGCTGCCGGCGGAAATGGGGAATTTCGTGATTCCGACCAGGGCACCTAGCACGACGACCGTTCCGGCAGGCGTGTCGCTGGTGGGGGTAAAGTCGAGGATTTCTCCTGTTTGTCGATAGATGGCTGTCATTGTATCTCCTTTGTTTTTAAGGGTTTAGGGTTATGCTGCGGTTCCGTCTAAAAGAACGCCCGCGCGGAAGTCGCCCATGGCAAAGCCGTAACGATTGACGCTGCGGTAGGAAACGCCGATGATGTTGCCGGGCGTGGGGACAGGTTCGATGCGCGGGCCGTTTTCGCCTCGCAGACGTGCCATGTCGAGGATGGCACCGTTGACGGGATCGCCGAGGAGGATGGCGTGCGTGTCGCTGCCGTGCGGCATTTTCGCTCCAAAATAGGAGCTTGCCACCGGCTCGTAGCGGCCAACATGCGGGTTCGTTTCCAAAAATTCGCCCATGCCCACGAGGTCGCATTTCGTGTCGCGGTAGAGCGTTTGAGCCGTCGCTTCCAACGCTCGCGGCACGAGGAGCAGCTTCCCCTCTTCTTCCGTAAAGTCTGGATTTTCAACGGTATGCGCCAACGTTGGCATTTCCGCAAGTGCCTTGGCAGCCGCGTTGAGACCCTCCACACTCAAGGCGTTGGTGAGCCGGTTTCCGCGAGCCGAGGTGAAGAACGTCGCGAGGTTGTTCAAAATGAGCCGAAACGCCCGTGCCTCTTCGGTTTTCTTATCGCGCAGACCGAGTTTTCGCGTCAGTTTTCCCAACGCGCCGGTCGAATCGTCGATAATCATCCG
Organism: Planctomycetia bacterium; assembly: GCA_030535245.1. Classification (GTDB taxonomy): domain Bacteria; phylum Planctomycetota; class Planctomycetia; order Pirellulales; family Thermoguttaceae; genus RGIG3701. The sequence continues at coordinate 2,802 of JAUNBJ010000201.1, read as the reverse complement.
CTCGGTAATCGTGATCAGATTCCCGCCCTCTTCGACTTTGTTTTCCCACTCTTCGGAAAGGAGCGTCGTGTTCTGGATTTCGCCCCCTTCTGGCACGATTTGGCTTCCGTTCGCAACGTCGTAAGTCACGTATTTGAAGGGGAAAAAGTTCGTCGCCGTGCTTTTGGAACAGATTTTGTCGATGACGCTGTGGCACTTTTCGTAGCCGTTGCGATAGAACAAACCGATGATGTTTTGGATGATTTTCAGCTCGTTCATCGTCGAAAACGCACCGCTGGCCATGTAGTCCTGAGGCCGCATGAGACGCATGAGTGCCTGGGACGCAAAGCCCGGCTCGTTGCCTGTGCAGCGTCGTCCCGTGCGGATTTCCTCCGCCTCCGCCAGCATTTGACGCAAACCGGCACCGCAAAAACGCCCGGAATTCGCCTCGCTCATCACGTTGTCGGAAAATCGGCCTGTCGCGGCGACTTCCTTTTCGCCCATCAGGTTGGAATTGAGCAAAAGGGCAGCCGTCCACGCTTCCGTCAGCGACGGCGCACCCTGCGGACGATCGACTCGACCAGGCGACAACGACGTTGCCGGATTCTTGCGTGGGCGAAACGCACTGTTGGCCGTAACCTCTTGTTTCTTGCCATCTTCCGGCGACGCTCCTTCGGCCGTGACCGTCTCTTTTTTCTCCTCCGGCAGTGCCTCTTCCGCAGGTTTTTCCTCCTTCGGCTTCTCTTCCGGCGGCGTTCCTTCGGCAGTCACCTCCTCCTTTTTCTCCTCAGTGAGAGCGTCGCACGCGGCAGTGATGTCCTCCTGTTGCTTTTTGTAGCACCGCTCAAAAATTGCCACCGTTTCGACCGGCAATTCCTCCGGCTTGAAACCCATACTCTCGATATACGCTTTGAGTTCCGGCGTCATATCTCGTTTTCCTTTCTTTCCTAACGTGTTGATATTAAAGAACTTGTTGCTTGCCTGAATATCCGTTTTGTTGTAAGCGTCGCCGCCAAAATCGACGAAAGACGCTTCCACCATCACCGATCGACGCAACCGTTCCAACGGCCCGACAAAGGTTTTTCCGTTGATTTCCACTTCTTTTCCGGGCGGTATCAGTTCCACGCCGCCGGGTTGTGCGACGACGTGAATACTCCCCTCCCACTTCATTCCGTCCAGTTTTTTCGCCGCGATAACCTCCTTTGCCGCTCCGGTCGGATGGCCGCGATCGTCGGTAAAAAAGGCACCTTTGGCCGAAATGTTCGGTGTTCCGTCGCCATTTTGACCTATCCAAATTTCATGAATTTCGCCCACTTTTTGCGTCTCGTCGTGTCCTGCCCACGCTTCCACTTTCTCTGGCCACACCACCCCGGAAATCTCCACCACGACTGGCAAATCGTGGCCGGGGATGACCAGCGTTCCACCACTGTAAAGGGGTTCAAACGTGAACGTTTTGTTTTTCATAAGTCTTTTTATACCAGTAGTTTAGCTGCTTGTAGGTGTAAAATTCGGCGGCGGCTCGAGAGGCGGCAAAATACCACCGAATGTTCGGAAAAAGGATCCGCATGAGGAGCATTTTGGCAAAAAAACCATCTTCCGCGACCGCTTTTTGCAAGTGGAGAGCCGTGTTCCCACTTCCCTGTGCCAATGCCTCCAACCGCGTTTCGACGACAATGGCGGCAAACGGCATTCCGTTCATTCGCCTAAACTCCCGCATGAAACGGTCTTGCGCTTGTGTCAACGTGTTGAGAAAATCGCGGGGCGACTTCCGTTCAATGACGGCAATCTCTTCCAAACCTTCGGCGGTGTAGTCGCCTGTGGAAAGGCTCCGCATGGCAACGGAAAAAGTCGCGTCAGGCTCTAACTCCTTGATTTCCGCGAACTTATACGGTTTTTTCTCTCGTATGTCATACAGTATCTTGAGCATGGTATTTCGCCATCATGGCCACGATTTCATCGACAAATTCCGCCGTGCCCGTCTTGTTTTCGTAGTCGCGGTCGGCCTTGACATCGTTTATGTCGTGCCCCAAAAGGTCGCAAATTTGCCGCAGTGACATCGCCCCCATGTCGTAAAGGAGCTTGTACGCCTGGGCGTCGTGGAGCGGGTCGACGCTCGGCGGCGTGGGAAATTGCCACTCTCTGGCCAACCGATGTATCCGCCCGTCCAACTGGTCGTAAATACGCTGAAATACAGGGTCAAAGCTCGCTCGGCACTCAAACCACTGCGCGAATTGCCGGTCTAAAATCCGGTCGCAAAGCATCTGTTGGATCTCGGCAATGTACGTCCAGTAGTTCTGCAATTCGCCACGAAATGAGGAGTAATTGTACTGCGACGTGTCCGCCAGCATGACGCCCGACGGGATCCCCATCCCCGCACCAATTTCGCCGTTGAGGGAACGGTCAAAGGCATCGAAACCCTGCATCGGAAACTCCGGCTTTTGCATTTTCGGCTCGTAACCCACTGGCAAAACTTTTAAAATGCCGGGGTCGCTCATGACGTAAGCTCCCATGACGCTTCGATTTCCGTCAACGGTCTCAGGATCGATGTGGTTCTGCGTGGAGATGAAACCCGTTCCCCCACGTGCAGCTTGCTCGGCGGCTCCGAGAACGAACGTCACCCACTTTCGCAAGTCCGCCTGCATTTGTAAAATGCACTGCATGATCGGCAGCCCCCGATGTTGACCAATCAAGTCCAGGTTGCTCAGCGACAAAATGTGTTCGGCGGGCACCTGATCGTAAATCATTTCATGGTGCCGGTTTGGGTTCAAAAACTCCCGCTGGACAAAGTACATTTTCGGATGCAGACCGTCGTACAAAATGCCG
>JAUNBJ010000059.1 GCA_030535245.1 Planctomycetia bacterium | reverse complement strand
ACTTTAAAATTCGTGATCGTCGAACCTTTCACATTCATCAATCCAATATCTTTAGAGATAGAGTGATCCAGTGTTTCGTTCAGCGTCATTCCCGTCAGATAGCCTTGTGAAACATCCAGATTCACATTCAAACAACAGTCGTCGTTGCCGTTCAGGGAAAGACTGCCCAAAACCTCGATTTCCCCGGAAAGCGATTTCTTGAGCGTTAGCTGCGTAATCGTCTCGCCACCGGTGGGTTTCAACGGGATTAAAGCCTTCACAACACAAGTAGCATCGGACATCGTATCCACTGTAATCCCAACACGCTTTCGCAAAAACTCTGCGGTACATCGGAAATTAGTAGCGGAAAGGAGTCCCACCATATTTGTCAAAGAGGTATTGACCGACCACTTGTAATGGAAAAAAGGTGAGTTCAAGTCGGCTGTGGAGATGTTATGGTTTGATCCGGAAATATAATCAGAACCAGTGTAAATATAATTTTTTTGTGCTCCAGAGTGTTTATTTAATCCTGAAACCTGATAAAGAGTATTGGTTCCTTCAATGAACGCTTCCCCAGCCAGAGAAACGACATCGCCTTCAACAATATAGTGATGAACCGAACCACCGTTTCTTGAAACAAACAATTTAGCTTCCTCATTGGAAATTCCAGGTGAATTATACGTGGTAACACCGTCCAAAACGATTCCCTGACTGGTGGCGTACGCCGCCAGACGCTGTGCCTGTCCGCCTCCCAGCGAATGCCCGGTGATATGAACTTTTCTGTCTGTAGTTTTTAGGTATTCCAGTAAATCAGCCTGACATTCTTCAAAATCCTCATGCCCAACTCCTTCAAAATTCGTATCCGACATAATAGATTGCCAATCTTTTACAGTTCCACGAATGGTTAGAATGGCAGGCGCACCTTCGGAATCCGTAGGAACCCAAAATTGAGCGTACAGACCGTATTCTTGATTGTTCGTGATGATTTTTTGCAGTTCGTAAGTATGCCCATCTTCTCCCTCAACGGTATCGTTGATTTTATAAGTTGTATTATAAGCACACTGTTTGGCAAAATCCTGAATGGAATAAGAACCTTCTTCCGTGGAAACATTTCCTACCGCAAAGCTGACATTCAGTAGTGTGGTAAGCCCAAACGGATTCGTGGAAGATGCCGCCATGGTGTCCATAGAAAATGACTTCAACGCAGCGGTTTTGATTTTGATGTTACTGGTCTGTTGATTCAGAGACATGGCCCCCGAAGCCGTTGCGGTTGCCAGCGTGACATCCAGTTTGTCTCCAGAAGAATACCCCAACGACTCCAACTCCTCCCACGAAATCATATCCCCGGAAATGGCTTCCGAATAATCTTCCCCGCAAAGCGTTAAATAGGGGGTCTGCGTGACGTAATCATACGTTTCGTCCGAGTTCAAATCCCACCAATACGCCGACGCTCCATAAGAATTCGAAGCGTCCAGCGTCAACGTACCCGTCTTGGAAAGCTGTTCCGTAACAGGGGTTAAAACCGCTATGGTAATATCAGGAAGGGTGAAATCGGGGGGTAAAGTGTAATTTACATCCCCGTAGATGTTGTTTCCTTCTGCATTCGTTTTACCATTGCCCCTGGCAGATACTGAATTTCCAGAAATCTGACTATTGACGATGTATGTCGAATCACTTCCATAGATCCCACCACCGAAGGCGTAGGCGTCGGCGTCGGCGTCGGCGTTGGCGGAATTTCCAGAAATGGTACAATTGATCATCGTCATTGTACCACAATCCCAAACTCCACCACCCTCGGCGTAGGCGTAGGAGAAGAAGTAGGAGTCGGCGGAATTTCCAGAAATGGTACAATTGACCATCGTCATTATGCCATAATTACAAATCCCACCACCGTTGGCGTAGCCGTAGGCGGAATTTCCAGAAATGGCGCAGTTGATGATCACCATTGTGCCATACTCATTGCTAATTCCACCACCTAAAGAATCGCCGTTGGCAAAATTCTCCAAAATAGCACAACCAATCATGATTATTGTGCAGCTGTTGTCCAGATCGGAGTACCATTCACAATTACATATCCCACCGCCTTCGGCAATCGAGTCGGCCGATATAGCACCATAATCGCCAGTGTTGTTATCGGCACAGACCGAATTCCCCGAGATAGTACAATTAACCATCGTTAATGTTACATTAGTGATATCAAAACCACAAAGACAAAAAAATTCACCACCATTATAGATTCCTCCACCCAACGCGAGGGCATCGACTTCAGACCATCCCCACCAAGAGGCATCACAATTGAATGCGTAGATACCGGCATTTGCAGAATTCACAGAAATATCACAATTAACCATGGTCATTGAACCCATGTTGTAAATTCCACCACCGGCTGCGGTTGTTGCGAAGACAGCATCGCCATTTCTGGCATAGATGCTCCTGAATTCAGAATTAGTAAAATTCCCAGAAACGAAGCAATTGGTTATCGTTATTGTGCTCAAATTGAACACACCTCCTCCACAAGCCCAAACATCGGGAGATACGGTAATGCGTTGTACTTTTTCAATGACGGTATTAGTAGAATTCTTGGAAATTGTACAGTCTATTAAGGTCATCACGTCAGCATTATAAATCCCACCGCCATATGCCAATGAGGTGTCGAAAAGATTCTCTTTGGCAAGGATGTTGGCGGAATTCTCGGAAACCGTACAATTGATCACCGTCATTGCGCCAGCGTTATAAATTCCTCCACCGTAGGCGATGGCAATAGGGTTGCCATCGCCATCTGAACTTGCAACGTAAGAAACGGTATTATTTTTAATGGCACTCTCCGTCAGCGTCAAATTTCCTTCATTATAAATCCCGCCGCCCTTACCATCGACCTTCCCATTTTTGAACGTCAAACCGGAAAGGTTTACGTCCTTGTTTTTCGCAACGGACAAAACACGGCTTTGCTGATTCGCGCTGATTTCGATGTTGTTTTCGCCGACGATGGTGAGGGATTTGTCGATGGAAAGTTCCGTACCATTGAGAGTAATGGTGCCGGAACAGTCGAACTGGATGAGCGTTCCTAAATTATTGGTTCCAGCATAGGCGATTGCTTCCCGGAGGGTGATTTGGCCATCGGTCGCGTCGGTGAAATCAGACAGCGTGGTTACGGTAATCGTTCCATTCTGAATGTCTTGATTCGCAACAAGTGCGCTGTAGTCTCTACACTCTGTCAAATCAAAATCCGTTTCAGCCGCCAATGTCGTCACCCCTTGCGGCACGGCGGAAATCTCTGGAATGGTGGGCATTTCCTGTCCCAAAATGGAGAGAATTTCTTCGGTCGATTGCGCCTCGGACAACCGCATGGCCGTTTCCAGATCAGGTTCCTGCGAAGTCTGTACCAAATCCGGCAAAATTCCCGGCGTGACGGAAAGGAGTGCCCGTTCTTCGAGCACTTCAAAACGTAGTGGGTTGGTTTTGGGGTTGCGGCGGATTTTATCGCTATTTTTGCGCATGCTCCCAAGGCAGTCCAGAATACGTCCGTACATCATGATGAAAACCCTCCGAAAAAAACTGGATGTTGCATGAACCTAAAAATTCATTGATAATTATACACCAGCTCATTTCGCAAATCAAGCATATCTGTGACAATTTATTATAAAAAAGTCAAAATTTCAAAATCAGGAAACGGGAACCAAGAAACAAAAAACCTCACGAATCCAGAGGAAAATTCCCTGCGGGGTCGTGAGGTCTTAAGATGTAAGAAGAATGCCGAACGTTACTTTACCGGACGGGCGGGAGCGGTTGAGCCGTCGGGGGCGTCGTCGGAAAGGGTCGGTTTTTTCTGCTGCGGGCTTTCAAACGTCCCTTCCAGATAATTTTCCACCGTGGCCTTGTCTTTCAGTTCCTGGAACGTTTCGCCGATGGCAATCTGCATTTTCTTCATTTTCACATCTTTGTGGATCAACTCTTTCACCTCGTCGAAAGTCACACCGATCGGTTCGGTATGGCCGGTGCAAAGCAGGATGACGAACACATTTTCCGCCTGAATAATCCCGGACATTTCGCCCGGTTTCAGGTCGAACGCAGCTTTTTCCAGCTCCGGCTGGCCGCCGTATCGGGCGATGGGGGGAACCTCACCACCGTTGGCACGGCTTCCCGCTTCGGTCGAGAATTTTCGAGCCAACTCGATGAAACTATCTTCCGTCCCCTGCTCCCGCGCGTCGGCCCAGACACGCTGCGCCGTACGCAGATCGTTCAGCACGATGGCACGGCAGCGAACTTTGGTGCCAAAATTCGATTCGTAACTGCGCTGCAAGTCCTCGTCGGTGATTTCAAAGCGTCCCTCCGCCAGCCGCTGCATCTGGAGCGACGGTAAAATAACATCCTCACGATACCGGTCGGCGGTGGCCCCAAACTGCTTCAGCACGTTGTCCATCCACTGTTTGACGTCGGCGCTGCCGTCGGCTTTGGGAGGAAGCGACTCCAACGCAAGCCGGGCGATTTCGTCGTCGATATCCTTTTCGGTGATTTCGATTTTCGCTTTCTTGCACGCCTGGTTGATGAGGGCACGGTTGATCAGCCCCTTGAGAGCCTCTTTGCCGTAGCGGACAAGGCATTCCTCACCAAGGACGGCAGTGCTGACGACTTTACCGTCGATAATCCCCGCCACGCCGGGACGCTGCGAACTTTTCACAGGGTCGCCGATAATCAGCTCGACGTTGGCGTTCTGGAGCAGTTGCTGGGAAAGTTTTCTGCCGACTTCCGCCGTTTTGGCCTGCGACAGGATCACTTCCAACTCGCCGCGAACTTTGTCCAGCGTCAGATTTTTGTCGGTGGGGATATGCTCCTCACACAAAATCAGCACGTACTGGTCGCCGACCTGGATCGGGGCGGAGATTTCGCCGTTTTTCAGCGCGAACACGGTATCTTCAAAATTTTTGGGGTTCAGGTGCCGGCGAATCGGCGGAACGACCCCTCCCAGGCTGGCGGTGTAGGGATCGGTGGAGTATTTCTGGGCCAGTTTGCCAAATTCCTCAGGGGTTTTGCATTTTGTGGCTTCGGTGCGGATTTTTTCCGCTTCCTCTTTGGTTTTGGTGGCAATCAGGCGGCCCTGGATCGCTTCACCGTAGCGGCGTTCGTACTCGATTTGCAGCTCTTCTTCGGTGGGCGAAGTCGCCTTGCCAGCCAGCTTGCGGATCGCCACGGTGGGCCAGATGATGTCGGCGATGTACTGCCGAGCCGGGATTCCACGTTCGCGTTCCAGCAGGCTCAGGTACTGGTCGGTGGGAACGCCGAACCGTTTGGCGGTCGTTTCAACTTCGGCACGCAGTTCGTCCTCGGTGATTTCCAACTTCGCCTTCTGGCACGCCTGTTCCACGATATACCGGCTGATCATCCGCTCCAGCACTTCGCGTCCGTAATCCTTCAGGCACTGGCTGGTAAGCTGCTGACGGGAGATTTCCTCCCCGTTGACGATGGCCATGACTTTCATGACCGCACGGCTCGTTCCCGCCGTCACGGGAGCCGGTTTTGCAGCAGGCTGGGCCGCCGTTTCTTCCGCCGCCACAAGGTGCATCGATAAAATAACCACAAAAAGGCCCATCCAGGCCGTCCGTTCCAGAATTTTTTTCATCTTCTTCCTCCATAAAAGGGTAACAGGTTCCGAAAATATAATGAATTTTGTCAAAAGACGCAAGAGCAACTTCCTTTTCTTACCACTTTGGAAGAAAAAATTCCCCGGACACTTGCAATTTCACGCGGGGTTGCGTATATTATATTAAGGCAGGATTTTTCGTCAAAAAGTTACATACGAGGTGCAAAATGCGAATGCGATTTTTTCCGCAGGTGGTGGTGCTGGTTCTTCTCTTTGCCGGAACGCTGGGTGCTCAGGAGGCGTCGTCGCCGACGTTTCCGAAATTCAAGAGAGTGTTGTCGGAATATAATAAAACCATGAAGGAAGCCGCGATGCTTCAACGGAAGTTCCTTTCCACCAACACCCCCGACGAGGAGAAGGAGGAAATCGGGCCGCGACTGGAGGAGATTGCCGTGACGATTGGCGAGCTGCACCCGCAGGTGATGAAGCTGGCGGAAAAGGCGTGGCTGGAGCAACCGAACCAGGACCCGGAGCTGCTTTCGTATGTGGTTCAGGTTCTGGAAATCCGGCTGATGGAGGACGATTACGAGGCGGTTTTGAAACTGCTGAAAGGGCTTTTGAAGCCGCCGTTCCCGGACATTCTGCCGGATGTTTACGACATTGCGGGGGAAACGTGTTTTATGATGAACGACTTTGAGCGGGCCGAACGGTTCTACGCCAAAGCCGAGGCGGCCGAGGTTCTTTCCGAACGGGGAGCCACCCTGCGAAAGACGATTCCGTACCATCGCGTGGCATGGGCGCGGGAAAAGCTGATTCGAGAAAAGGAAGCGAAAGCCGACGACCTGCCGCGGGTTCGCCTCAAGACGGCCAAGGGGGATATCGTTCTGGAACTTTACGAAAACGAAGCCCCCAACACCGTCGCCAATTTCGTGTTCCTGGTGGAAAAAGGGTTTTACGACGGGACGGAATTCTTTTCCGTGATTCCGGGGCTGTACGCGCAAGGGGGGAGAAGCTACGATACGGAGGATGGCGGCCCAGGGTATAAAATCAAAGACGAGCTGGAGGAGAGCGTTCATCGCAAGCACTATCGCGGCACCATCAGCATGGTTCGGGCGGGGAAAAACAGTGCCGGATCGCAGTTTTTCCTGTCGTTTGCACCGAATAAGGAGATGGATGGGGAATTTGTCGTTTTTGGCCGAATCATCGAGGGGCTGGACGTGTTGGTGAAACTTCAGCGAGTGGATGCGTCCCATCCCGACCCGGAATCGCTTCCCGACACGATTGACACCGCCGAGGTGGTACGAAGCCGCGACCATGTTTATCGTCCGAAAGTCATTAAACCGTCGAAGGCGAAAAAGGCGACGAAAAAAGCCAAGAAGGGAACCGCCTACCGCGACACGGAGGAGTAAAACATCGCCTAATTCCCCTAGGGCGTTGCCCCAGGCTATTGAATTTGCCCCGTTGGGGCATATGGGGGAAAACGTTTTTTCTATATTGTACGACGTGAACGGCCTAAAGGCCGACGCTAACGCTTCTGGCCTCCCTTGTCGTAACGACGATTCCACCATGAGCCGTGAACGGAGGGCGTAGCCCGTAGTTCCGGAAGCAGTGGAAAATCGCTCGGCAATTCTCCGGACCCGGTACGACCGGGAGCGACTACGGCTGCCGCCGGTTGCTACATCTCCGGGAGGCAGGCGCTTTCGCTTCTGGCCTCCCTTGCCGTAACAACGATTCCACGATGAGCCGTGAACGAAGTTTTTCAGTTCCCGGTGATGTCGGGGAGTTGAGTAACAACGATTCCACTACGAGCCGTGAACGGAGGGCGTAGCCCGTAGTTCCGGAAGCAGTGGAAAATCGCTCGGCAATTCTCCGGAACTACGCTTCGCTCCGTTCACGGCTCCGATGCTTTCCGCGCGACCCTCGCAAGCGGGGGGGGATATTTTTACGCTCCGGCGTTTCTCACTCCCTGCTTGGGGGCGGCTCCGCTTCGCCCCCTCGCGTTCGTTCGACCGCCTCCGCGATAGCTCAAACCGATTGAACTAAGGGACGAAAACAGGGCGGAAGCCGAGGTAGTCGTACCGATTCGTCGGCGTATTGCTGCCCCGAATCGCCGAACGGCAGTGCTCCGCGTTGAGGAACCAGCTACCGCCACGATACACTCGGTACGAGCCAGATGCAGGCCCCGTTGGGTCATTCGTTGGCGAATTTTTGTAATAATCGGAACCATACCAGTCCTGACACCACTCCCATACATTCCCGTGCATGTCGTACAAACCCCACGCATTCGGCTTCTTCTGACCCACTACGTGGGTCGTCGAATCCGAATTTTTATCATACCAACCGACTTCGTTGAGGTTGTAACAACTTCCTTCTTCACTCGTAATATTACTCCCATTATTGAGACTTGTCGTCGTCCCAGCCCGGCAAGCATATTCCCACTGAGCTTCCGTAGGAAGTTGGACGTTCAAACCCTGGGAACGTAGCTTCTGACAGAATTCCTGACATTCTTCCCAGTTCACGCGATATATCGGATACCGTGCCCCGGTTCCATAGTCGGTCGTAAAATATGCCAGACGGTTCTGATCGGCTTGACTTCTGCCCATCACCGCTGCCCACATCGCCTGCGTCACTTCCGTTTCCAGCATCCAGAAACCCTTCGTGAGCGTCACGTGGTGTTGCGTCTCGTTGTGATATCGACCCAATTCCCCCTCTGGACTACCCATCTCAAAATTCCCTGCCGGACACCAACGGAAGGCGTATTCTACGCCGTTGATGGTTTTCACCATCCGTTCCCCTGCCACACGGTCTTTGGAAGCCGCTTCCTTCGGTTTTTTCAACCAATCCAAACTGGAGTCCATGAAAATCAGGCAGGGAATCGACGATAATAACAGTAGCGTCAAAATCTTTTTCATGAGATTCTCCTTAAAATTCTCGTAGAGTGCTTTTCGAGATGAAAACATTCCCACGCTTTTGATTTTATCATGTTTCGTGCACGTATTATAGGGGCCGGGTACAAAAGAAATGGAAAGAAAAAAGAAAAAAAGAAAGATAAGGAAAAGAAAGGAAAAAATATTTAGCGAACGTAGTGAGCCATAGTAAAAGTTTTTTGAAGGAGAGTTTGAGAGGAAACAATTTTTCAAAAATGTTTCCTCTCAAAAGGCTGGAATCGCATGGCCATTCCCCCTATTCCCTAGGGCGTTGCCCCAGGCTATTGAATTTGCCCCTATCCCTAGGGCGTTGCCCCAGGCTATTGAAATTGCCCCGTTGGGGCACGAAGGGAGGTCAGAAGCGTTAGCGCCTGCCTCCCGACGCCATTGGCAACCGGCGGTAGCCGTAGTCGCTCCCGGTCGTACCGGGCGGCGGGAGCCGTAGTGTGCCGCCCCGCACCCGGGGCAGGGAGGCCAGAAGGGTTAGCGACTGCCTCCCTGGTTTTATAGATTTTTATGAATTGCTACGGTTTTGGCAGGGAAATATTCGCTCCTTCGGAAACCGTGAGCGTTTTTGTTTCCCCCGAATCGAGCAACCGAAACTTCAGGGACAAGGTTTTACGCGTGTTGGGAGCCGGGTCAGAACCAAACAGGGCGTTGTATGCTCCCGGTTTCAACGTCAGCGAATCGGCTTGCAAAAGTAGGTCGCGGACTTTGCGGGTCACGTCCATCTGTTTGCTGGAATCATTCGGATCGCCGTAAATCGCGAGTTCCACGCAGAGATTCCGAAGGGCTTTCTGTGCGTCCGTTTCGGGAATGGAAAGGTCCAGACCATACTGCTTGAGGATGATCCCGGCAATCTCCTTTTCCGCGTCGGTGCAGGCGGGGCAGGCCAATGCGTCACGCACCATGGCGGCACGTCGCCAGGAGGGCATGGAGAACTGCCGAGCCAGCCGCAAATACCCTTTCAGCACACGATTGGCGAAAGGATAATTCGGCGTGTTGGCCAACTTCAAAAGGGAATATGCCACGTCAGGATCGTACCAGCGTCCCATGACGTTCGTTGCCAAATCCTGGAGTTTGGGGTCGTCGGAAAAGGCCGCTTTGGAAACGGTATCCACCGCAACCGGGCCGCCGAGGAGACGCAGCATGTCGAACAGGAAACGTCGCATATCGTCGTTTTTCACATGATTCACGCCGTTGGCAAGGATGGTGGCGGCAGCGTCCCGGTTCAGGATTGTGCCGCAGGCGGACTGCAAACTGGCACGGGCCGCGTCGCGCAGTTCCGCATCTTGCGTCGTTATGGCCGTCTCGACCAGAAACGCGAACGGTTCCGGATTCTGGACGATTTCCCCCAGGGCACGAATTGCCGCAAGTTTCATCGCACCGGTTTCCTTCTGGGCCACTGCGAAAATCGTGTCGGTCATGTGGGTCATTTTGCGAACGCCTGCCATTTCCATCGCCAGCTGTTTTTCCGCGGGATGGGTGGACTGGAGCAACTTTTCAATTTGAAAATCGACTTCGGGCGGCAGCTGCCGTACGACGATCAGCACCCCTGTTTTCAGGGCCGCATCGCCGGAGAGGGCCGTTTTCACCAAATCCTGAAACGCAGCGGCATGGACGCTGGCTTGCAGGGCTTTCAGGGCCGCCGCCTGAATCGCTTCCTGTTCTGAACCGATCGCATCCACCAGAGTCTGCTGCGCCCGCAGGTTTTGCTGATCGCCAAGAGCTGCCAGAATCGCCGGTTTCCGCGCATCCGAAACGTTGGCGTAAGCCTCCATGAGCACCCCACAGATCGCGTCGGACTTCAGAAATTGTGCCGCACGCAGGGCACTGCGATAGGGGATTTCCGCCTGTCCGACGAGATATTCGGCCATCTTCTTTCGCGTCAGGTCGGAATCCCGCAGCAAAATCTGGAAGAACGCCGCTTCCTTGTAAAAATCGAGCGTTGCTTTGTCGGCAACGTGGGAAAACACCGCTTCCGCAGCGTCGGCATGCCCTTTACGACGCAAAAACTCGCCATACATCAAAAGCGTATCGAAAGGTCGGGAGGCTTTGGCGGCGAACATCGCGTCGGCATACGACGGGTTCGCAATCCGAGCCAGCGCGAACATCGCAGCGTCGGCAAGCGTCGCGTTCTCGTTCGTCAAAAGGGGCAACAGCAGAGGAATCGCTTCCGCGTCCTCACGCATTCCAAGCGAATCGATCAGCCCCGCCTGAAGCAACGGGTCGGAAACTTTCCCCAGCGCGTTTCGCAACGCCTGAACCGCTTCGGGGAACGGCATGGCTTCCAGCGAAGTCCGCGCCCAATGCGCTTTGTCCGCGTCGCCAAGGTACGGTTCCAGCACCGAAATGGCCGTTTTATCGCCATAAATCGCCAATCGTTTGCAAATCAGCATGTAATCGTAAACCGACGTCTCCGGGTTGGCCGCTTTTTCGAGCAACTCCGGCTGGATGGCCGTAAGGAAATTCTCGTTGAGCTTTTCACTCAAAAGATCCGACTGGGCGTACGTCGCAAGCGGGAACAGAGCGGAAAGCAACACCGCTCCGGTAAGGAATATTTTTTTCATGTTTTTTCACCTAAAATTTGAATTTCAAGACAGAGGTTAAATTTTCCACGGGGAACGCATCGCGCGGGAACGCATTCGGTTGGCCGCTTCGTCGTTCAGAAATTCGTTTTTCACCGGGTCGTATTCCAACGTTCGCCCCAGCTGCCACGCGATATACGCCGCGTGCGAAGCAATGTGCGAAAGGGCACAGTACGACGCATGCGACCGGGTCGTCTGCCGCGTCTTAACACAGTCGAGGAAGTTTCGCACGTGCAGGTTCGTGTCGCCGCCCAACCGTTTGCAGGTGGACGGAATCGCTTCGGAACTGGTCATGATTCGCCCGGAATCGCCCACTTCCACCCAACCTTCGGTTCCCTCAAAACGAACCGAGCAGGAACCCAACCCCAGCCAGCCGGTGGAACGCATGACTAATTTCACCCCGTCGGCATACGTGGCGACCACGCCGCCGTCGTCGAGTTTGGTGAACTCGTTCCAGCTCACCCCTTCCTTGTACGTGTCGCCCAGGCCTTTGCACACCGGCTCGTAACGCACCGGAACGGTATCGTCGGACTGGTGCGCAAACTGGCACAGGTCGATGGTGTGAGAACCCCATTCCAGAATGCCGCCGCCATGAAAATCGAAAAATCCACGCCACCCACCGTTGACGTACGACTGGTTGAACGGTCGCCACGGGCAAGCCCCCAGCCAGCGATCCCAGTCGCAGTCGTTGGCATCCGGAAGCGGCTGTTCGGGACGCCACGTCTGCGTCGTCGCCGGCGCCAGCGTGTTGGCATGTACCGCCGTCAGCTTGCCAAGTTTCCCCGATTGGGCCAGCTCCACCGCGTGCCGGAAATGACTGCTGGAACGACGCTGCGTGCCCGCCTGATACACCCGACCATACCGATCAATCGTATCTTTAAGCGCCAGACTTTCCTCAATGGTCAGCGAGCAGGGCTTTTCGCAATAAATGTCTTTGCCTGCTTTGGCCGCCTCGATCGACGCCATGGTATGCCACCGGTCGCCCGTCGCAATGAGCACGATATCAATGTCCTGCCGACCGAGAACGTCGTACATGTCGCGATACGTCACGCAGTCCTGGTTGCCGTAATGTTTGTCCACAATGTCCTTTACAATGTCGCGACGGGAACGCTGGCAATCGGCAATGGCGACGAATTGCACGTCGGCGTTGGGGAGAAAACAGCCCAGGTCCGAGCGACCTCGCGGCCCCAGACCAATTCCGCCCATGGTCAGGCGATTGGACGGTGCTACCGTTCCGTCTGCCCCCAACACCCGGGCCGGGAAAACCAGCGGAACACAAACCCCGGCCAGCGAAGCAGCCGAGAGGGAGAGAAATTTTCGTCGATTGGGGTACATTCTTTTCCTTTCTATAAGGGGTGGGATTGAAAAAATGCCGACACTCGAAACGGAAACCTGTTCCACGTCGGCATCCATGAAAACTACTTCACCTCTACGTTCCACAAAAACGCATGCCCGCGGGTATCGTTCATGTGAAGGTCGATAAATTCCGTGACCTGTTTGGGATCACATGTGTATTTCCCTCCTTCCCAGCCACGACCGAAAGGATCGTCTTTTGACGGCACCGGCACACGCTGAATCACCAGGTCGGCAATCTTCTCGCCATCCCCCTCCGCAGCAAGCACCACGTGCGGCCCGTCAAGAATGGCGACTTCCTCCAACCGCTGCGGCGTGTCCGGCGCCGGAATCGGACGCATGCGACGATCCTCAAACCGAAGCTCGGTCGGATAAAGAACCACCAACTCCGTGCCCGCCGGAATCGGTTGCGTCGGATCCACCCGGTTCGCGTCGCTCAGAGGGCCGTCGTTTCGATGAACCCGAACCTCCCTGGCCCAATTCGGCTTGCGAATCTCCAGCGAAATGCTCGCCCCCGCTGGCCCCTCGACGTTGACAATGTACGCTATGGTATGCAACATGGCACGACGGCACCTGATTTTCCATGCCTGTCCGTTCACGGAAATCGGAACCTCAAAATCGGTGGCAAAATTGAGTCGAATCCCTCCCTTTTTCGCCACGACCAGGTACCGTTTGAAATCATAATACCCAAGCGGCCCATGGAAGGAACAGCACCAGAGCGATTCCTGCGAATATTTTTTGTAGGAAAACGCTCCCTTTTTATCGACCCCCATAAAACGATGGCCAAATCCGCCGGTACTCCACTGATTCGCAAGGTAGCCGTTGTACAACAGCCGTTCCGCCATGTCGAGGTACTTGTCGTTCCCCGTGCTCCTCCAGAGAAGCAGGTTGAGCCGCAGCCAATCCGATTCCGTACATCCCTCATCACGATGATCGTCCGTAACCCAGAACTTTTCCAGAATGGAGCCGCACACGTTGACGTAACCGCCCGAAACCGCGTCGTTCCAACGTTTTTCCACACGATCCAGGTATTTCCGGTCGCCGGTCTCCTCATAAATCATCATCAGCCCCTCGTGAGCCGAAAGACTGCCATGGCTATGACGCACCGGAAGCACGTCGAAAGGTTCGTGGAAGTCGGCCATTTGGCACACGCAATCCAGATATTTCTTCTCTTTCGTGGCACGATAAAGCTGAACCAGCCCCTCCATCCCCTCATAAACACACGTCACATACGCCGACGCGTATCCCGGTGAAACCGTTTCGTACTCCGCCATCCGTTTGGGGTCGCAAAAACGCGGTTTCACGATGTTTACATAGAAATCCCCCAACTTCTTTGCCGCCGCCAGCGTCGCCGGCTTCCCCGACGCCTTCCACGCCGCCGTCAGCCCCAGCAACAACCGCCCATTCCCCCACAAAATCGGCATCATGTTCGCTTCGCCAGTATCTTTGGTCAGGTCGGATTCCCCCCACCAGTTCGTCGTCGCACCAAAATACCCCTCCGGTTTCTGGTACTTCACGATTTCATCTTCCACCTCAGCCAAAACTTTCGACCATGGAATCTCCGAAGAACCGATCTCCAGAAAACGCCCCGAAATGTCGCCGCTGAAATTCGTGAACCAACGCTTCTGGTTGAAATTCACATCCGCCAAAACAAACGGCACGTCAAACGGAGGTTTCGTCAGGCGATCCAATCCCGCCGTAGAAGCGATCCCAAACGTCCCCTTCAATTGAACCGCACGGGAAGGCACCAGTTCCAACGTCCCCGGCCGCAACGGGTCAAACCCCGCGAACAAATCCCCCACAAACGGCAAACTCGAAAACACCGCCGCCGTCTTTAAAAAATCTCGTCGTTTCATTTCCATTCTCCCTCCAGGCTACACAAACAGAAAGGAAGGGGCAACCTTTTCACCCCTTCCTTTTCGGTAACGACTGGCACCTTCTAAAACCGCTTCCGTTTGGAACGGAATGGGGTTTTTCGAAGGTACCAACTACATTCCGGTGAAAATCAGGTTCAGATGTTGGCGTAGCCGTTCTGGTAGTTCGGCTTCACCAGCGACTCCAGACGGGCACGATCTTCCACGTTGCCGGTAATCTGAAGGTTCGTGGCGTCCCAATTCACGCGCTGTCCCATTTCTTCCGGCTTGTTCGCGGCCCAAACCGCCAGGTTGCCCAGAAGAATCGTCTCGGTAAGCGGCCCGGCATAATTCGGGAAGTTCGACCATGCCCAGTCGGGATCGTTCTTCTTGATCGCTTCCACAAATTCCCCGAAATGCCCCTCGTTCGCATAACGATACATGCCGGAATTCTTTTCCTCAAATTCCTTCTTCACCTTCGCAAGCGCGTCTGCCTCGGCGTCTTTGCAGGCCCCGAACAGCTGCCGATCCTGGCCGTAGTCGTTCTTGGAGAAGAATTTTCCCTTTTCGCCAATAATCAGCAGCCCGGAAGCGGAAGGTTGTTCCCCTTCGAGCAATTCGGGATCAGGCCGCTTGCCGCCGTCCATCCAGGTGAACTTGAAGCCCGGACGCCAGTCGTTGGCCGGGAACTCGAACGTGATGTTCGACCACTTCGGCAGACTGTCGAAATTGTGGCCCGACGTGATCGCTTCCACCCACAACGGATTGCGGATGTCGAGCGCCGCAAACGCAACGTTCACCGTATGGCACGCCATGTCGCCCAATGCCCCCGAACCAAAATCCCACCATCCACGCCACGCGAACGGATCGTACGCCCCGTTGACAAACGGACGCTTGGGTGCCGTGCCCAACCACAGATCCCAGTTCAGATGATTCGGAACCGGAGCTTCCTGTCCACGCTCACCCCCCTGAGGCCAAACCGGACGATTACTCCAAACGACAATTTCCTTCACGGTTCCGAGCAGCCCCTCACGAATCATCGCGGCACTTTCCCGCAAGCCCGCACCCGCAGACCCCTGGTTGCCCATCTGGGTGACGACCTTGTTCTCACGCGCAATCTCGCCCAAACGACGAGCTTCGTAAATGGTACGCGTCAACGGCTTCTGGCAGAAGCAATGCTTGCCCATCTGCATGGCTGCCGCAGCAATGACCGCGTGCATGTGGTCGGTCGTGCTGACCGTCACGGCGTCAATGCTCTTGCCCATCTCGTCGAGCATCTGGCGATAATCCTCGTACGCCTTGGCCCCTGCGAAACGCTTCTCACCCCCCTTGAGCTGGTTGCGGTTCGTGTCGCAAATGGCTACCACCTGCCCAAATTTCGCGGCGTCGCCCGAATCACTACCCCCCTTACCACCAATGCCAATGCAGCCAAAAGCCACCTTCTCGTTCGGCGATTCCTGAGCCATCAGGCCGTCACAAATCATCACACCCGCTCCGGCAACCGCCGAGCTTTTCAAAAAATTACGTCGATTCGTTTTCAACGCCATGGATAATGTCTCCTGCAAATTTTTATCTGGAAGGTTCTCAAACACGGACAATCCGTACAACGCACTCAATTTTACACAATCCCCCCACCCACGGCAAGGGGGCGGGGATCGCAAAAAAGAAATAAATGGCAACCGACGACTTTCAGGGAATCCCGAACAACGCTCTGATTTGAAATTTGCTGGCACTTCCTTCGTGAAGATTCGGTAAACCCCTCTTGCCTTATTTTCATAAATTCGATAGAATGGATTATCGCTGTAGTTTACATAAACTTTAAGGACTTCCTCCATGCTAACCTATCTTGTCCGTCGAATGCTCATCGGGCTTTTGACGCTTTTTTTAATTACGCTCATCGTTTACGGCCTGGTACGCAACATGCCCGGAACGCCCATTACGCAACTGGTCGTTTCCGACCCCAGTCGCCAGATCAGTCCGGAAAACATGGAAATGCTCAACAAAATCTACGGCCTTGACAAGCCCTGGTACGAAGCGTACTGGATTTGGCTTGGAAACGTCCTTTGCGGCGATCTGGGCGACTCCTTCAAAGAACATGAAAACGTCGCCGTCGTCATCGGAGGGCGGATCGGGCCGACGTTGCTTTTGTCGATTACGTCCCTGCTTTTGACCTACTCGCTGGCGATTCCCATGGGGCTTTTTTCCGTCGTGCGGCGTGGAAAGGTCGATGAACGGATCCTCAGCACCACGCTGTACATGCTCTATTCCGTGCCGTCGTTTGTCGTCGGTATCGGGCTTTTGATCGTTTTTTACCAGAACCTCGGCTGGCTCCCCCCCGGATTCCAGAGCGACGATTACGATACCTACTCGTTTTTCGGCAAAACGCTCGACATCGGCAAGCACATGATCCTGCCGGTCGTCTGCTACACCTACGGCGCACTTGCCTCGCTCAGCCGGTTCGTCAAAGCCAATATGGAAGAAGTCATTCGGCAGGACTACATCCGCACCGCCCGTGCCAAGGGGGCTTCGGAATATAGCGTCATCATCCATCACGCGTTTCGGAACACCCTGATCCCGTTCGTCACCATGATCGGACTGACGCTGCCGGGGCTTTTGAGCGGCTCGATCATCCTCGAACAGATTTTCGACTGGCCCGGCATGGGGCAACTGTTCTACCGAAGCATTTCCGACCGAGACTACCCCGTCATCATGGGAATGATGCTGATGTTCTCCATCCTCACCCTGATCGGGCAGTTGCTGGCCGACATCCTGTACGCCGTGGTCGATCCACGAGTTACGTATAAGTAAAACAAAATAAATAAAAACAAAAACGAATTTCACATCAGGTATAAGCATGAAAAAAGAGAAAAAAACACGATTGGTTTCTCGCGGTTACTGGTCGGAAACGTGGCTGCGATTTCGACGCAGAAAGTTGGCCATGATCGCGCTTCTGTTCGTGATTTTCATGGCAATGGTGGCGTTGCTTTCGCCCGTTATCGTCGGTACGAAACCGGTCGTTTGCAAGTACCAGGGAAAAATTTACTTCCCGTGCATGGGCTATTTCAACGAAAAATGGGAGAATCCGATCTTCTTCCAGGACGGGATTGCCCAGCGGTATCCGGTGCAGCTGAAAGAAAAAGACCCCGAAAGCTGGGCGGTGTTTCCCCTCTGGTACAACGATGCCATGCGTCGAGTCACGGATGGCGAAATGCCCGGACGCCCCGGCAACCCCACTGGCGACGAAGGATGCCCTTCCCGGATGAACCCTTTCGGCACCACGTTCTACGGATTTGACGTGGCGGCCATCATGATCCACGGTACACGAATCGCCCTTCTGGTCGGGTTCGTCTCCACTGGAATTACTGCCGTTATCGGAATCCTCGTGGGAGCTTTGGCCGGCTATTTCGGCGGCTGGGTGGATATGCTGCTTTCACGACTGATCGAGCTGGTCATGTGCGTTCCCACACTGGTGCTGATCCTGGCATTCATCGCCGTCGTCGAGCGTCCCCAAATCTGGCACACCATGGTCATTATCGGACTTACCGGCTGGCCCGGAATCGCGCGACTCATCCGCGGCGAATTTATCAAACTCAAACAGAGCGAGTACGTCGCCGCCGCCCACGCCCTGGGCACGAGCCAGTTCCGTATCATTTTCCGCCACATCCTCCCCAACGCCCTGGCCCCGATCGTCGTTCCCATCTCCTTCGGAATCGCCGTCGCCATCCTCATCGAAACGGGACTGAGTTTCCTGGGAATCGGTGCCTCCGTTTCCAGTGCCAGCTGGGGACGCGTCCTCTCCGAAGGCCGAGCCAACCTCTCCATGTGGTGGCTCACCTTCTTCCCCGGCATGACAATTTTCCTCACTGTACTCGCCTACAACCTCATCGGCGAAGCCCTCCAGGAAGCCACCGATCCGAGACTTCGCGGACGAGAATGAAGAAAATGGTTAATGGTTAATGGTTAATGGTTAATAGGTTGGGAGGAAACGTGGAAAAAGAGAACGTGCTTAAACAGAAAAGTTTTCAGTTTGCAGTAAGGATTGTTCGCCTGTTCAAGTTCCTGCGAAACAAAAAAGAATGGGTGCTTTCCAAACAAATCCTTCGCAGTGGAACTTCCGTAGGTGCTAATGTGTATGAAGCAGAACATTCGGAAAGCAGGGCAGACTTTATCCATAAAATAGCTGTTGGGCAAAAGGAAATCAATGAAACCCTTTACTGGCTTGAATTACTCCGGGAAACAGAATACATCTCCCAAAAAGAATTTGACAGTATCCATACGGATGCCCTTGAAATTCTGAAGTTAATAACCGCCAGCCTCAAAACGGCCAAATCGTCGTTCTCCAAAACATTAACCATTAACCATTAACCATTAAAAATCATGTTATTAGAAATCAAGGGCTTACAAACGCGTTTTTTCACGGACGAGGGGACGGCGACGGCGGTGGACGATGTGTCGTTTTCGGTGCCGTATGGGAAAACGGTGGGGATCGTCGGGGAAAGCGGTTGCGGGAAGTCGGTGACGGCCATGTCGATCATGCGTCTGATCACTCCGCCGGGCAAAGTGACGGGGGGAAAAATCCTGTTTCATCCCAGAAATTCCGAAAAAACGGTGGATATGCTTTCGCTGTCGGGGAAGGAGTTGCGGCAATATCGCGGCAAACATATTGCCATGATTTTTCAGGAACCGATGTCGTCGCTCAACCCGGTGTTTCGGATTGGCGACCAGATTTCCGAGGCGGTACGACTCCACCATCCGCAGTTGTCGCAGCAGCAGGCGATGGCTCGAACGATTGAAATGCTGGAAAAAGTCCGTATCCCGGAGGCGGCCATGCGTGCCAGAGAGTACCCGCACCAGTTTTCGGGCGGTATGCGGCAGCGGGCGATGATCGCCATGGCTCTTTCGTGCGAGCCGGAACTGCTGATTGCCGACGAACCGACGACGGCACTGGACGTCACGATTCAGGCCCAGATTCTCGACCTTCTACGCGATTTGCAGGAATCGATGGGGATGTCGATTTTGATGATTACGCACGATCTGGGCGTCATTGCCGAAATGGCCGAGGAGGTGGTCGTCATGTACGCCTCCAAAGTGGTGGAGAAAGCAAACGTCGCCACCCTGTTCGCTCAACCGTCGCACCCCTATACGCTGGGACTTTTGCAAGCCCGCCCGGAGTTGGGGAACGTGCATGAAAATGGCCCAAAAAAGCAGCTGTACACCATCCCCGGCACCGTCCCCAGCCCGCTTGGCTTCCCCACCGGATGCAAATTCCACCCCCGCTGCCCCCAGTGCCAACCCCTTTGCCGCGAAAAAGAACCAGAGTTGCTGGAAATCGTTCCGGGGCATTCGGTGCGGTGCCATCGGGTGGAAAAGAAACGGGGGGGGGATTAATTGATGATTGATGATGGTTGTGTGATGATGGCTGATTGATGTTTGTTGATTAGTCAGGTTGTTATTCCTTTTGATGAAAAATTTCCGTGAGAAAAAGTGACCTTTCCATGAAATTGTTACAAGTAAAAAATTTAAAGACCTATTTTCCGATTCGGCGTGGACTGTTTCAGCACACAGTGGGCTACGTGCAGGCGGTGGACGACGTGTCGTTTTCGCTGGAGGAGGGGGAGACGCTGGGGCTGGTCGGGGAGAGCGGCTGCGGTAAAACGACGACCGGCCGGTCGGTGCTCCAGCTGATTCCACCGACGGAAGGCGAGGTGTGGTTTCAGGGAAAGAACATCGTGGGACTGTCGGAAAAGGGATTGAAACCGATCCGGCGGAACATGCAGATCGTGTTTCAGGACCCGTACGGATCGATGAATCCGCGAATGACGATTCGTGCCATTGTCGAGGAGGGGCTGATCGTCCAGAACGAGGGAAACGCACGGGAACGGTATGAAAAAGTCCGTGATGTAATTCACAAAGTCGGTCTGGAGGATTCGTGTCTGGATCGTTATCCGCATGAGTTTTCAGGTGGCCAGCGGCAGCGGGTGTGCATTGCGCGGGCGCTGGTTCTGAATCCGAAGTTTATTGTGCTGGACGAACCGATTTCCGCACTGGACGTTTCGATCCAGTCGCAGATCATCAATTTGCTGGTGAAACTGCGTGGGGAAATGGGACTGGCGTTTTTATTCATTTCACACGACTTATCCGTAGTGGAGTACCTTTCCGACCGGGTGGCGGTGATGTATTTGGGCCAGATCATCGAGACGGCAAAAAGCAGTACGCTTTATGCGCGTCCGGCACATCCGTATACACGAGCGTTGCTGTCGTCGATTCCGACGATGGATGCCGAACGGCGTCAGAAGCGGATCCTCCTTCATGGCGACGTTCCCAGCCCGGTCAACCCACCGAAGTATTGTCGTTTTTGTCCGCGTTGCCCCAAGGCACAAGCCATCTGCCGCGAGGTTCCCCCCCCGTTGGTGGAAATTGGCGCAGGGCATACGGTGCGATGCCATTTTCCAGAAGGTGAATCAAATGCAGGCGAGCATCCTTGTTGAATCAAAAGAAAGGGGTGGAGAGTACCTTTTTTCCAAACTCTCCGTTTTTCTCCGACAGTCGCGTCAATGGCTCCATCGGGAGAAAAATAAGTGTCTGTTCTACTTTGGGTCGAAGCGGCATGTTCCGGTTTATGCGGTATTGGGCTGCCATTCGTCCGGGTCGTCGGCGCTGATGGGCGTTTTGTGGCATTTGGGGGTCTATCTCGGTGAGGAATTGGTCGGAATTTACGGAGTCCCACCTTATTACGGTGGTGAGGAAAGAAGGTTGGCGGAGTTTTTGACACGCGATATTCTCTACCCCACCGGACTTTCCCATCGCCTCCCACTCGAAGAACGTCGGCGAGAGCTTAGGGAGATTGTGCATTCCCTTTGTACCACGGTGGCAGGAGATTCCCAACCCGTCGCCATCAAATTTCCGACGCTGGCTCCTCATGGTTTTGAGTTGAAACGGCTTTTGGGTAAAAGACTTCGGGTGATTCTCTGCCAACGCCCCATTGAAGAATCAATCCGTTCTTTTTGCCGACGTTTTCCGGACGACCATCCCGAAGCGGTGGCTCAACATCAGCGCTGGCTTACGGAGTCGGCACAGAAATTGGTCGCCACGCTGCCTGCCAAAGATGTTTTGACGGTGGATTATTCCCAACTTTTGAACGAGACGGAAAAGGTCGTGAACGATCTGAAAGAATTTTTGAAAGTCACACCTTCCCCGGATCAGATTCAGGCGGCAATCCACTCCATCCGCCCTGACTTACGTCATTTCGGGGTGGAATCGAGGGATGGACTTTCCTCTCGTGAACCTTGACGGAATTGTTTTTGTGTTATTTATTTTTGGGTGTTATTTCGATACGATTGAACGATGAAAATTTCCATTGCCTTTGCGTCTAATGATAGTTATGCCTAGTGCTGCATCCATGTTATAAATAGTGCAAAAAGAAAATAAACGCTAATAACATAGCGAACGTAGTGAGCGCACTAAAAGTTTTTTGAAGGAGAGTTTG
>JAUNBJ010000058.1:724-21777 GCA_030535245.1 Planctomycetia bacterium | reverse complement strand
TAATCGTTATATCTTACCCCGTTCATGCGCCAGCCCTGCTCTGAAAGAGGGGAATCACCCCATCTTGTCCAAATTCGCAAGGAAGTTTGATCGCACCCGATCTTCGATCTTCGGAGGTGCCTGCAAATTTAGTGGGTGGGTGTCGTTAGCGCCGGCCTTTAGGCCGTTCGGAAGGTTTCTCGCGGTACATGGCAGTGAAAATCCATCCGTTTGGCCTAAAGGCCATCGCGACGATACCTCCCCAAATTTTTCGTTTATAATGGTTTAACACCAGGCACCGCAAAGGAATCATTCCGACAGATTCCAAAGGTAAATGCCATTCTCACCTCCTGTCGCAAGGGTTTTCCCGTCCGGGGAGTAACAGATGGGTGTACTCCCATACCCTTCCAATGTTTTCAGGCATGCGCCCGTTGTGGCGTCCCAGATGCGTATCGTTTTGTCCTCACTTCGCGATGCGAGGGTTTTCCCGTCCGGGGAATAACAGACGCAATAAACTTCGGTCTCATGCCCCTCCAATCTTTTCTGGCATTTACCCGTCCTGGCGTTCCAGATACGTATCCTACCGTCCCAACTTCCCGACGCGATGGTTTTCCCATCCGGGGAATAACAGACGGAAGTAATGCCATCCACATGCCCACTCAATGTTTTCAGGCATTCGCCCGTTGTGACGTCCCAAATACGTATCGAGGTGTCCCTGCTTCCCGACGCAATTTTTTTCCCGTCCGGGGAATAACAGACGGAAGTAACAGAACGTCCATGCCCGCTTAATACTTTCAGGCATTCGCCCGTCCTGACGTTCCAGATGCGTATCGTTTGGTCCTCACTTCCCGACGCGAGGGTTTTCCCGTCCGGAGAATAGCAGACCGAAGTAATAGAACTTCGATGCCCTTCCCCTTCCCCTCCTCTGAGAACGCGTACTTGCGAAGTACGGGCCGTTTTCCGGGCTTTCCATTCCCAGATTCTGGCGGTGTGGTCGGAGCTGGCGGTCAAAACGGTTGGGCGGTCGGGGGAAAAATCGACCGTCCAGACGGAAAGGGAATGCCCGACGCCTTGTAATACCGATTCCTGCGTTTTCACATCCCAGACATAGACCGTATAATCCGCGTTTTCGTCCTCTCGATTTCCTCCCACGGCAGCAACGAGCGTTCCATCCGGGGAAAATGCAGTATGCCAGAGAACATCTCCCGTCGAGGAAAATTCCTGAATCAGTTTCCCATCCGTCGCGTTCCAGACCCGTACCACACCATCCATTCCCGCAGAGATGAGCTTTTGGCCGTCTGACGAAAACTGAACGCTGAACTGTGGCGCGTCGGTAAAAATCGTGTTCAGGCACTTTCCCGTTGCACGGTTCCAGATTTTCAGCGTCTTGTCCTCGCTTGCCGAAACGATCCGCGTTCCGTCCGGCGAAATGTCCGCCATCCAGACGCACGCCTTGTGCTCATGCAGCACACGAAGAATCTTCTTCCGCCGCCAGTCCCAGAGCCGTATCGTCGCGTATTTCCCATATCCCCCCGTCGAAACCAGGTACTTTTCGTCCTGCGAAAGAACCCAGTGCGTGATGAACGGCGTCCGATCGATCGACCGCGAAAGCTCTTTCCCTGTTTCCGCATCCCACTCCCGTAGCGTGCCGTCCCACGAGCCGCTTACCAACGTCCGCCCATCCTTCCGATACCGCACGACATCCACGTAACTCGTATGCCCCAAGAGCGTTTTCAGGAACGCCCCCGTTGCACTTTCCCGAACGCGAATGGGGAAATCAGGCTCCATGCCCCCCGTCACGAAACGCTTTCCGTCGGGGGAAAAAAAGGCGCAGCAAAGCCCCGTTTCATCCTCCAGAAAATCCTCGCTTTCGGGTTCCACTTCCTCCGCTGCCCGGTATGCCTGCAACCGTTCATAGCGAATCGGCTGCTTTTTGCGCATGACATCCTCCGAAACGTCCGGCACCGTGTCGTGAAGGGCTGGAAGAACCGGATTTTCTTCGCCCGATTCCGTTACGTAATTTTCTGTAGTCGCTTTGTCACGAAAATAAATATTAATAAAAGCGAACGCAGTGAGCGTAGTAAAAAGTTTTGGGAGGTGGGGTCTGGGGAGGAACCTCTTTTTCAAAAGGGTTCCTCCCCAGAGGTTGGAAGCGTAATCGTTAAAACTACCGCGCTTCCAACCTTTTGAGAGGAAACATTTTTGAAAAATTGTTTCCTCTCAAACTCTCCTTCAAAAAACTTTCAGTGCGCTCACTGCGTTCGCTATGTTATGAGTGTTTATTTTCTTTTTACCCTGTTTATAACATGGACACAGCAGTAGTCGCTTCCACCGCCGCCTGCGCCCGCGATAAAAACTTCTGAAAAACCACATTTTCCGGGTCTTTTTTCAACACTTCCTGCAAAATCCGAACCGTCTCGACATAATCCTCCGCTTCCATCGCTTTTTTCGCGTGGACGAACATCTCCTTCGCTTCCCGCTTCTCCGCTTCCCGCCTCTCTGCTTCCAACCTCTCCGTTTCCTGCTTTTCGACTTCCTGATGGGCCGTTTCCTCGTGTTCCTCCGCCTGAATATCTTCCTCCTGGGATTGCTTTGCCAACTCCTCATCCACCAGTGCTTTTAACTGAAGATACTCCGGGGGAGCTTTTTCCAACATCAACGCACTCTCCAGCCAACGTGCCGACGATGCGTAATTCCCACGATGAAAAGCGTTCTTCGCCTTCACGAAAAATTCGTGACACTGCTTGTGAATCCCAATGCTTTTTTTGAAATCCCGATACGCAGGATTCTCCGGAGAGAGAAGAATCGCTTCGTTGATCGTCCCCTCCGCTGCCGCGTACTGGTGACTGGAAAGCTGGATTTCCGCCCGCGTGTAAAGCTCTTTCGCCACGGAATCCGAATCTTCCCTCAGCCACATCCACCCCCCCACCAGAAGGAGAACGATCCCCAAAATCCCCACCATTCCCCAGAACCATCCGTGCGACTTTTTCTCGATTTCAGCAAATTCCACGGCAGGCGACGGCAGCTCCGGAGGGGTTATGGCAGGAGGGGTTATGGCAGGAGGGGTCGTCGCCCAGGAACGATGCGGTTTGAATTCCCCTTGGGAGTCCGACCGCAACGACTCCTTCCGGGACGGCGACTGTCGTGGAACGCGTAACGCAGCCGGCGTCGGAACTTCTCGTTGCAATTTTTGACGGTTCAACGCTTCGTCATATGTTTTTTCGTCGCGGCATTCAAAAGGGTCGTTCGTGCTCGCGAAATTTCATTCAAAAGTTTCTGCGATACGGCCGAGTGTTCCCCGGTCTGAAACGTCCGCAGGTGGGTCATTTGGCGATCAGCGGCATTGGAAATCACTTTTGCGTTTTCTTCAAATTCCTGGATTCCCAGTAAACGGTAGTGATTTGCGGGCATTTCCTCCGTGGGGATTCCCAGCCATTCGTAATACGGATTAAAATTGTCGCTCATCGGTAGAATGTCGCCATGGTACGTTAAAAAAGAATCCCCAATCACCCAATTTCTGATTAATGCCGTTAGCATTGTAACCTATCCGATAATGAAAATCAACCCCTGGATGCTCCGAAGGGAAATTTCCGGGTACGATCCAATTTCCCCCCTCGTCCCTCGCCGGCGAGGGGGCACACCCTCCGTAGTCCTTCCTTTTTCAGCGGTTTATGGTAAAATAGGTGGAAATAGTTACGATTCGACGGGAGAGACGGATATGAAATTTTCATCCATAGAACAGACGGCGGAAGCGCTGAAACAGGGAAAAATCGTCATCATGATGGACGACGAAGGACGCGAAAACGAAGGGGACTTCATCTTCGCCGCCGAGTTCTGTACGCCCGAAATGGTGAATTTTGTCATCACGCACGGCCGCGGCCAGGTCTGTGTGCCGATGTTGCCGGAAGATTGCAAGCGGTTGGAGTTGCCGCAGATGGTGCGTGTCAACACGGCCCCGCTCTCGACGCAGTTTACCATTCCTGTCGATCATGTTTCCACGAAAACCGGAATCACCGCCCAGGAACGTGCCCGGACGATCTACGAACTTTCCAACCCGGCGGCCAAAGCCAACGATTTCGCACGTCCCGGCCATGTGTTCCCCCTGTCGGCCAAGGAGGGGGGTGTCCTGCGGCGTGCCGGGCATACCGAGGCGTCGGTCGATTTGATGAAAATTGCAGGGTTACGTCCCACGGCGGTCTGCTGCGAGATTCTGGGCGAAGATGGCAATCGGGCCACACGCGACGAAATCATGGCGATTGCCGGGGAATTTCAGTTGGAAGTCTCGACGATTGAAAAGCTGATTCAGTACCGGCGTCTGCGGGAAAAGCTGGTTTACCGGGAAGCGGAAGCGAATTTGCCAACGAAATACGGCCCCGGAAAAATCATCGCCTACGGCGTCCAGTACGAGGAGATGGAACCGGTCGTTGTTCAGATCGGCTCCCCCGAAACGGCGAAAAATCCCGACGCGGCGAAAAACCCGCTGGTTCGGATTCACTCGTCCTGTTTTACGGGCGACGTGCTTTGTTCGTTGCGGTGCGACTGCGGCGACCAATTGCACAACTCGCTGAAAAAAATGCAGGAGGAAGGTTACGGATTCCTGATTTACCTGCCACAGGAAGGGCGTGGAATTGGGCTGACGGAGAAGATCAAGGCGTACAAACTCCAGGAAGAAGGGATGGATACCGTGGAAGCGAATCTGGCGCTGGGGCATCGGGCCGATTCGCGGGATTACGGTGTCGGTTTGCAGATTCTGAACGATCTGGGAATCCAGCATATCCGCCTGCTGACGAACAACCCGAAAAAAATCGACGCGTTCATTTACAGCGGGTTCGATTTAACCGTGACGGATCAGGTTCGGATTTTTGGGGAGATCACGCCGTACAACGAGGCGTATCTGCGAACCAAAGTCGAAAAAATGGGCCACATCTGGCCGGGCCTGAAACCGGAAGAATGAACCACCCTTTCACCAAACCCCTTTCCCACCCAAACGGAAAAGGGTTTTTGTTTCCGGACAGCTCATTCGTAAAGATAGACCGCATCGACTTCGAGGAACAGCGTCTCGTTTTTCGTGTTGCCCCCCACTGAAATTCGGGTAACTTTCTTCAAATCGAGCGTCGTCTCCGGGTCGCCCCCCGCCGCGTGACAACGGGTGAATTGGGTAAACGGAACCTTCACCGTCTGCCACTCGCCGTTGGGTTGAAGGATGGAATTCGCCGTGAAAAACGCACCACGCGGCTGGTAGCAGAACATCCGTACCTGTGTCTGGTTTTTCGGATCCCAGCAACGGGCACGGATCACGAACCCACGATACCGGGACAAATCCAAATCGTTGGGAAGATTCCACTGCGGGTAGGCCCAACGATCTCCTTCACCAAAATGAACCCGCACCCCCCACGCGTCGCCGGTCTGACTGAATTTTGTCTTTCCGGATGCCGATGCAATCCAGTTTTTCGGGTCGCGAATCTCCAGTTTTTTTACCCCGTTCATCGTATCCAGAAACTGTTCGAGCGTCGCCCGTGCGGAAAAGTCCAACACCAGCGAATCGACTGCGGAAAGGGTGATTCGCGTAAAATTCTTCGCCGTATCCTTGGTGAGTCCCAAATTCACCGTAACCGGGAACGTAACGCAACTTTGGGCCGGAATCGTGATTTCCTCCGGGCCGACGCAACGCGTGTTGGAATCCTCGGCGGAGATGACGACCGGCGTGCGAATCTCCTGATCGGACAGATTCGTCGCGGCGATTTCAAGAACAAAATCTTTGCCATATTCCTTGCCGACATGGTAGCCGTTGGGGGATGGAGTTATTTCGTCCGGGTGGTAACGGTACTGCAAAACGACCGGGACGGCGGGCACGTTGGCCAGCGTGGTTTCGCTTCGGCTCTTGCGAATGGCGGCCATCCACGTCTCCGTATTCCGGTATTTTTCCACCTCCGCACGGGCGGCACGCAGGTAAATCAGCGAATCGGCATACCGCACGGTATTCCCCTCCACCGGCAACATTTCCCCCGTCAGACGCCGCGCCGAACGTACTGCAAAGGGGAGCGTCATGACGTTTTCCCCCGCCTTTTGCCTGGTGTAAACCACCAACGTAAGGTCCTCGGGCGACGCCGGATTCTCAAACAGAAGAACCCAACGCGATTCCGTTTCCGACAGCTTCAAATCCCCCACATACGCCGCTTTGGAAAGCTCCTCGATCATCACCGCATACGCCGCCATGCTCCGCAACGGTGTGCCATCTTTCGACATCATGCCGAAGTTGTTTTGCCGCTCCTCATAATACGGATACACGAACGGGAAATACCCCTCGAAACCGCACGCTTTGGCCAGCACGCCCTTCATGATAATATCGGTGGCGCTCAGGAAATCCTGCTCCATCGGCGGACGCTCCGGGCCGATTTTCCACGGTCGGCCACATTCCGTAATCCAGATCGGTTTTCCCGGAACATTTTCCTGTTTCAGGAAATCCTGATAGTTCGCAAACAACCCTTCCATTTCCGGCGCCTGGGCGTACGTGTGGAAACTGAAGACGTCGCAAAGTTTCAGCAAACCGTTGGCCGCGGCATTGTCCAGCCAAAGGGGATGACAATACGACACCACCGGCCCGGTCAACGGGACGTCGCACCCCGTCTCTTTCCAAAGGTACGCAAACGTCTTGAAAAGCGACATGTACTGGTCGGCAGGAAGCTCGGCACCAAAGGAAATATCCGGCTCGTTCCAAACTTCCATTCCGCCCCACGTACTTTTCCACCGGGAGATAATCTGCGACCACGTTTCGTACGTTTTTACAAAATCTCGCGGGTATTTCTCCTTCGTTTTCTCCATCCAGTCCGGTGCGTCGTGGCACAGCTCCAGCACCTTCACCCCGAACTTTTCGCAGTTCTTCCGAAAAGCGTCGTAATGCGCGTTCGTCTCCAAATCCAATGCGTCGGGCCTGGGCTGAATCTGCCCCCAACGAAGCCGGTCGCGGAGCATGAAAACCCCCGAACGCGCCGCAATCCGAATGTAATCGAGCCGCAGCGGTTCGTTCTTCCTCACCAGCCAGGAAATCGCTCCGTCCATGCAGAAAAAGGGATCTTTCTCCCCCACGCAGGCCGCAATCGCCACAACCCCAAAACGTTTCCCCGTCTGCGGATGCACCAGTTCATAATACCCCCTGGAAAGCGTCGCCCGGAGCATCAGCGTCGTTCCCGATCTCTGGGCCTGGACGTCGCCAATCGACGCCCCGTCCGTGGTGAACCACTGGAACCTGTCCGACGTTTCCCCGTCGCACACAAACACAAACGTCGCCTCCTGCTCTGGAACCACGAAAAATTGCGTCACGTTTTGAGGCGTCAGGCTGGCGGTAAAAAGAACCAAGGAAAATAAAAAACTCATGGATAAAAACTCCTTAAAGAAAGTGGTAGGAAACCGATTATATGGATAATGGTTCATTAGGGAGCCGTGAACGAAGGGCGTAGCCCGTAGTTCCGGACAAAAACGATCTGCCAGGACACACGAACGCTCCGTCCAGGCAATTCCGCTGGAAACGCAATTGTTTAAACGATCCCCGCTTCCAACCTCTTGAGAGGAAACATTTTTGAAAAATTGTTTCCTCTCAAACTCTCCTTCAAAAAACTTTCAGTGCGCTCACTACGTTCGCTATATTTATTTTTTTATATTGTATTAGTACGCTGGTTTTCGCGGCGGGCCGTCCCAGCTCTCACTGCCCGACGGAAGAGGATCGGTCGATTCAACAGCCTCCCCCGTTCCCCAAACCGATGCCGCTCCGGGAACCTCCGGAACCGACACGCCAGCATCCATCGCACTGGATTCCGGTACGGACTCCGCTCCAGGAACCGGCGGCAGGGCAATTTCTTCCGGCGCCTTCAATGGCTCCGTCACTTCACCACGATCCGGATACCCCTGCGAATCTTGTATCGGGAACGGTTGGTTTTGCGGCATGTTCTCCGCCAAAACCGGCGGCCCCACACGACCATCCGGATACACCACGCGACTCCCTTCCGTGGCAAACTCGTTGGCCCGGTTCATGATCTGCTCGTTGGACGAAAGCACCCGCGGCGCCATGTTGTACGTCCACGTGTGCTGATCCTTGATTTCATGCGGCGAAAACGTCTCCGCGAAAAAGTCGAACGGCGGAAGCTGATACCACGGCGGACGAACCTGCTGCTTGACGTTCAGCGTCTGGTAATTGTCCATTTCCAGCCGGATGTCACGCGTCCCGTAATAGGTGAAATCGGTGGAAACCGGCGTGCGGCCCAGCTGATGCCCATCGACATACACGGTCGCCCCCGGCGGATTGCTGTTGATGGTCATCCTCCGTCGCAGGCAACCGGTCGTGAAAACCACGACAAAACAGACCAGTACACAGACTGGAATGCGGATTTGCAGACAATAAAAATAGCGGTACGAATTCATCATACCGCCATTTTACCTTTTTTATCCAAAACATGCTAGAGCAATTTTGAACCCACCCCTCCGTCAGGGAGCAATCAAACATTCTGCTTGCCGTACGAATTCCCCTTCTTTGAAGGGGTACGCCCGTCAGGGCGGGGGGTAGTTCCGAAGTGGGGAACGCTTTTCCGGTGCCAAAACACCCCGTCAGCCTACGGCTGCCACCCCTCTGAAAAGAGGGGAATTCCACCCCCTCCGTCAGGGAGCCGCCGCTTTCCGCTGGAACAACGGCGTGAAAAACGACTCCTTTTCCTTCTTCTCTTTCTTTTCCTTCTTTTCCGGAACCCCTTTCGGCGCCGTGGCTTTCGGGCGGGGAACCTCCTTCGCCGCGTCACGATATTGCTCCAGCTTCCGACGGTATTTCTCCGCTTCCTGCTCCTCGCCGATGTACTCCAAAACCCGCACCATGTTTTCACATGGAATCACCAACTTGGAATGCTCTGCCGGGTGGGTGCCGACATAATCCTCCAGACAGAAAATGCACGTTTTCAGCAAAGCTCGCGTCCGTTTCGGATCGCCGTTTTCCCAGTACGACGCACTCATCCCCTTGGCCATTTCCGCCATGCGAAGCATGTTCGGACACGACCGCGAACGTATGACCTCGATCATGCACGGGATCGCCTTGTCGTACCAGAAAACCGCCTTGCGATGCCCTTCCTTCCGCATCGTGTCGTCGGAGGCATGACGAGCGTTCCATGCGTGAATCTGGCCCATACGGTAGTAAAGCTGGCCCAGCAGGAACGTCTCTTTCGGCTTGGGACGGTCGCTCGTCTCCCGCACGTAACCCATCATTTTTATCGCACGTTCCAGATATTTCCGCGCCTGCTCCTGTTCGTCACGCAAAATACAGACCTTCGCCGCATCGTCCAGCGACAGGGCCGTTTCGTAACAAACCGCATGGTACTCCGCCCGCGTTTTCACCCTGGACAAAAGGATGTAGCTCGCCTTGATCAGTTCGTCGGCCAACGGTTTGGAGTTCAGTTCCTCCCCCGCCAAAATCCCCACCGCCAGCGAACGTACCGCGATCCGATACCGCAACGCCGCCGCCTGGAAGGGCTGATCTTTGTACAAACCGGCCAGCAGGGTGTCCAAATGCTTCTTCCCCCGCTGAAGCCATTTCTCCACCGCCGCCGGCATGTTGGCCCAGTTCCCCGACGCCACGTCCGCCGCAGCACTTACGTAGCAGTCCACCCGCAGTTCCTCCATCGCACCCATTTCCAACGGGACGAGTGACACCGTTTTCCCGTCCGGCGTTCTGCCTCTGGAAAGCAACGCGTCGAGATACTGGATGGCCCGCGAATGGCACTCCAACGCCTTGCGAACGTTCGGCTTCGGAAGAATCATCTGGATGTCCCCCTCCAACGCCTTGGCCCGAATTACCACAAACGGATTGTCGGAATGGTCGTCCTGAAGTTCCTTCAACGCTTTTTGTGCCGCATCGATTTTTCGGCTCCGTGCCAGCCGCTCGATTTTCGCAAACGCCTCGTTCAGGAACGGATAGCGGGCCGCCGCGTCGCTCTCAAAAACCTCGATCTCTTTCCCCACCTCCCTGGGAGCACGTGGGGAGTCGTCCGATTTTTCCTGAAGCGATCGCTCCAGTTCCCGGTCGGCGTTCGACGTCTGCGCGGGTGCCTCCAGTTTCAATTCCGTCGTTTCCTCCTCCTCTTTGGGAACCACGAACGGTTCCGATTCTGGTTTCGGTTCCGACACGTCATCTTTGGGAAGCGTAACCCCCTTCGCTTCCAGCTCTTTTTTCAGCGCCAATGCCTCTTTGTTGGTCGGGTCCAGCTTCAACGCCTCGGTTACGTCCCACAAACTTCGCGCCGGGTCGGCTTTCAAAAACGTCTTCGCACGCAACAAAAACGCCTCCGGGGAAACCGATTGGAAAATCACCTGCACCACATTGGTCGGAAATTCCGCCGAATTTTCCGAAAAATCCTTCGCGTTGCCCAGTTTGTCGTTCGGATTGTACGCAAACGCCACGCCAATCTCCGGAAACACCTCGCCGATGATCCGCCCATCGTCCTCCGTCAGGAAAACCGACTGAATGAAATCGATCCCCAAATCCTTGGCCAGCTGCCGTGCGTCCATCGCCTGCTTCAGCTCGACGATAATCGCAAATACCGTCTTATCCAGCAGATGCGCCGCCACGCCACGAAATTCCTTCGGCTGAAACTCCGCCACGTCCACCCCTGGGCCGCCCCCATCCGGCGTTAGTTTTTTCGGCTCGCCCATGATTTTTACCAGCTCGTCGTACGTCGTTTTCGTCGGCGTAATGCCGTTGAAACTGGCCGTCTCGACCGGTACGCGCCGGGGCAAACCCGCTTCGCCACTTTCCGCCTGCACCGTTTCTTCTACTTCTTCCGCTTTTTCGGCAACCGTTTCTTCCGATACCGCTTCCTTTTGCTCGACCTCCACCGGGTCCGCTTCCGGTGCCTGCGGCGGAGCGTCTATCTCGTCTGGCGTTGTTTCCCCGGCTGCCGGTTCCTCCACCGACAGTTCTTCAATGTCCGGGGCGTCCAGTTCCTTCAAATCGGGAAAATCCGACAGACTGGGGAGCGCACTTTCATCAAATTTTTCCTGAATCGGCGGCGGCACCGCTTCGTCTTGTCGCACGTCTTGAGAGGTCTGAACACGAATGGCCGGAAGCGTTTCGCCCCACACCGCGAACATCCCCCGCGACAACAGTGCCACGGCCAGCACCAGCAATGTTTTTCGATATTTTTTTGCGATAGGAATATTCATTATCCAACTCCGGAAAAAATGCTTTATCAAAAGTATCGGATATTCTGATTGTGTGGATTAGAAAAAATCTCCGGGTGGAAAATCTCGTCCGTAAAAAACTTTTTAGGGTGGATTTTTTGCCGAAAAAAAGACGTTTGGAGCGAGATTTTGCCGATAATGCAAACGTTTTCCTGGGGGTACCCCCACAAATGGGGGGTATAATCGTTGGAAAATAGTTAAAATTTAAGAAAAAAAAGGGAAAAAAGGGGGGGAAATACTGGAAAAAGGTAGAAGAAAGATTTAAAATAATGACGATTAATCATTACAGGTTTGTAGAACGCTGTTATGCAAGCCGCTTTGCGGGATGTTCTCGCATTGATCGAACCAGACGATTCCAAATTTGGAGGAAGAGAAATGAAAAAGTTAAGTATTTTTGCCGCCCTGCTGAGTGTTGTGCTGTTCGTTGGTTGCGAAGCGAAGAAACCGGCCGACAAAGCTCCGGCTGATGCGCCCGCCACCGAAGCTCCCGCCGATGCCGAAGCTCCCGCTGAGGAAGCCGCTCCGGCTGCTGAAGAAGCTGCTCCGGCCGCTGTGGAAGCTGCTCCGGCTGAAGAAGCCAAATAAGTTGTGGATAAAGATAGAGCCGGGTTCTTCCCGGCTTTTTTTATTGGGGTGGCGTTATTCTTTTTCCCCGCTTTCCACCCATTCAAACGATTCGATCATCTGCTGGTCGGAGGATTGAAACGCCTCCAACAGTTTTTCTTCCACGATGAATACCGCCGTTTCCTGACGCGGCTGCTCGCCGTTGCGGGTAATGAGGTAGTAAATCCATCGGAGCTGCAAATCTTCCACCACGCCGGAAACATCGACGCGATAAATCGTGGTGCCATCGTCGCGGGTGCTGGAATTTTGGGAAACGATCTCTTTGAAGCTGTCGCCGAGCGTTTTCTGGATATTTTCGACGAACTGTTCCAGCGTGAATTTCTGCGTGGATTGCACGTCAACCGGCGTGGCGACGGAGCATTCGGCGATCAGGTTCCCCCCTTTGACGAGCCGGAAATTGGACTGCCGTTCGTTCCAGTTGGTGGCGTACCAATGCGAATCCATCAGGAACTGCCACTGTTTTCCAGGGTCGGTGAAGGAGAGCAGGTCGTACTGTTTGGGGTCGAACGTGATTTTTTCCACGACGGCAGGGGTCAGGTGTTCGGGCGTGGCGAGCGGCTTGATGCGGTACTGGAGACGCGCGACCACCTCCATGCCTGGCACGACGTATCCGGCAGCCCGATTTTCGCGGATGATGATTCCAAACCACGTGATTCGACCGGTCGGGAGATGGAAGTAATATTTTCCCTGGACGTCCATTTTGCTGGAGGTTCCGTCGGAACTTCCCTCAATCCAGCCGGAAATCTCGATAATGGCGGTGTTTTTCTTGACTTCCAGCAGTTTGGACTGAATGTCCATCTGGAAAACCAGATCCAACTGCAAGAGCACGGCCATCACGTCGGGGGACTGCTTCCAGCTTTCGCCGATTTTCATCTCCCGATGGGGAAGCAGGAAATCGAGCAGCAGCGTGTTGCCCTGCAAATCGACCAGGTCGTGTTCTTCCCGGGTGAGCAATCCTTCAGGACGGAAAAGACGCACGTTGGCTTCCCGAATATCGACCGCCATGAGCGGGGAATCGGGTTGGAGTTTGGGTTTTTCTTCCTTATTATCGACCGTCAGCGTGGTGTCGTCCTTCAGGAAATACCACGCGCCGAGCGTCGATTTCGCCTGTTCTCCCTGCAAGAAATTGCCCGGTTCGATGAACACTTCCTCCAATTCCTGGATACCACGAACTTTTAATGGAATTCGCTGCTCTTTTTTGTTTGCGTGCGTATCCGCTTCGGTGTTGGTCGCGGGGGTGGAGACGCTGGTTCCCGTTTGGGGATTCACAAACACGACGAGCCGCCCGGCCACGTCGATCTGTTTTTGAACGTGATCCACATCCCCCGGCTTCCGCTTGGAAACGAGCTTATACGAGGGTTCCTCAGCCCCCAACGCGACGGCAAACAGACAGAACCAACAAAGAACAGTCCATCGTTTCATAAATACACCTCTAAAAAAATTTTGGATTTTCCACAAGGTTCTTATAGCATAAAATCGGCTGGAGTGTCAAGAGGACAGTTTCAGGGAGCGATCAAGACATTTTGCACCCAAGGGCAAGGTTGGTTGAATGGTGAAGGATTTCCCTTTTCCCTTTTTGTGGGGTTTAAAATATTCTTACCATCCAGAAAATGGCCTGAACAACCGCCATGAACCCATCCTCAAAATTTTCGACGTCCTCCGGGAAAAGGGGGTGGGAATACTGGACTTTTTAAGGGTTCTGGTGTATGATAGAGGGGTTCTCCCATGAATTTTTATTTTCACAAAAACGGGGGAGCTTGCACGTCGCTTTGACGGCGGCGGAGAAAACGAAGCCTCAGGCGGGATTCGTGTCCATGGAAGTTCCATGGAAGTTATCGTCCTTTTTCTTTATTGATATCGCAAATCATGTCGCAATCCATTGAAAAAATTCGTAATATTGGAATCATCGCCCACATCGACGCCGGAAAGACGACCGTTACCGAACGGGTTTTGTTTTACTCAGGGTACACGCACAAGGTCGGTTCCGTGGACGAAGGGACGACCGTTACCGATTACGACGAGGAGGAACAGGAACGCGGCATTACGATTTACTCGGTGCCGGTCACGTTCGACTGGAAAGACTGCTCGATCAACCTGATCGACACGCCCGGTCATGTCGATTTCACGGCGGAAGTGGAGCGGTGCCTGCGGGTGCTGGACGGTGCGGTGGTGATTTTCAGCGCCCGCGAAGGGGTCGAGGCCCAGAGCGAAACGGTTTGGCGGCAGGCAAACAAGTACGGCGTTCCCCGCATCGTATTCATCAACAAAATGGATCGCGAAGGGGCCGATTTTTATGCCACGGTGGACGAAATTCAGAAGCGTCTGGAAGCGAACCCGTTGGTACTGACGCTTCCGGTGGGGGCCGGGCCGGAACATACAAACGACCCGTTTCGGGCGACGATTGACCTGATTCAGATGAAAATGCTGGTGTTCGACCCCACGAATCTTGGCAAAGATTATCAGGTGCTGGACATTCCGGACGATTTGCATGAGGAAGCGGAGTTGTGGCGGTCGCAGATGTTCGACCAGCTCTCCATGTTCAGCGATGAAATCACGGAACTCCTTTTGGAAGAAAAACCGGTGCCGGAGGAGTTGATTCAAAAAGTCATCCGCGACGCCACGATTCATTCGCTGTGCGTGCCGGTGCTGTGCGGGACGGCACTGCATTATATTGGGGTTCAGCCGCTGACCGATTCGGTGGTGCGTTATCTTCCCAGTCCGTTGGATCGTCCGCCGGTCGAGGGAATCGACCCCAAGGCGAAGGGAACGCATGGCGATGCGGTGAAGAAAATTTACCGCAAGGTGGACACGCAGGAACCGTTCTGCGGGTTGGTATTTAAGATCATTCCGGGGTCGCATGGGGATCTGTCGTATGTGCGGATTTATTCCGGTTCGTTGAAGCCGGGGTCGCGGGTGTTGAACGTGGGGCGGAACGTGAAGGAAAACGTGCCGCAGATTTTCCGCTTGCAGGCCGGGCACAAGGAGCCGATGAAAGAAGCGGTGGGTGCGGGCGAAATTGTAGGGATTCTGGGGCTTGCACATTCGTACACGGGGGATACGCTTTGCGAAACGA
This sequence comes from Planctomycetia bacterium, assembly GCA_030535245.1. Taxonomy (GTDB): domain Bacteria; phylum Planctomycetota; class Planctomycetia; order Pirellulales; family Thermoguttaceae; genus RGIG3701. The sequence continues at coordinate 6,887 of JAUNBJ010000058.1, read as the reverse complement.
GCAAACCGATCCTGCTGGAATCGATTGAGTTTCCGGAGACGGTTCTTTCCATGGCCATCGAGCCGGAGACGACGGCCGAACGGAAGAAGCTGGACCTGACGCTCAACATCATGCGGAAGCAAGACCCCACGTTCCAGGCGGTGATCCATCCGGAAACGGGGCAAACGCTCATCAGCGGGATGGGCGAGCTGCATTTGGAGATCATCAAACACCGTCTTTTACGCGAGTTCAAGCTGCATGTTCGGGTACGTCCGCCGCGGGTCAGCTATCGGGAAACGGTCAAACGGATGTCGGAAGTGGTGGGCGAATGCAACCGTAAGGTGGGGGATTCCGTGTTGTTCGCCAGGGTGTCGCTGCGGATGGAGCCGTTCGACAAGGGAGACAAATCGGTGCTGGTGATCCCGATGTTGCCGTTGGATTCCACCTGCCCGGTCGATCTGGTGTCGGCGGCCGTAGAGACGTTCCACGAGCAGGGGGATGGTGGCGGCATGTACGGTTTCCCACTCTTTCATATTAAAATGACGATTTTGAACATCGAAACGGACGACACCACGAACGAGACGGCGGTGCGGATTGCCTCGGCCGACGCGTTTAACAAGGCTGTGTTGCAGTCGGGAATCGACCTGTTGGAACCGGTGATGAAGTTGGAGGTGACGGCACCGAACGAAAATGTGGGGGATATTATCAGCGACCTCCAGCAGCGGCGGGCGGTGGTCAATCAGACGTATGTTCGTGGCCGCAACAAGATTGTGGAAGCGGAGGCACCCCTGGTCGGCCTGTTCGGATACGCCAACGCGGTAAAGGGCCTCTCCCAGGGCCACGCCACGTTTTCCATGGAACCGTTTACCTACAAACCCGCCCCCAAAGAAGTGTTGGAAAGCTTTATTTAATAATGGTTAATGGTTAATGATTAATGTTCACGCCGTTTTCTGAATGGTCAGAAGGTTCCTTAATTCCCACAAAAAAGGGTGGAATGAAAATAATTAACCATTAACCATTAACCATTAGTCAGGAAGTCCTTAATATTTCGTTAGCAGAGCCGTAGATTATGGAAAACATCGGAATCGTCTGTTTTGCCGCGTGTTACCTGCTGGCTTTGGTGCCGGAGGGGTTGCGGAAAGTACGGCCATCTGGATGGAACGTACCGATGGAAATCGGACTGCTTCTGGCGGGGGTGGCAGCGCACTCTGCGTTTTTGTATTATCGGATTCAGGTGTACGAACGGCTGCCGCTTTCCAGCCAGCAGGATTGGGTGCTGGTGGTGGCGTGGGTGTTTGCGTGTTTGACGCTGGTGCAGTTGTCGATTCGGCGGGAGCGGTGTTTTTCGGGGCCGCTGGTGGTTTGGGTGCTGATTCTAACGGGGGTGGCTCGATTTGTCGCGGGGCCGGAGACGTACGCCTACCTGCCGGCGTCGCGGACGTGGGGGATGGTGCATGGCGTTTCCATGCTTTTGGCGACGATTTCGATTTTGCTGGGATTTTTGTCGGGAATCATGTATTTGATCAAGGCGGCGAGTTTGAAAAAACCGGGTCGGAAGCACCCGTTGGCGAAGCGTTTGCCGTCGTTGGAATGGTTGTATTATGCCAATCGGCATTCGCGGAAATTCACAGCGGTCATGCTCGGTTTGGGGGTGCTTTCGGGGCTGGTGTTGTTCCGTTTTGCCGAGCTTGCGGGGGACAAAACGTCGTTGTGGAAAGATGGCCTGATTGTCGGCACGATGGCACTTCTGGCGTGGTATCTGGTATCGCTTCTGGTGGGACACTTTTGGAGGCGTTCGCATGAGGGGCATCAGGTGGCGTATCGCACGATTGCCGGGTTTCTCGCGTTATGTTTGCTGTTTTTACTGGCGTTTTGCACGGAACACCGGCACAATCGGGCGGTGGAACCGCGTCAGCCGCTGGAGATTCCGGCCTCGTCCGAATCTGAAGGAGGCTTGCGGTGATTTGGATCGTGGTGGGCTGTCGTCATGGCGGTGCGGAACTGGCCATGCGGGAGAAGCTCAGCTTTTCGGAAGAGCAGACCAGCGACGCGTTGGCCGAGTTGAAGCGTCGCTGGCCGGAGTTGGAAGCGGTGATTTTATCGACGTGCAATCGGGTGGAGATTTACGCCGCGATGGAGATTTTTCATTCGGAGGAGTGGAGCGGTTCGTTCCCGAAAAGTGCGGCGATGGGGGCGGAGGCTCTGGTCGATTTCCTGGCGGAATGGCATCATTTGGAGCGTTCCGACGTTTCGGCGGCCTGTTTTCGGAAAATGGGGCACGACGCCATGGAACATCTGTTCCGGGTTGCGGCGTCGCTCGACAGCATGGTGGTGGGGGAGGCGCAGATTGCCGGGCAGGTTCGGGCGGCGTACCAGCTTGCGGTCGATTGTGATTCGGTGGGGCCATTGCTGCACGCGGCGTTTCAGCGGGCGGGGAGCACGGCGAAAAAGGTGACGACCGAAACGCGGCTTCATCAGTACCGCACGAGCATTCCGAGCGTCGCGGTCGGGGGGTTCGCGAAGCAGATTTTCGAGCATCTCGACCGTAAAAACACCCTGGTTATCGGGGCGGGCGACATGGCGGAGGAAACGTTGCTTTACCTTCGGGAAGAAGGGGTGAAAAATATTTCGGTAGCCAACCGACACGTCGAACGGGCGGCGGCGCTTGCGGAAAAGTTTCATGGAACGGTCTGTCCGTGGGAGGAATTGGACGCGGCGATTGTGCGGGCCGATTTGATTGTCAGTGCGACCGGCGCCACGCAGCCTGTCGTCACGCGGGAGCGTTATAAAAAACTGGAGGGGAAGCGAAATTACCGTCCGTTGTTTGTCCTGGATTTAGCGGTGCCGCGTGATTTTGAGGCGGAAATTGGTTCCCTGCCGAATGTATACTTATACACGGTAGACGATCTGCGAACGGTTTGCGAGGAAAACGCGGCGGCCAGGGCAGCGGATTTACCCAAAGCGGAAGCGGTGGTGTCGCGGGAACTGGCGACGTTTGTCACCGATATTCGTCATCACAAATCGGGTCGGGTGATTCAGGCGCTGCGGGATCGCTGGAACCGGGAAAAGAACGTGGAGTTGGAACGGCTGTTTCATAAAATGACTTCCCTGACCGATCACGATCGTGGGGAAATCAGCTATGCGTTCGACCGGCTTTTGAACAAGTTGCTGCATTTGCCAATGGAATCGCTTCGAGACGAGGCGGGGGAAAATCCGGCGGGGCAGCGGGGGTTGCTCGACGCGATGCGAAAATTATTTGGTTTGTAACATTACCTGGAAAATTTGAAAGGCAGTTTCCCGAAATCGGAATTGGTTTTAGAAGTTGCCGAAAGGAGTCCACCATGAAAAAAGGGATGTTTTTAGGGATTTGCGTTTTGTTTTGTGCCCTGTCGGTTTCGGCGCAGCAGTCGAACGGTGTGGGGACGAACGCGTGGTTCAAGGGGCCGGTCGGATTGCAGATGTACAGCCTGCGAGACGTCACGAAAGGGAACGTGGAGGAGGGGATTCGCCTGGCGTCGCAGATGGGGTTCAAGTACGTGGAAGCTTCGAACACCTTTGGCCTGACCATCGAACAGTATCAGGAGTTGCTCCAGAAATATGGCCTGACATCCCCTGTCGGCGGCAGCACGTACGGTGAAATTCAGACGGAAGAAGGGCTGGAAAAAGCGATCCATAAGGCCAAGACGCTGGGAGCGAAGTATGTTCGGATCGCATGGATCGATCACAAGCGGCCTTTCGACGAGGCGGCGGCCCGGAAAGCGATTGCGGTGTTCAACAAAGCGGGCAAGCGGCTGGCCGAGGAGGGGTTGATGTTCGCGTACCACAACCACGGTTACGAGTTTGTTCCGTACAAGGACGGCACGCTGATGGATTTGATTCTCCAGGAGACCGACCCGCGTTATGTGACGTTCGAGATGGACGTTCTCTGGACGATTTTTCCCGGAGCCGACCCGGTGGCGCTGTTGAAAAAATACCCGAACCGCTGGAAGCTCATGCACCTGAAAGACCTGAAAAAAGGGGTCGTGGGGAATTTGACCGGTGGAACGTCCACGGACAATGACGTCGCCATTGGCACCGGGCAGGCGGATTATTCTGCCATTTTGCGAACCGCGCAGGAAACAGGCGTGGAGTATTATTTCATCGAGGACGAGTCGCCACGTTTTCGCACGCAGATTCTGGAAAGTTTGCGGAATCTGGAAGCGATGAAAAATTGACCGGATTTCCCGCCGACAAGGAAAAGATCATGACGGAAACGACGCGAAAAATTATCCTGGACGTGGATCCGGGAATTGAGGAAGTGCTGCCGATGTGCATGGCGCTTTACGAACCCCGATTCAACGTGTTGGGAATCACGGCGTGTGGGGGCCATGTTTCTTCGCAGAGGGCCTTGCATACGATTCAGCAGATTATCGGCGCCATTGATCCCCCGCGTCTGCCGCGATTGGGGGTCGGTGCCGATCTGGCGATCCGTCCCATGCCGACTTCGGAACGGGGCTTTTGGAGCAGCAGCGGTCTGGAGAATCTCGATGTTCAAGTCGCGGATTATTTCACGACGCACCCGGCGGAGAAAATCCTCAGCGATCTGATTCGCTCGAATCCGAATGAGATTACCCTCATCACCCTGGGGCCGTTGACGAACGTTGCAAGGGCGTTTACGCGGGACAAGGGGTTGGCGTCGCTGGTGCATCGGATGATTATCGTCGGTGGTACGGTGTTGGAGCCGGGGAATGCCACGGTCTCGGCGGAGTACAATTTCTACCGTGACCCGCAGGCGGCCCGGACGATTTTTCAGTGCCCGGTGGCCAAAACGCTGGTTCCGCTGGACATAACGCGAAAAGTGCTGTTGGATTACGACTTCCTGAAGCACCTGCCGTCCGACCATACGCGTCTGGGGAGTTTCCTGCGAAAAATCATTCCCCAGTCGTTCCACCTGCACCGGCAATATCTGGGAATCGAGGGAATGCACGCTCCCGGCGTGGTGGCGTTGATGGCACTGCTGCAACCGGGGCTGTTTTCCGGAAAGATGATGGCGGGAGACATTGAAACGGACGGGGAGCTGACGCGTGGCATGACGGTGTTTGACCGCCGTCGCGTCATGCGGTGGACGCCGAATATCGACGTGCTGACCACGGTGGACGCCGCGGAAATCCTTTATTCCATTTACACCTTTTTGGACAAACTGCGCGAACCATGGACTACTTCATAGGAACCGACGAAGCGGGGTATGGGCCGAATCTGGGGCCGCTGGCGGTCGGTGCGACGCTCTGGAGCGTTCCGGACGGCTGCCTGCCGGAGGAGATGTACGCACGGCTGCCTCTTGTCGCCTCCCAACCGTGCCCAGGCCGGGTGCCGATCGCCGATTCCAAAAAACTGCACAAACAGGGGTGCTGGAAACATCTGGAAACGGGACTGTTCGCGGCCCTGTTTGCGCTGAAAAAATGGGACGGGGAACCTTCCGACGCCGATTCCGTTTACGCCATGCTCTGCGGGCCGGATGCGAAAGCGGAACGGACGGCGGCACGCTGTTTCGACACGAACGTTTCCCTGCCACGGGAAATCGCGGTGGAGGATGCCCGATCGCTTGGGGAAAACCTGTCGCAAACCTTGTCGACAAACGGAATCGAGCTTCTGGACATTCGGACGGAACTCGTTTTCCCAGAACGCTTTAACGCCGGCGTGGAAGCCCGCAATTCCAAAGGAGCGTTTTTATCCGACACGACGCTGGGGCTGGCGGCGGGATTCTGGAAAACCGTTCGTGGCAGGGGGAACGTGCGGATTCTTTGCGACAAGCATGGCGGACGCGACCGCTATTTGCAGGTGCTGATGGATCATTTTCCCGACCTGCCGTTTTGTGTCGCCGTGGAAGGCCGCCAACGAAGCGAATACGTCTGCTACGACGGTGATTTCACCCTGGCGGTGCGGTTCCAGTCGAAAGGGGAGGAAAACCTGCCCGTCGCGTTGGCTTCCATGGCCGGCAAGTACCTGCGTGAAGTTTCCATGGAGCAGTTCAACGCGTTTTGGAGAGAACGGCTCCCCGGAATCCGCCCCACTGCCGGCTACCCGACAGACGCCCTGCGCTTCCGCAACGCCATCGAACCGCTATCTCCCGACTGGGAAAAAATCTGGAGAAACCGATGATTTTTGAATGGTTAATGGTTAATGGTTAATGACTTTTGTTCATGCC
>JAUNBJ010000058.1:0-714 GCA_030535245.1 Planctomycetia bacterium | reverse complement strand
ACCATTAACCATTAACCATTCATTCTGCGTTTCTTTGCGTAAAAATTTGCTTGTTCCTGGGCCTTGTGTAAAAAGAAAAACATGATATAATACGCACTTCATTTTTGTTTGTATGCTCAAGTCTGGGCATACCAAGGTTTCAGAAAGAGGTTTTTACATGTCACGAGCTGGTGGTTTTAACAAAAAGGGCAAGAAGGGTGCTGCTCCGTTCCGCAAACGTCCCAAGGCGAAGGTCCACACGAAGAAAAAGGACCCGATTGCGGTAGAAGGCAAGCTGCCTCGTCCTCTCTACGTCGATTACAAAGACGTGGAACTGTTGAAAAAACTGACGAACCGACAGGGCAAAATTCTCAGCCGTCGCAAGAGTGGTTGCTCGGCCGCAAGCCAGCACGCCGTCACTTTGGCGGTAAAACGTGCCCGGTTCATGGCCCTGCTTCCCTACGTGGGCGAGTAAGGTCCCAAGGATTGTCCCGACGACGACCGTTCCTCACCGAATGTTACGCCCCACAGGGTGGCGATTTTCAGATTTCTGAAAATTCCCGTTGTCGTTGAAAAGAAAAAAACGATGGTCAAACGCCATCGTTTTTTGTTTCTTGAAATCACGAACGGTATCTAGTGTTGCATCCATGTTATAAATAGTACAAAAAGAAAACATTGTAAATATAGCGAACGCAGTGAGCGCACTAAAAGTTTTTTGAAGGAGAGTTTGAGAGG
>JAUNBJ010000057.1 GCA_030535245.1 Planctomycetia bacterium | reverse complement strand
GACATCCGCCGGTGCTCTTGAATAGTGGAATCCAATGGTAATTTACAGGGATTCCTTATAATTTCATCCGGGAATCGTTTCCCGTCAAGAGGTCAAATCGACTTTTGGGGAAAGAATTTTTTTATCGATTGGAGCGGTTTCGCAACCATTCCATTCCATACGTTTCCTTGCCACGCTTGCGTTTTTTTTCAGGGGGCGAATTCTCCAATCCCTCGGAGAGAAACGTATTTTGCCCACTTTCTGTAGCTTTTCCGGTTTTTTACCGATAAGATGAGGTAATAGAAGAAAAACAAAGTTTATGAATTACGCAAAATATATTATAGATAACTTGAATATGAATAATCAATTGTACAATGGTATCGCAAGTTCGGGATTGCCGCATTCATGGAGAACGAAGTGCGTCCCTACGCTCCCGATGCTTACATCGACGAGAAGAAAACGCAGATCGGTTATGAAATCAGTTTCACGAAATATTTTTACAAGCCGGTGGAGCTGCGGAGCATGGCGGAGATTATCGCCGACCTGAAAGCGCTGGAAGCGGAAACCGATGGCCTGATGGCAGAGATTTTAGGAGGTTTGGAATGAGCGAAACGCCTGGCAATGAAATTATTCTTTACACCACCGCAGACGGGAAAAGCAATATCGCGCTTTACGCCCGGGAGGGGAACGTCTGGCTTAATCAAAGTCAGCTTGCAGAACTTTTTGCCACCTCCAAGCAAAATATTAGTCTTCATATCATAAATATATTAAAAGAAAGGGAGTTACGAGAAAATTCAGTTGTCAAGTATTACTTGACAACTGCCGCAGATGGCAAGAACTATCAGCAGGCATTTTACTCCCTGGAGATGATTCTTGCGATTGGTTTCCGGGTTCGGAGCGTTCGTGGTACGCAGTTTCGGCAATGGGCCAATCAGAATCTTGCGGAGTTCCTGGTCAAGGGTTTTGTCATGGATGACGAGCGCCTGAAAAATCCGAAGGGACGGATGGACTATTTTGACGAATTGCTGGAACGGATTCGTGATATACGCGCATCTGAAAAGCGTTTCTATCAGAAAGTTCGCGATCTCTTTGCGTTGAGTAGTGATTACGACAAGACGGATAAATCGACGCAGATGTTTTTTGCGGAAACGCAGAATCGGTTGCTGTATGCAGTCACCCACAAGACTGCCGCTGAAATTATCATGGAGCGCGCCAACGCAGACGCGGCCAACTTTGGTGCGACCAGCTGGAAAGGCTCTATCGTACGCAAAGGGGATATTTTTATTGCTAAAAATTACCTGAACGCAGATGAAATCGACACGCTGAACCGCCTTGTGACCATCTTTTTGGAGACGGCGGAATTACGTGTAAAAAATCAGCAGGACCTGACTTTGGGGTTCTGGAGAAACAACGTGGAACAACTGTTGACATTTAACGGCTACGACGTTCTGAAAGGAACAGGAAGTATTTCCAATCAGGAAATGGAACGAGTTGTGGGAGAACGTTACGTAACCTTTGATGCCCAACGAAAAGCGTTGGAAGCAGCCGCTGCCGACCAGGACGACATGGCCGAACTCGAAGAAATCGAAAAACGGATTCGCAAACGCAGTAAAGGAAAATCGAAATAACGGACTTGTTTCGTGAGGTTACGAAAAGGGTTGACAAACCAACTGGAACGTGAGAGAATGGAAACTGCGAGATGATTTGCTGTGTAGCGATGGAAATTTTGGAAGGGATGGGACAATGAGGTACGCGGAATACAGAGTATTACAAGAATTGTGGCTATCATCCATTCCGTCTCATTGGGAGGCCAGAAAGATTAAGGAACCGCTGATTTAATCCCAGGTCTTGTAGAAATTTTAAAAAGCGCTATAATATTGAGGTGTGCTAGATTCACGGTGGAACGTAACGCGGAGGCCGGAGAATCATGACGAACGGACAGATGCGTTTCACGGATTTCGAATATTCACTCAGGAAACGGGTTACGAGACGCGAGGAATTTCTGCGGAAAATGGAAGAAATTATTTCGTAGGCTGCGTGGGTGCAGAGGATTCAGCCCTTTTATCCCGATGGAAAAGTCGTGTACCAAAACGCTGGCGGCCGAGGACGACCGCCCTCCGAAGGGTTTTCCACCGATTTTGCATAAAATTTACAAAGTATTGATTTATTTTTGAAAAAAATAACTTTCACGGAATTCTCCCCGACAAAATCAGGGATTTGTGCAGCGGTTCCTTAAAAATTATCGCCACCATGTGGTAAACTCGGGGGGGCGATTACCATTGGAAAAATGGGAGAAACACGTTCGTGGGACATACCAACACTTCTACTGTTGCATCCATGTTATAAATAGTGCAAAAAGAAAATAAACACTAATAACATAGTGAACGTAGTGAGCGCACTAAAAGTTTTTTGAAGGAGCGTTTGAGAGGACCCGATACGACCGGGAGCGACTACGGCTTCCGCCGGTTGCTACATCACCGGGAGGCAGGCGCTGGCGCTTCTGGCCTCCCTTATTCTATCGCGTTTCCTCTCCAGACCCCACCTCCCAAAACTTTTTACTATGGTTACAAGGATTTATTTTCGTGACGAAACACTACTGACGCCGTTTCCAACTTTGCTATCCAGAACGACTTGCGGCCGGCCTTTCGATTGGCAGTGACCTGGTGGAAGGAAGTTGCAAACAAGTGATTGGTCGTCTGAAACTTTCAGGAGCGAGCTGGCACATTCGTAACTAAACCACATCCTCGGAGCCCGCTGCCTCCTGCATTGGCAAAAAACAAGAGTTCGCCCCCTTGTCAAGGCATGAATAATAAGATATACTGGCAAGACGTTTTTAGGCCTCCAGGGTTCGAGCGGGAATATCTCCCGTTCCAAAGTTCAGGGAAATAGGAGAATACAATGAAACAGACACGTTGGATGATGCTCGCCGCGGTTCTTTCCGCATTCATTTGGGTCGCCGGCTGCGACAATTGCAACCACTGCAAAGACGGCCACGACCACCACAACCACAGTCACGGTAGTTGCCCGTTGGATGAGAAGGCTCCGGCAGCGGAAGAAGCTACCGAAGCGGCTGCGGAGGAAGCAACTCCGGAAGTTCCCGCCGCCACGGAAGCGGATGCGGAAGACCTCCCCTCCACGTTGCCCGCCGCTACGGAAGAAGTGCCCGGTTCGTCGGAAGTGAAGGAAGGCGAGGAAGCGAAAGACCTCCCCTCCGATCTGAAATTAGAGGAACCCGCAGTGGAATCGGATGCCACCGCTGGCTCCAGTCCTGCCGACACGAATCCCACGGCGTACGCTCCGGTGGAATTGCTGAGTGCGCAGTTGGTTGCGTTTGTGGAAAATATCGAGAAATCGCTCGCTTCCGACGAGGATTACGAGGATGTCCAGGGGCGTGTCATTCGTGATGCCAATACCGTGGCCGCGTTGGCGTTGGTGTTGGGGCTGCACGACCAGCCGAACGATTACAAGGCCTGTGCGTCGAACGTGATTGCGGCGGCGATGGAGCTGGCCAAAGATGCGGACAAGGCGACGGCGGAAAAGAATTTTGCCGCGTTGCAGGCTTCCCTGAAAACGACCGACGGCAAGAATCTGGCCTGGGACGTTCCGGTTGCCAACCTGGCGCAGTTGATGAAGCAGGTTCCGTTGCTCGACGGTAAAGTGAAGTCCGGCCTGCGTCGTTTCAAGAAAACCGACGAGATGGCGGGTCTGGCGGTGGCTTTGGCGGCCATTTTCCAGGTTAGCACGGCCAACGTTGCGGAAACGCAGGACCCGACGAAGGGGGACGAATGGATTGCTTTCTGCCTGGAGAGCCGTGACGATGCGGGAGCGTTGGCCAATGCGTTGACCGCTGCCGACAAGAAGGCTTCCAAAACGGCTTACGACAAGATGGCCAAGAGTTGCGACACCTGCCACGCCGTGTTCCACCAGACGGCCAAATAGTTTTTTCGTTTTTGCCATTAAAATCGAAAACACGAAAAGGAGTTGCGAGATTCCTTTTCGTGTTTTTTTGTAACTTTTCAGAAAAGCCAAAGATATTTCCCCTCCTCCTTTCCCACAGTTTCTGGCGATGCTATAATATTGACTGAAAAAATTTGAGGAAGGGGAACGCACGATTCCGAAAACGCCCCATTTCAAGCAGGGAGAAACGTACCCCGCGGAGATTTCCATGTCGCATGTCAACCGGGCGGGAAGCCGATTTCGTGAAAGCCAGCCGCTGGTGCCGGTACTGGCGGCGTTTGCGATGGGAATCGTGCTGGATCGGACGCTGTTCGTGGTCGCGGAACCGCAAACTTCGTTGACCTGGCCGCTTTTGGGGTGGCTGGTGGGAGTGCTTGCGGCGGTCGGAGCCTGGCGGTCGTTGCTTTCCCGCTCGGAAAGGGGGGCGTCGTTTTTTCTGATGGGGGCCGTGCTGGCGGCTGGCGGCGCGTGGCATCACGCATTCTGGAACCTCTATCCCCAAACCGAAATCGGGTTGGCGGTCGGCGAGGGGTCGCTTGCCATGCTGGAGGGAAAAATCGTTCGTCCGCCGGAATATTACGGAGTGAGCGACGACCTGCCGAAAATGGAAAACAGCCCGGAATGGACGACTTCCGTCGAGTTTCGGGTACTTCGGGCGATGGACAAAGCGGAGTGGCACAAAGCGTCGGGGCGGATCCTGCTACGTATTCAGGGGGATTTACGCGGCATTCATGTCGGCGATACGGTGCGGGTTTCGGGAAAACTTTTTCAGCCCGACGACGCGAGGAATTTCGGAGCCTTTTCCCCGCGTGCGTTTTACCGACAAAAACGGATTCTGACGCTTATGAAGGTTCCTTCTCCCGGCAACGTGGAAAAGGTTCACAGCCCACGGGTTCCCGGCCCGTTTCGGATGGCGGAATATCTGCGGGACACGGCACGAAAGCGACTGGAGCGTTTCCTCACGCCGGAAGAAAAACCGCTGGCAAATGCGCTGGTGCTGGGATGTCGCGAGGAGGTTCCCCGAAGCGATAAGGAAACGATGCTCGAAACCGGCACGATCCATTTGCTGGCGATTTCCGGACTGCACGTGGGGCTTTTGGCGTGGGGATTTTTCAGTTTGCTGAAACTCCTTGCCTTCCCACGCGTGGGGATTCCCTGGGTCGTGACGCTTCTGGTGATTCTTTATGTGATGATGACCGGAGCGCGTCCCCCGGCGATTCGGGCAGGAATTTTGGTGGTCGTGACGGTGCTGGCGTACGGCATGGGGCGTCCCGTGTCGCGGCTCAACACGCTTTGTGCCGCCGGGCTTTTCGTGCTGGCGATCAATCCGCTATCCCTTTTTTCTGCCGGGACGCAGTTGTCGTTTTTGGCGGTCGGAACGCTTTTGCACACCCCTCTTTTTTCCCCGAAAAGACGGGATACCGACGAGGATAACTGGGAATACTGGTTTGCCGACCCAACGCGTCGCCCGGCGATTTTGCGTTCGATGGCGAAATTTGCCGCGTACCGTCTGGCAAGCATTTTTTACGCGTCGTTCCTGATGATGCTGGTTCTTTTGCCGTTGGTGGCGAATCAGTACCACGTGATCGCCCTGGCCGGGCTTTTCCTGAACGTGCTGCTCTGGCTGCCGCTTTTGATGGCCATGATGTCGGCGGCACTGGTCATTCTGATGGGTTGGATTCCGGGCGTGGGAACGCTCTGCGGGGCGGTCTGCTCCAGTTCCATCTGGCTGCTGAAAACGCTCATCGACGCGGGGGCAGCAATCCCCGGCCACTGTTTCTGGACCGAAGGGGTTCCCTTCGCGTGGATGACGGTTTTTTACCTGGTTTTGATGCTCGGCGTCGTGTGGCTCCCCTTTCGTCCTGGCGTGAAAAAAGCGACGTGGGTTCTGCTACTGCTCGTGTTGTTCCTGCTGGTTTGTCCCGGATGGATGCAGCCCCGGCGAGAGACGCTGCGGTGTACGTTCCTGTCCGTTTCGCATGGACTGTGCGTGGTTCTTGAGCTGCCGGACGGACGCAACCTGATGTTCGACGCCGGGCAGTTCGCCGACGCCTCCGTTCCCGAACGAACGATTTCGCAATTTCTCTGGCATCGGCACATCTGGTACCTTGACGCGATTTTCCTTTCCCATCCGGACATGGATCATTACAACGCGATTCCCGGCCTGCTGGAGAAATTTTCCGTCGGAAAGCTCTACACCACGCCGCAGTCGCTCGCAGCACGGGAAAAAACCACCGAAGCAACGACCGATCATCCGTACTACGCCGCCCGGCAACTTCGTGAAACGCCGACGGAAAACCTGCTGGCCGGACTGTTCCACGCCCTCGAAAAGCACCGCGTCCCCGTCGAAACCCTCGTGGCTGGCGACGTGATTCCCCTTGCCGACGACTGCACGCTCGAAGTCCTTCATCCCCAACGAAATACCGACTACGGAAGCACGAACGCCGCCAGCATGGTGTTGCTTCTGGCCTATCGTGATTTCCGGATTCTGCTGACCGGCGACCTCGCCCCGCCCGGACTTGATGCGTTTCTGACACAGGAACCCATTTCGTGCGACGTGCTGCTTTCTCCCCACCATGGCGGACGAACCTGCAACACGCCGTCTCTGGCAAAATGGAGCCACCCGAAATGGGTCGTGATCTCCGAAGCGTACTCCCTGCCGCAGCCGCAGACAACGGAACGGTTTCGTTCGGTCGGGGCGCAAATTCACCATACCGGCCGAGAGGGAGCCGTTGCGTTTGTGTTCCGGAAAGATAAAATGGAAGTGGAAACGATACAGGAAAGGCAAAAATGAACCCGAATATTTTTCATCCCGAAATCCTGGCCCAACTGGGAACCCTGAAATTGCGTGCCCAAGCACTCGTCGATGGCATGACCCTCGGCGAACATGCCGGAACGCGACGCGGAATGTCCGCCGATTTCCTCGATCACCAACCCTGGGAACCGGGGCAAGACCCCAAATTCATCGACTGGCGAGCGTTCGCTCGAACGGAAAAATTCTTCCAGAAACGTTTCCAGGAAAATGCCAATACGCCGGTCTATCTGCTGGTCGATTACACCCCCGAAATGCACTATCGTGGGGAACGCTCCCCCCTGTCCAAACTGGAATACGCCCAGTGCCTGGCCGCCATGATCGGATTCCTGGCGACACGACAAAAAGATTCCCTCGCCGCCGTCGCGTTCCGGGAAAACGCATTCGTGCCATTTCCGCTCGCCTCCGGGGAATCCCACTGGCAAAACCAGCTCGAATTCCTCGAAAATCCCCCCTTCACTTCGGGAGAACCGACGCAAACGCTGAAAGAAATTTTAACCCGATTCGTCAACACGTTCCCCCGTCGTGGACTGGTTTTTCTGTTCAGCGACTGGCTCCACTGGGAAACGATCGCGGAAACGCTGCCGGTCTGGAAACAACTGGCGGCACGGCGGGAAGAAGTCCGGCTGTACCACCTCTCGGACCCCGACGAACAGACCTTCCCGTTCGACCAGCGCCTCCGATTCGTTGGAATGGATGGCGGAAATTCCCTCACCACCGTGGGTACCGACGTTCGGGACGCGTACCTTTACCACCGAAACCAATGGTGCGAAAACCTGCAAGACGCCCTGCAACGCCTCGGCATGGAATATCACGCCATCGTCACCGACACCCCTCTGGGAGAGTCGCTGGCCGCAACACAATCCCGATAACACCCCGTTACTTCATCGTCGCAATCGCCGCACGGAATTGCTTGACCTGCATCGGCGACGCACCGTTGGCCTGTGCGATGTTTAACAACAAATTGGCATCCGATTTCTTTTTGCGCTGGATCGCCTCCCCCCCTAAAAAGAGCGAGCACTTCAAAATCTCCGACTTGGAAATGTTGCCGCGAGCGTCCGATTTGGCCTTGGAAATCATGTCGAAACGCTGGGCGTACGTGTCCTGCGAGAACCGTTCCTGTAAAAGAAGATACGCCTCGTGCGCCGTTCCATAACGGTGTACCTCCTGAGCCACTCGTACCGCCTCCTGAAGCATCACATACACCTCGTCCGCAGGCCGCGACGGAGAACTGGCATTTCGCAGAAGTTTTTTCGCAAACTGATCCATTTCCCGTGTACCGGAATTTTTGTAGTCCTTGGCAAATTCTTCCCGAATCTTCTTCAACGCCGCTTCCCGCTTCTCCCCCACCGGAACTTCCAGCGACGCCGCTTCCTTGCCGGAAGGACGCTCGTTGCTGGCCGTCGTCGGTTTCTGACCACCCCCCGGAAGCGGTACGTCCAGCTCCGGCATCAGCAGATCCGTGTTGAATCCCTGACTTTTCGCCTCCATCCAGAGCTTCCGGGCCTTTTCGCGGTCGCCTTCCGAATCCATGGCCAGATAGGTTCCATACAAAACACGATTATCCGGCGTTTCCGTCGCAATCTTCCCCACCAGAAATTCTACCAGCCGCGGATTCAGATTGTCGGACGTGTACGTGCGGTTAACCCCACGCTGACGGACAATGATCTTTCCCACTTCGGCTTCCACAATATTGACTTCCTCGCCATTCACCTTCACGACGTCCATCGCCTGGTAACTTCCCATCTGATTGGACACCCACGTGACGAACGTCTCCATGTGGTTGGTCAACGCGTCGAGCCGGTCAAGCTCCGCCTGCTCCGCATCGGTTTTCACCAACGGCGCCATCTTCTTGAGCTTTTTCCTCGCGTCGCTGGTCTCCCGCCAGCTAATGTCCTGACGAATGGCGTTGAACAACGTCTTTAACTCCTCCTGACGCGCCGTCTCCTTGGGGTCGGCCTTCTTCTCTGACTTGGGAGCCGCCTTCTTTTCCTCTTTGGGAGCCGCTTCCTCTTTCGACGTTTCCGGCTTTTTGGCCGCCGTCTGCTCCGGCTCGGGACTCGCTTCTTCCGGTTGCGGCTTCATCAGGTCGGACGGATCCCGCAAGGCAGTTCGCCCTTCCCCCACCGCATCGGCATAACGCTCCAGCTCCGGGAAAATCAACGAAAGGTCTTTGCCCGCATTCAACGCCTCGTCCCACAACCGCCGCGCCAGTTTGTGGTCGGCATTAGGAAGCACCGCCAGATACGCCCCATAAAGGGTCTTGGAATCCGGCGTCTTTTCCAGCTTCGTGTCCACCAAAAACGGCACCACGTCAAAACCGCCATTCTGGAGCTTGCCTTGCTCAAACGTGACGTTTTTCCCCTGAATACGCAAAATCAGTTTGCCAGGAACCGATTCGACGATGTTCATCTCCTCCCCCTTGTACGTGACGGTCGTAGTCGCCTCGTATTTCCCCATCGCCTTGGAAATCGTGTCGAGGAACTGCTCCACCAGCTGCGTGATGTTAAGCAGACGACTGTATTCCTGCCGCTCCCAATCGTTGCGAATCAGCGTCTCCGCTTTCTTCAAATCCATGTGCGCCAGAATCGTGTTCAGTTGAGCCAGATCGTCTCGCACCTGCGTCAACGCCTCCTCCATCTCCTTGGAAACACGCTGGTACTTGGGCCGGGCCGACGCCGCTTCCTGCCCCACCTTCGGTTCTTCCCGCTTCAAATAGTCCGGAACCTCCAATTCGGGAGAGGAATCTTGTTCCACCTTTTTCGGCGTTTCTCGAACCACGACCACTTCCTCCGTGACCTCCGGTTCCCCCTGCTTGCCCATAAGCATGAGCGCCAAAAGCCCCACAAACCCCAACCCCAAAAGCGCAATGATGTTCCGCAACATGGCGTTGGTGTTCTGCGCTTCACGAATCGCTTTTTTGGCCCCCACGCCTGCTGCGCTGGAACCACTTTTCGACGCGGAACCGCCAACGTTGTATTTGGATTTTCCCGGAGAAAAAGGTTTCGGTGCCGCCGAGGTGTCGAACGAAAGCGGATTGGCTGTCGCCGGAGCTGCGGGCGTCGTTTGCGAAACGGGAGTCGCTGGCATGGCAGGCTGGACCGGCTGTGCGGACGGTGCGGGAGAAACCGGCTGCACGGCCTGAGGAGCAGGCGTTTGCGGCACCGGCGGCATTCCCGGCATTCCCTGCTGCGGATACGCCCCATAAGGCATTCCGGGCGGAACCATTCCCGGCATCACCCCCTGCTGCACGGGCATTCCCGGCTGCTGCGGCATCATTCCCGGCTGCTGGACGACGCCCGGATACTGCGGATACATCATCCCCCCATACATCACCCCACCGGGATACATCGGCTGCATTCCCGGCTGCTGGGCCATTCCGGGCTGCATCGGCATGTACCCCGGCATCATTCCGGGCTGCACCGGCATTCCCGACACGGGCGTTCCCATGGCCGGATTCATCGGCTGCCCCGTCGGCTGCCCCGTTGGAGCCGCTGGAGATACCGGAGCCGCGGGAGAGGCGGGTGCCGCGAAAGGCGACGCCGCCGGAGCTGCCGGAGCCGGATGTTCCTTATCGTATTTGCTTTTGTATTTGGGATTGCACAGGCAATTTTTCGCCACCTGAAGTTCCGTACAGAGTTGCTCCCATTCCAGAAAATGCTCTCCCGGAGCGATGGCACGGACTTTCGTCAACCATTCATCCGCCGTTTTGGCGATGAGCGTCAGGTCTTTTTCATGGTGTTTCAGTCCGAGAAGTTCGTAGTACGTCGCCGGACGTTCTCCGGCAAAACCCAGCCACTGCTGATAAGGATTAAAAGGCGATGTCACGGTACACTCTTTCCGAAAAAATTGGGAAATTTACAGTCTGTATTATTAGGAACGTTTCCATTATATCCAACCCCCTCCGTATTTGCAAGATACCCCCCCATTTCCCCCAAAGTCAAAAAACGTGAAAAAAATGTCCGGCGGTATCCCACCCGAAATTGCACGTTTCAATCTTCGGGACGCTGCTCCAACCCCGAAATCCACGATCGGATATCGTAATCAAACTCGCTGGCCAGGTTGCCGCGGATCAGCCCCCGCATGATGTCCGCCACGCCGCCACGCCCCACAATCGCATCCTGCGCCGTTTGGAAACGATGACGCAAATCGGGATCGATCATCCGCTTGCAGAAATTGACCAAAAGCTCGTTCCGCAAAACGTCCTGCGGCAGGATCGTCCCCAGCTCGTTCACCAGATTGAGCTTTTTATCCAGCAAAACCTTCAGCGGCACCTGTTCCGAACTGCCAAACGGGGAGCAACCCGAAAGCAACTCGATCAGCACATACCCCAGGCTGGCAATGTCCGACTGCGGCGACGAACGCGAAATGTGGCAGTCCTTGATGATCTCCGGCGCCGAATAATACGGCGTGCAAAGACGCGACGGCGGCATCTCCTGATAAAAAAACGCGGCACCCAGGTCGATGATCTTCGCGTGCCCCGTCTTTTTCAACATGATGTTGGCCGGCTTAATGTCGCTATGAACAATCCCGCGACAGTGCAGCGCCTCCAACGCATTCAGGCAGTCACGGATGATCGTCAACGCAATCCCCGGCTTCAAGCGTGGCCGCGATGGGCCAGACGTCACCACCACGTTGGTCTTGTACTCAAATTCCTGCTTGGGAAGATACTGCTTCATCCAGTTGAGCATTTCGTTGCTCATCAGCTGATACAGGTCGAAACCGTCCACCCACTCCATTTCCATGATGCGGATGCCGTTGATCGTAAACCAGTTACGCACGTCCAGCAAATTGTCATGCTGAATCTGCGAAACCTTCGCCGCCACCTTGGCACTGTACCCCATAACCCGCTCGTATTCCTCGACGTTGCGGAACACCTCCGGGGAAAAAAACTTCAACGCCACCGGCAACCGAAAACCATCGGCCCCCCCACGCTCGCTGAGGTACACCATCCCCTGCCCCCCTTCCCCCAGAACCCGGTGTAGCTGCAACTGATCCGCCACGTCCACCTGTCCCGACATCAGAAGCTGACGGTATTTCTGCACCGAATTTTCCACCGGAGCACCCACCCCCAACTCGCGCGAACCGACCGTCTCCGCCGGAAAGCCGGTATTGTTACCAGGGCGAAACGCCGCCGCCGTGCGATTGCTATGATGCTCGTCCTGCCGTCCGGAGAGTGGATTCGGCTTGCGATTCATCGAATACGGAACCGTACTTTCATCCCGTAAATTCGACGCGTTCGGCTCAAAATCAGGTTTACGCGAGGAATCGTCGCCTGCGGAGTCGATAAAATCGGTCATGGTTCTGAATCCTTTCCGGGAAAGAGGAGGAACCGGTTATGCCTCCCACAAAATCGTTTTGTCCACGTCCACCCACAGGGGATGCTCCGCACTGCGTATGGGAAATCCGAGTGATTTATCGGACAGATAATTAATCAAAGGCTCGCCCGCCTTCCAACGACGAAGATTCTCGCAAAACATCCGCGTCATGTCGTCGATCCGCGAAGCACACTGCCCCCCCACATGCGGCGTTATAAGGACGTTTTCCAAATCCCACAACGCATGGCCCGGAGGCAACGGTTCCGGCTCCGTCACGTCCATGACCGCCCCTGAAAGCAGACCGCTGCGTAACGCCTCCACCAACGCCTCTGTATCTACGATCCCCCCACGCGCAAGGTTCGCAAGAATCGCACCCCTTTTCATTTTATTCAAAAGTTTTTCATCGACCAGGTTCCGTGTGCTTGCGTTCAACGGCAAATTCAGCGAAATAATGTCACATTCCGCAAACAATTTCTCCATTTTATCCAAACCCCACAGCTCCTTCACGCACGCAGGCTTGTCGATCGGGAACATGTCCACCGCATACAGCGTCGTCCCAAAAACCGATAAAACCTCCGCCAGACGCCTGCCGACCCCCCCCAGCCCCACGATTCCCACCTTCTTCCCGTACAGGTCGTTCGTCGGACGGCGGATAAATTCCTGCTTCTCTTTCGCACGGAAGAAAACCGGCAGACTCCGCAAAAGCCCCAAAAGCAACGCCAACTCGTGCTCCGCCACCTGATTGGCCAGCACGCCAGACGCGCTTGTCACGGTAATTTCCGACGCAATCACCGACGGCACCAGGCAATGATCCATCCCCGCCGCCGACGATTGCAACCACCGCAGTCGCCCCTGCCTCACCACGCCGTCCCAGTCCACCGGAACCTTGGCATGACCGCAAAACAGATCGGCCTGGAACAACGCCTCGCGGACGTGCTCCTGCCCGGCATTGATAATCTGAAACCCCTCGCCGGCCGTCTGGCGAATTTTCCGAAGATGCTTTTCCTCAACGGGATAACAGAGAACAATATTCAACGGTACCATTTTTTCTCCACTTGAGATACGTTATAAAGTATGGGAATACTTCGGAACCACGAAACGCGGAAGCATTCCCCCGTTTTGTTTTCCAGGGGAATTTTCCTGCTTTTCGTGGTTTCTCGCAACTTCACGCCAGCGCTTTCTTCGCCTTTTCCGTTTCCTCCAGAAGTATCTGGACGGTGGTACGAATCTGTTCTTCCGTGTGAATTGCCGTCATGAAGAAACGAAGCCGAGCGGCTTTTTCCTCCACGGCCGGCGCCAAAATGGGCTGCACGTTGATGCCCCGGTCGAACATCTTTTCCGCCACGTACAAACTCATTCGGGAATTGCCGTAAATGATCGGAACCACCGGCGTACCGTCGCTCAGACCGGTGTTCAGCCCCCCTTTTCGAGCCAGCTCCAGGAACAACGCCGCATTCTGATGCAGACGCTCCACCCGTTCCGGCTCCCGTTTCAAAATCCGCAGCGAAGCCAACGCCGCCGCCGTCGCGGGAGGCGCAATCGCCGCACTGAACACGAAACCGGGCGTCGTATAACGCAGGTAATCCATCAACGCTTTTTTGCCGGAAATGAAACCACCGCACGAACCAAACGATTTGCTGATGGTTCCCATCCACAGATCCCCGTCGGCCGGGTCGATTCCAAAATAATCGCAAACCCCCGCCCCACGTTTGCCCAACGTGCCCAGCGAATGCGCCTCGTCCACGTACAGGTACGTTTTGTACTTCTTTTTCAGCGCAATCGCTTCCGGAACCGGAGCAATGTCCCCGTCCATGCTATAAACCCCTTCCAGGGCAATCCAGACCCGACGGTATTCGTTCCGGTAACGCTTCAAAATCTCGTCCACCGCAGCAAAATCGTTGTGCGGGAAGGGACGGCGGTCGGCTCCGGAGAGCAACGCCCCCATCACCATGCTGTTGTGGGCCAGTGCGTCGTGAAGGATCAAATCCCCCTTGCCCGCCAGGTGCCCCAGCACGCTTTCATTTACATGGTGCCCCGCCGAGAAAACAATCGCATCCTCCGTGCCGATAAAATCGGCCATCTCATGTTCAAACGTCAGGTGAATGTCCTTCTGCCCCGAAACCAACCGGCTGGCCGAGCAACTCGTACCATATTTCGCGGTCGCCTGCTGAACAAAATCGATCACTTCCGGATGGCTTCCCAGCCCAAGATAATTGTAGCTGGAAAAATGAATGTATTCCTTGCCGCCGATGAGGGTGGTATCTTTCGCCTGCCCTTCGTGCGTGGTGAAATACGGATTCCGCAATCCCGTGGCCATCTGCGCCTGGAAATTCTGCTGGAGTTGAAGGTACTCTGGCGACTTCTCAAACCTGTAGTATTCCTCTGGAACCGTCTCGGCAATCGCTGCGGCCACCACGCTGTCTTGACGCGTCGGCTCGGTCGTCAGCACTTCCCGCAATTTGGGCGACTTGCCAAAATATTTGCAAATCGCTTCCGCCACATCTTTTGCCGTGATCAGGTCCTGAAGCACCATTTCCGGGAACCGTCCGCCGAAGGTTTCCTCCAACGACGCCAGAATCTCCATCCGCTCCAGCGAATCCATCCCCAACTCGGTAATCGGCGTGTCCATCACGATCCCGTCGGCACGCTCTTTCGCAATCAGTTTGACCTGCTTCAAAATAATCTGAAGCATCCGCGTCAGGTTGTCCGGAGTGGCCAAATCCGCCGGAAGCCCGGAAGTATTCAGCGACGCAAGCGATTTGCGAATATCCTGCAAGTCGATTCCACGCAACACCTTTTTGGCCTTTTTCACGCCATCCATCAGCGTGTAATCCTCGCCGGCACCGAGATTGTCCAGCGACGGCATCTCCTCGTCGTCCTCGTCGTCCACGGTCGATGCGTGCATCATCGGCTGCTGCGACGCAAAAAGAGGCTCCGTCCGCGACGTCTCCGCCAGCTTAGGGGAACGCAACGGCTGAACCGAAAGCTCCAACTGACGCGGCAGGAGCGTGGCTCGTTTCCGAAGCGACAGATCCGCAATCCGCGCCCGCAATGCGTCATGTTCCTCGGCCGTTATCCTGCTTGTGCTCGACGGCAGCGACGACCCCACCGACGCGTATTTCCGTGCCGTTAATTCGTCAACCAGCCCCTCGCTTTCGCTCTGCTCGGCCACCACCACCTTGTCGTCCGCAGCGTCCCACGTCACCACCACGTTGAGCGTCCCTTCCAGAAATTCGTTCCGGCACGCATGACGCTGAATCTTGCCGCTGGAGGTCTTGGGAACCGTCCCATGCTTGATCAGCACAATGCAATCCAACGGCAGGTCGTGCTCCTTGGAAACCGCCTTACGAAGCGTCGCGATAACGTCCGGATAATTCGGATTTGGCTTGCGATCCACTTCCTGCACCACCACCAACAGCTCTTTTCCATCTTTTTCCACCGCAAACACCGCGCCGGAATCGATACGAAGATCCGGGTGACAACTCTGTATCGTCGTCTCAATGTCCTGCGGATACAGGTTGACGCCGTGCCAGATGATCATGTCCTTCAGACGGCCCGAAACGTACAGCTCGTTCTTCCACACAAACCCCAGGTCGCCCGTTCGGAAATACGGCCCCGGAATCGCCGGCTTCGGCTCGTGGAAGTTTCGGATCGTCGCGTGGAACGATTTTTCCGTCGCCTCTTTCTTGTTCCAGTACCCTTGTGCAATGCTCGGACCGCTGATCCAGATTTCGCCCACTTCCCCTTCCAGGCAGAGTTCTTCCGTCTCCGGGTTCACAATCGATACAATCTCGTCGGGCATCGTCGAACCGTTTCCAACGTACGCCCTGGCATTCGGAGCATTCGGGGCGACCTCCACGGCCCACCCCTTTTTCAGCATTTCCGCATCGAAATATTTCCGCGTCGGCTCGATCGGAACATAACCGCCAGCAACCAAAAGCGTCGCTTCCGCCAGACCATAACAGGGATAAAACGCTTCCTTGTGGAAACCGCAGGGGGCGAATTTCTCGGCAAATGCGTCGAGCGTCTCCGGACGTACCGGCTCCGCCCCGTTAAACGCCACCTTCCACGAGCTGAGATCCAACTGCTTCACCTGTTCCGGCTTGATTTTCCGAACGCACAGGTCGTACGCAAAATTCGGCCCGCCGCTGACCGTCCCCTGGTACCTGGAAATCGCCGACAGCCACCGGAACGGACGCTGCAAAAACGCCATGGGGGACATTAAAATATTCGGACGCCCCACGTAAAGCGGCTGAAGCACCCCCCCGATAAGCCCCATATCGTGATAATTCGGCAGCCAGAAAATCCCGACGCCCGAACGGGTGTTTTCAAACGCATGCGCAATCAGAGCCGAATTGTGCAGCAGGTTCGCGTGATTCAGAACCACCCCCTTGGGCGCCCCGGTCGATCCGGAAGTATACTGGAGGAATGCCAGCGTATCCCCATGAATATCCGGCATTTCCCACGAGTTCTCCATGCCGTTTTCGATTTCGTCGGTGTTCAGCCAAATCAGAGACTTGAGCGAAGGTGCGTCCTCCAACGGTGCCGCAACACGACTCATGACGTCCGTGTTCGTCAGCGCGATTTTCGCCTCGCAGTCTTTGGCAATGATCTGAATCCGGTTGACCGAACGATTCTTACGCGGCGGATATACCGGAACCGCCACGACCCCCGCAAAAAGACATCCAAAAAATGCCGCGATAAAATCCAGCCCCGGCGGATACAAAAGCAAAGCCTTCTGCCCCACCAGCCCTTTTTCCTCCATCCACGCCGCAATGCTGCGGGCTTTACGGTCTAATTCCGAATTGGACATCTCGATCAGGTCGGTGTCGCCGTCCGTCAAGTATCCAAATGCCATATCGTTCGGTTGCAGAATCGCCCGGTGGCGAATTAAATCAACCAAAGTGGGAGGACCAAAAAAAGAACCGGGAAGATGATCAATGTGTGACACGACGGACTCCGGATGTTTCAAACAGTTCCAATATTAAGTTCACGTTGCGGGGAACTCCCCCCAAAACAATCGTAACACAGGTTATTACCTATTATACTACGTTACGCCAAAGTTGGAAGCAGGGGGAGGTGGATAAACGATTATCGTGCAAATGAAGCATCTCCGTACTCTGGAAGGGGGAGGGTTATTTTTATAAAAATAGGGGGAAACTATTGTCAAAACAGGGGGAATTTGCTAAAATAGAAGGGTGTTGGTAAAAATGTACCAGCAATTTTCCGGAAAAACAAAAATTTAGGGAATCGACGATGAAAAAAACAGGGTTCATGGGATGTTTGGGAACGCTCACGCTTTGCCTGACAACAATTGTCGGGTGCCAAAAAAAGGTTTCGCAACCGACTGCCATGACGCCGCCGGTCGTCGTTTTGAAAGTGGCCCAAACGCGCGATGTTCAGCGCTCCACCACTTTTCCCGGAAAGACCGTCCCCTACCAGACGGTGGATATCGTACCACGCGTAAAGGGGTATCTGGAGGAGATCAACTTCGTTCCCGGAGAAATCGTGAAACCGGGGCAAGTTCTGTTCACAATCCAAGATTTTGATTATAAGGTGGCGCAATCCAAAGCGTATGCCGAACTGAAATCGGCGGTGACGGAACTGGATTTGGCCCGTTCGCTGTATGAAAGCGCCGTCAAAACCAACCAGCTCACTCCCAATACCGTGACGGCAGACGAAATGGTGCAGAAAAAAGCCCGCGTGGAAAACGCCCAGTCGAAAGTCTACGCCGCACAAGCCAATTATCAGTATCAGACCCAACAACTCTATTATACCAAGGTCAAATCCCCCATTCGTGGGAAGGTGCAGAAAAACCTGGTGGACGTGGGGAATTACGTTCAGGGAACCGGCGCGGAGATTTTGACAAGCGTCGTGGAAATGGACCCGATGTACGTCGAGTTTGACGTGCCGGAGGAGGTGTTCTCCCGGATGTATCGTAGAATGGTACAGGAAACGGGTGGCCCGACCATCGGTTCTGCCAAGCCCGCCACGGCAAACAACTCCGCACCGCAGGAAGGGAAACTGACCGCACCGCCGATTCCCGCCGCAGACCAGGCGTATGGAGAAAAACTCCACGCCCAGCCAGCGTTTACCGGGGAACATGCTCCCGTTCCTCCGAAGAAGGAACAGACGGTTTCCGCTCCCGAAAATCCGAGTACGTCCCAGTCCGATACCGCGCAGCCCGCCGCAACCGCAGAGGAAAAACCTGCGTCCGAACCTGCCGCGATGGTGGGGCAAACGTCGCCCGAAATTCCGACCCCCGCCGAGGATTTTGACGTGAAGGGGGCCGATTCTTCGGGAACCGGGCTGGCCGGAGAACGCCAGTCCCAGGAAGAAAAACTCATGGAATTCGAATTGACGTTCATGGGCGGGGAATCCGACGTAACCTGCACCGGGGTTATCATTTACGCGGATAACAGGGTCAATGCCAAAACCGGTACGATCCTCTGCCGTGGGGAGTTCCAAAATCCCCATTACGAGGTTTATCCAGGCCGAATCTGTAACGTTCGTATCAACGGATCGGTTTGCAAAGATGCCCTGGTGGTAGACGAACGGGCGGTCTGTTCCGATTTGAACTCCAAATATTTATGGGTGGTGGATGCCAAAGGGGTGGTGGAAAAGCGTCCGGTGCTTTCCCTGGAGCTGCTCCCGGATGGGAAAGAGCGGATGCTGGAACCGTACCGTGAGGAGAAAGTGCGGAACATGGACGGCTTTGAGACGATAGTTCGTACCGGAATCCAGCCGGGAGAACAGTACATCGTGGAAGGGTACCAGAAAGTCCGTCCCGGTACGACCGTCAGCCCCAAATCCACGGTCATGCCGTAAATTTTCGGGGCCAGACAGACCCATGCCGTTGCGAACCGGAGATATTCCTTAAGTTGCCGAGATTTAGACGTCCCACGGCTCTAAAAGCTCCATGCGGATGGTGCTGGGGTATGGTAAGTGGTCCAGCATGGCACGATTCCAAAAAAGAAACAGGCTTTGCGGGTACCGACAGTGCGAAAAAACCAGACTGATGGGAACGGACCGTAGCGTTAGATCGAACAATAGCGGTTCCTCTTGGCGTATCGTTTTTTGCAGCGTTCCTAAAACAAGACGCCGTAAATCGGGAATGGGAAGGTTTTTAGGACTGGTGAAAATTTCCGGAATAAGGCAAAGTCCCTCTTTCTGGAGGTTTTTCAGCAAATCTTCCCGTTCTTTTTCCAGCATCCCTTCTGTTGCAAAAAGAATCATCCGGGAAGGGTGAAACAGCCGTACGGCCAGCTCGGTCAAGTCGATACGTTCACTCAACCAGCAGACGAACGTTCGATTTTGCCATTTTTTAATTTGTGGATTTTCGCGGAGCAGTTTTTTCATTACCGGTCGCATGTAATGACTTTGGTAAAAAGCTCGGCGTTCTTGGATGGTGGGGAGCAGGCGGTAATAGTGATCGAACCGCTCCCATGCTGCGGCGTCGGGATACACCCGTTTTTTCGGGGCGGCCGCAAGGCAGGTAAGGTGATCGCGAACGGCTAAATGAAGTTTGGTTGTGATCCGCATTTTGTGCAGACGCATCTCTTTCCGAAAAAGCTGTTCGGTTTGAGAGGTTTCTGCGTCGTCGGCCTGCGGAAAAAAGAAATGCTTCCCCGACCACTCTCGAGCCACCTCGATTTTCTCGCGCAGCCCGGCAATCGGTTTCAGGTTGTCGTCCCAGGCTCCCGTGGCAAAAACATCAGGACGCGGTTGCAGATCCAATAACGCAAGCTGAAGGCCGGAAAATAGTGGCACCCACGCGGAACTCCACTGTCCGATATCCATGCTTGAAAGGTCGGGAATCTTCATCCCCTCGGCGGAATGCAGGGTCCAATGGGAGGCGTTCAATTGCTCCGAAATGCTCTGGGCCAACGCAAGTAACCCGTCAGGAAGCCGTTTGTCGTGCTCCTTTTCGTTACTTTTCCACTCCAACGGCAAAATCATGGCCGGGCGTAGTACGCTTTCTTTTTCCCAGTTTTTTTGAACCAGCAAAATCCAGCAACAACCAATGTCGTTGGGAATCCTTGGGCGATGGAACGGCAAATCCGCGATCGCATAGACCTCTTTCCGTAAAAGCCACGGAGCCAGCTCCCGACAGCTTTTCAGAAGCTGAACCGCTTTGCGTTCGGTCAGGTGACTCAGCCGTGTCTCCCGAACTACGGAAAAATCAAATGCCACCTTAATCCTCCATGGGAATATAACGCAGGGGAACCCATTCGCTTTCTCCGACCGGAAGAATTTCCAATACGGGAACTTGCGACGTGTCCGCCAGTTTCAGCCATGCGACGCAGGTTTCCCGGAAAAAGTCGCAGCGATCTTTTCCCGAAATCTCGATTTCCAACGTTGCCCAACGAATGGTCTGGATGGGAGTCGGACGGTCGTTTCGTTCAAAAAGAATCCGAAAAGTTTCGTCCGTGAACATGCCGACGGCGATCCATTGCCCATCGTCCGAACGCCAGGTCCATTCGGAAAAATCATCCTCATCGAACGTCGCCGCCGCAACCCCCACGGAATAGCTCCGCCGAACTTTCAACCAGAAATCGGTCGCCTGCTCAGAACGGGCTGCGATCTTTGGTTGTCCCAAAACAAAAGGGACAGGAAATACCAACCGGCCACCCCCCGCAAGTTGTACGGAAATGTCGGATCGTTCGATTTCCTCCCGCGACACAAACGGAAGCAGGGTGTAATCCGCCGTCCACTCCTCTGGAATTTCCGGGTTCTGGCGAAGGGGCAGAATTCCCTGATTCATATGAAAGACCTCGACCGGTCGGCCATCTTCCCCCGTGAATTCATAAACGCACCCCTCCTCCGTTCTGGAAAGGCAGCGGAGAAAACAATACCCATGTACCGTCTGGCAGACGCAGCGCTTCGTCCATTCATTCCAATGAGCCGTCCAGGTTTGACCGTCGTCCGGAAGAAACCGCTTGGATGCCAATTCCATGGTCCCTTCCGCTACCGGAGCCGCAATCGGAACCAGCATGTCTTCTTCGGCAATCGGGAACAAGAGCTGATATTCCTCCAGCGTTTCCACCGCCTCCTCGTCCAACACGCAATGGTCTGCGAATTCCATCCATTCCTGAACCGCCGCAAGCGTTTCTTTCTCAAAAGAAAACGTCGTCCGACGGAAAAAGCAATGGAAATCCTGGGCTTCCTCCAGTGAAATCCCCAACTCCTCACCCCACTGATGGTCTAAATCCTCCAACCCCTGCGCAATGCGATCGCGAAAAATAGCGTCCACACGTCCCGCAAAAGCTGGCGACGTCAGCAGGCTTTGAGCTTTTTCCATATATTTTTCCACCCCCAACGAAGCGAGCCGACCAGCATAACAACAGAAACTTGTCAACGCAAAGTCGGTGTCCACCGATTGGGTCTCCAGGTGGTTTTCTATTCGGGCAAGATATTCTCGCTGAAGGTCTTGAAGGGTTTGATCAATCATGGCATGGTTCCTTTCCGGAACGGTGAATAGCAAGGACTTCCATTTGCGACCGGAGGCTCATTGCTTTCCGTAATTTTCGGTCGTCCAGGTATTCAAGAAATGCTTTTTCCGCCTCTTGTGGCGAACATCGAAAAGCCGTACACAACACATACGGCTTCGGACGACCTTTTCTGACACGGGCGGATAAAATTATTTGGATTTTTTCTTCCCGCGATGCAATATGAATTTTGTAACTACCCCCGGTGATGTGGAACGTATTCTTGACAAATACCTTGCGAAGTTCCCTTAAATGGAGATGCCAAAGGTCGTTCTCGCAGGCATAACGCGCAATTCGTTCGATTTCCTTCAGGTATAGAAAAACAAGATCGCGGATTTGCCAATATCCCAACAATCGAGAATAGTATGCTCTTTCCAGTTGGTAATTTTGTTGAATCCTTTGAGATCGCGGCACTGCTTCCCGTTTTAAAACATCGCGTGCCAGGCGAATATTTTCTTCGTTAAGGAACCGCTGCACAAATCCTTGATTTTGTCGGGGAGGGTTCCGTGAAAGTC
>JAUNBJ010000004.1 GCA_030535245.1 Planctomycetia bacterium | reverse complement strand
GAAAAAGAGGTTCCTCCCCAAACCCCTCCTCCCAAAACTTTTTACTACGCTCACTTCGTTCGCTAAATATTTAATTCATCTATAAAACACCAACCGGGTAGTTCCGGAAGCCGTGGAGAATCACTCGGCACTTCTCCGGGACTACGCTTCGCTTCGTCCACGGCTCCGATATCCTATGGGTGGGGAAGCTCCTTGTTTTTCTTTTCGTCTTTTCGTATAATGTTTTCCATATGGTTTTTTTACGAAAGGAGCCTTCCATGAAAAAAATTCTTGTGTGCCTGTTGCTGTTGACAGGAACCTCCGTCTGGGCCGATGATGCGAACATTCAGACTTTTTTTGCCGACGATGGTTATTGCATTCTCGGTTACAAGGGTACCCCGGTGTTGCCCTGGTGCGGTTACTGTGTCCACGACGTTGACCGGCCCGTACCGCCGAAGATGAAGATTGATCCCGCCAAGGTGGTATTCCTCCCCGCTCCGCCCGACGCGGTGGTGCTGTTCGACCATAAAAATCCATCCCTCGACGCGTGGAACGAAACGAAGTGGAAGATCACCGACGACGGCTACCTGGAAGCCACGTCCGGAGCCATTGCGTCCAAAGAAAATTGGGGGGCTGCCCAGTACCATCTGGAATGGCGCTATCCGAAAGATTTCAAGGGGCCGTGGGGGAATCAGGGGAACAACGGCGTACTGCTTCTTGGCAGCTACGAGATTCAGATTTTCAACAATGAGAAGTACCTCATCAATTCGGACGGCATGGCCGGGGCGGTTTACGGTCAGACGCCGCCGCTGGTGAACGTGGCGCTTCCGGAGGGGGCGTGGCAGACGTACGACATTTTCTTCCGTCCCGGCGTGTGGAAGGAGGGAAAGTGCGTGGAGCGTCCGCGTGTCACGATACTGCACAATGGCGTGATGATCCAGAACAATCAGATCATCTACGGCCGAACCGGGCACAAAACGCTTCCGGGGGACGACACCGATCGGGTGGACGGGCCGCTGGTGCTGTCGGGGCATGGCTGCCCGGTGCAGTTCCGGAACGTCTGGATTCGACGCGGGGAGTGAGCGTGAATCGGGCTTTCTTAAGCATGTTTCGGGGATGGATTCTGGCGATTCTGGTGCTGGAAACAGGCTGTTCCCGACCGACTTTGCCACCGCCTGTGCCTTCTGGGAAGGAGGTACGGGTGGTGTCGCTGTCGCCGTCCCTTACCGAAACGATCTACCTTTTGGGGGCGGAGGAAAAACTGATCGGAGTGACGCGTTTCTGCGAGTACCCTCCCGAAGCGAAAACGAAGGAGCGTGTCGGTGGGTTTCTGGATCCGAATTACGAGGCGATTTACCGTTTGCGTCCGGACGTGGTACTGATTCCCGGCGGGGCGGTAGAACTGCGAAAAACGTTGGAGAACTACCATTTGCGGGTGGTGGAGTGTCCGCAGAAAACCGTGGACGACGTGCTGGCAAGTACGCGGCTGCTGGGCGAAATCCTGGGATGTTCCGAGCGTGCGGAAGAACTGGTGCAGGAAACGCTCAGGCGGCTGGAAAAAATCCGGCAGGCGGGGGTGGGGCGACCGCGACCGCGGGTGTTGTTCGTGGTGGGGCGTAACTATTCGGCGGAGCTTCCCGAAGAAGTTTATCTTGTGGGGAAAGATGGGCTGTGCGACGCGGTTTTGGAACTGGCGGGGGGAGAAAACGCGTATACCGGGGAGATTGCGTTTCCGAAAGTTTCGGTGGAGGGGATTTTGCGGATGAACCCGGACGTGATTCTGGAAATCACGCCGGATGCTGGGGTGATGGCGCTTTCGGACGAAGCGTTTTTGGCGCCGTGGAAACGGCTTCCTCAGCTCGATGCGGTGCGGAACGATCGGGTTTTTCGGCTCTGTGGCAATCCTCCGCTTTTACCCTCTCCGTCGCTTTTGCAGTGGGTGGAAAAAACGGCGGAACTTTTACGCGATTCGGAGCGTTGAGGGGTCTGACGCTGATTTTATCAAAACGAAAATCAAATTTTTCTCTGGAATGGATAAAATTTTTAAAAAAAGTGGGGAGAATGCTTGCAAGTTGCGTAAAAGAGATTAGAATGGAGTTACCTTTTTTATTTTCACATATAGTTTACATAGGAGGAAAAAATGTCCCAGGAAAACGCGAATGAGGCGGTCGAATATATCGATGCGCCAAGCGAGAGCTTTCTGACGCGTGTCCCAAGCTGGCTGGTAAGCATGGTGGTTCATACCGTGCTGCTGCTGGTCATGGCGTTGACCATGGTGGATACCAAAACGCACAAAGCGGTCTCGGATTTGGTTTCCACGCCGACCGACGAAACGGTGATTGAGGATCCGCTCGAAGAAGAAGACTTCGAGATGGAGGAAATCGACCTGGACGTCACGGACGTGGAGGTGACGGAGGTGACGCAGGACGTTACCACGGCGGAAGTGTCGGTGGAGTCGAATGATGAACCGGCTCCGGCCATGGTGCAGGTGGATCCCATCGGCAACATCAAGGCTCAGGCTTCCAGCGCCAACACAAGCATTACCGCCAGTTATTCGGGCGGCGGCATGGGTTTGCGTAAAAACGCGACGGCTACGGCCCTTCGTTCCGGCGGTTCGACCGAGAGCGAAAAAGCGGTGGCTCTGGGACTTCAGTGGATTGCGCGTCATCAGTACCCGGACGGGAGCTGGAACTACAATCACACGATGGCTCCGAACTGCAAAGGGAAATGTTCCGGTCCGGGTTCGTTGATGAAAGCGACGAACGCCGCAACGGCCATGGGCATTCTTCCCTTCCTTGGTTGTGGACAGACGCACAAGGAAGGCAAATACAAGCAGCAGGTGTATGCGGGTTTGAATTACCTCTGCATGAACATCAAGCCGGACAAGAAAATCGGCGGCGGCAGCTTGCGACAGAATGAGGGAACCATGTATGGTCACGGGCTGGCCGCGATTTGTCTGACGGAAGCGTACGCCATGACGAAGGACAAAAAACTGATGATGCCCGCGCAGCTTACGGTGAACTTCATTCAGGGGGCGCAGGACCCGGCGGGCGGTGGATGGCGTTATTCTCCACGTCAGGCGGGCGACACGTCCGTGGTGGGCTGGCAGATGATGGCGTTGAAAAGCGGTTACATGGGATACCTCAAGGTCTCGCCGCAGGTGGCGCAGAATGCCATGCGGTTCCTGGATTCCGTGCAGCAGGACAGCGGCTCGTACTATGGTTACGTCACCCCGGGCAAGGCGCCTGCGTGTACGGCCATTGGGTTGTTGTGCCGCATGTATTACGGATGGAAGCACGACCACCCGGCGTTGCAGCGTGGAGTGGAGTACCTTTCCAAACTGGGGCCGACCAGCGATCCCTATTACAATTACTACGCCACGCAGGTCATGCGTCACTTTGGTGGCGAACATTGGCGGAACTGGAACGCGCGTATGCGGGACAAGCTGGTGCAGTCGCAGAGCCGTCAGCAGGATTCCCACGAGTTGGGAAGTTGGCCGTCGGGCGGTGGTCATGGAGCGCAGGGGGGGCGGCTTTACAGCACAGCCATGTCGGTCATGACGTTGGAGGTGTATTACCGGCACATGCCGATTTACTCCTCGCAAGGTTCCGAAGGCGGGCTTCCGCTTGAATAAAGAATCGGCACCTTCTAAAACCGGATTCCGATCCCCAAACGGTGATGGATCGCTTTTAATGGATAGGGACGACGATGCGTCGCCTTGCCGAAAAGCGTGAATCTTTCGTGGGGGCCATGGAAACAGTTTTAGAAGGTGTCTTTTTTCATGTATCGCACGAAGTCGCGATCGAGTTTTTCCAGGGAACCGAAGAATCTTTCAAATTCCTGGATTCGTTCTTCAGGGGTGTCGTTCAGGAGTGCTTTTTTCTCCGCAAGGTGCCGGGCGTAGGCGATGTAGGCTTTTTGCCGGGCACGGAGCAGGAACCATGTCAGTGCCCACGATTCGGCATATGCGTCGCCGGCGGTATCGACGTCGCGGAAGGTGTCGTCGCTGGAAAGCAGCTGCCGGAGGGAGTTTTCAGGGCGTCGTGCAAGGTATTCCTGAAACGCGGGGTAACGCAGAGGGTTCTTTTTCCCGATCGCCTGCCATCCCTTTTCGCTTTTGAGGTTTGGGGACTCGAAGTAGAGGGCGATCCCCTCGTTGTACCAGAGAGGAACGTCGCCGTAACGAACGGCCAGACCCCGGTTATAGACGAGCTGGTGCGTCGCTTCGTGAATGATGGTGGCAACCTGCTTGGCGGCGTCGGGGCGGCTGAGGATTTCACGGGTCACGGCACCGAACGTGGTGGTGCTGGAGCGTTCTTCCGCATACTTTTCCTGTCCGCTCAGATCGTAGCAGACGACTCGGTTGGACTGGTAACTGTAGTAACCGATGATGGCGTTGCCGACTTCGCCGACATCCTTTTTCGCAAAAGCACGGTAG
Source organism: Planctomycetia bacterium (assembly GCA_030535245.1). Lineage (GTDB taxonomy): Bacteria > Planctomycetota > Planctomycetia > Pirellulales > Thermoguttaceae > RGIG3701. The sequence goes on along the minus strand of JAUNBJ010000004.1, from coordinate 74,075 downwards.
TCGCGGTGGGTGGAAAAAAGGACGATCACCAGGGGAAACTCCGGTTCCGGCAACTCGTACCCCCGTTTTTTCCAAAAATTGGCGAACGTGGTGTAGAGTTTTTCCATCAGGATGCCGCACCAGCGGGCATAGTCGCGGGTGGTATCGTGAAAAATCGTGTAGTGGGGGGTGTAGAGTACCTCAAAACCTTCGGGGAGTTCCTGGAGATACGCCTTGCCGATTTCCTGGGAGGTCATGGGGACGAACGGTTTTTCGTTTCGGGTCGCCTTGCGAATCCTTTGGGGTTCGATAGCGAAGATTTCCCCGGAGCGTTCCTGAAACAGGAGGCCACGATCCTGCGCCAAAACGAGCGTCCGACCGATGGAGACGCGCTGCGGCGAATCGTCGTTTTTTTGCCAGACGACCGTATCGACCGCTTCGGCGGCAGTCGTCCAAAGCAGCAGGAAAAGTACGATCCGTTTCATGATTCCTCCCTTCCGGTTGGGTTCGCTCCCGTTTTAGGGCACGACGATGGCCGGCACGTCGTCGTCGGCGTCCGGTTCCTCCAGGGACATTTTCTGCCCGCTGTCGATCAGCATGTACGTGGCCCAAAATGCGGGGAAGGTTCCCTTGGCGGTGGTTTTTTCCTTGGCGGCGATCCGGGGTTCCAGCGACAAATCCATTTTCGCGGCGGCCTGCTTCAGGACGGCTTTGCGCCACGCGCGGGAAACGTCGTCGGTTTTTTGCATCTGTCCGAGAAACTCCTCCGCCATACGGTAGGAGGAATCCCCCCCCATATGCCAGCGGGAAAGCACCAGCGTATCGCAGCCGTTGGCCATGAAGGAGAGGGACGTGAGGAAAAGCTCCATGCCGGCAGGAGCGGTAAGCACGTTCTTTTTCTTGGAGGAGACCTGAGCGAGATTTTCCGTTTGGGTATGGAATCCGGAGAGGTACACCAGCCGCGGGCCGCCGTAAGGGAACGCGAACCAGTTCCCCAGCGTCGCCCCTTTCCGATTCGCGTCGAGCACAACCGGCGTAAGGGAGAATGGGAGGGCGGGGTCGTTTTTCTGGTCGTCGAACACGAACATCTGGTCGAAGGCCGGAGCGAAAATCGAGGAAGTGGCATGTGTGGCACTGGTCATGGCGCCGCCGAAACTTTTCGCGTCGAATTCCACCGGACGTTTCACCGCAGCGTAAAGCGATTTACGCCGGGCTTCGGTCGGTTCCTCCTTGCCGCAGACCAACAGGGTGTAGGGTGAAACGGCCAACGTCGGCTTCTTCCACGGTACTCCCAACGACGCTGTGGGGGCGTAACGTATGGCGAACTGGAAAATCGTGGGACGCAACCCTTTGGGGGTCTGCACCTGAAGCATTTCAAACGGCAGATACCACGCGAACCGGTCGGGGACGATCACCAGCGACGAAAAATCGGATCGGGAAAAATCGGCCTGCGAGTTTTTCGTCAGGTCGGCCATCACCTGGAGGGCGTCCTGCTTCCAGCTTCGGTCGTCCAGACAGGTTTCCCGGAAGGGCGTACTTCCCCCCAAAAGCCCCATTTTCCGGAGCATGGAGGCCAGGTGGGTCTGAAGCTGGGTCAGGTCGTTCCCCGTTTCCCGGCGAGCACTCCCCTTTCCCGTACCGCGATCCCGAATCACCCAGTGGGTGAATTGCTGGTTGTTCAACAGAAACAGATACATCTGGTTTCGGGCGGCGAAAAAGACCAACATCGCTTCCCCGTCGGGCAAACCGTCCTGGATTTCCTTAAACGTTTTCACCGGTGGGAAAAGGAGGTCGATCGGGCGACGTTCCAGTACAACGGTCGCTAAATACGCTTCCTGTTGGTGGGAAAGTTCCTCGATTTGTCGGAGCCGATCGTTCAGCGTCTGGGCATCCTCATCGGTTTTGGCCGGCAGAGCCATGGTACGTATCTGCGTTTGGAGCGTGCGGATTTTTTTCGCGCGAACGTCGTAATCGGGACTCTCCGTCAGAAGATCACGACGCCGCTGAAGCTGCACGACGCTCAAATCCCGCTCCGGCATCTCCAGCAGCAGTCGCAGGGCATGAATCCGACCGCCGAAATGGAGGGTTTGCAGGAACGACGCACGTCGGGCACGCTCGGAAATCTCGAATGCCTGCTCGATTTTTTCCATTTCCATCGCCGAAAGGAACCAATTTTCCCACGTTCCGGGCCGCGGCGTCAGCAAAAGCGACATCGACTCCATCGGTTTCAAAGCCCATTCCGTACCGGTCGGGTCTTTCAACAACGTTTCGTAAAATTCCATCGCTTTTCGGGGAGTCAGGTTTCCGGAAAGGAGCCGCTGATCCACCAGATTCAACTGAAAATTCCGCAGGGAACCATGGAGCATGAACTCCATTGCCGCCGTAATCGCCTGGCTTGCCGCTGTCTGGGATGCGGGGGACGGATCGCGAAACGCCACCTTGGCCCGCATGTAATTCAACCGTGCCCCAGCCCTTCCCAGCCGCATGGCACGTCGATTCATCGTCCGTTCCGCCTCCGCGACGCATTCTGCCGCCGGCTTCACCTGATTCTTCCGGAGGTAATCGTCCGCCAGAAGCGGCAACACCGTGCCTCGAAGCAGCGTCAATTTCTCCTTCCTGGCCCAGACTTCCGCCACCTGCAACGCCGGGCAGACCTGCGCCGGATTTTTTAGATAATACGCGTCGGCCAGACCGCGAAACGCATCTTCCATGGCAATCGCGTCCTCGAAATAATATGCCAGCGTCGCCGCCTCCAGAAACGCCTGCAACGATTTGTCGTAATCCCCCGCACGTAACGCAATGTCGCCCAACGCCAAATACGCGTAGCAGGTCAGCGGATGATCCGCCCCGCCGATAAGCGCCCCCCGCACAAGCGACTGAGCACCTTCCATTTCCTTGCCCGAAGCGACCTGCACCAGCCCCGCCTCAATATCGATCCACGCCTGAAGCCAGCTCCCCGACAGCGTCTGCCACAGCCCCGGCAGCCGATTCAGAAGCTGCGCGTTCAGCTCGTCCCCCACCGCCAACGGCCCCAGGATTTCTCCACGTCGGCGAATGGCGATCATCGTACACCGCACGATCTCCTCCGCACGAATCGACCGCAGCACCGGAACGTTCACCGTGTCGCCCGATTGGTACGTTTTCGTCTGGTAATCCGGGTCGCCAAACAGCAGGCTGACCTTTTCCGGCATTTTGTTCAGCCGTCGCCCCCGCTTCGCGTCGCCCCAGGGAGGCAGACTGTTGATGTTGTTGTTCCCCGGTGCCGGAATGTTGCTGATTTTCGTCATCCAGTCGAAATATTGCATGTAAAGCTGCAAGGCGCTCGTGTACTGATCCAGCGCTTCCGGGTATCGCCCCATCTGGTAATAGCATTCCCCCTGCATCGTCGCGAAACAGATGGCGTCGATCCAACGATGGGTGCCGATTTTGAAACTGCCCCGCCATTCCGACTGGAATTCCTTCAGCGCATCGTCGAATTTACCATCGTAAAACAGCGTCTTTTCCGCGAAATACGACATCGGCGGCAGGGAGGAATCCTGCCCCCACGCAGTCATCCCGCAGACGCAGACCAACAACGCGACGAACCGTTTCCCATTCATGCTTTTCTCCTGGATTCTTTTCAAAATTTGCAAACCTCCAACGGCAGGTGGAAAAACGGAAACCTCAGTCCGGTTCGCACAACGCGCCACGAAGGAGGATTTTGGCAACGCGGAGCATCCGTCCACCCCCTTCCACAAACGGTTTTTCCGTATCGAGCGTCAGCGTCACGGTATGGACTTTCGTGGGATCCAGCCCTGCCGCCACCAGACCATACGTCACGCGATAACTCCGATGGTCGATACAGTATCGGTCGTTACGCGGGAGCGGTTTTTCGCTTTTTTTGCCATCCACCGTCACCCAGACCTGCCCGCCGTCCGGCCCTACCACGTCGTAAAGATACGCTTCCGTCCCCCGAAAGGAAAATGTCAGCGAATCGCCCGGCGTATCGGTCGTCCAGATTTCGTCCAGACGCTGCGTGAAGTGGAAATGCCGGTCGCCCGATTCCATTTTCTTCCAATTTCCCCGAAGCATCGACGCCGTGACCGCAAACATCTTTCCATCCAGAATCGGGTCGGTGGAAAAGGTTCGGGCAAGGTCGAACCGGTGCGTTTGCGGGGAGGAATCGTTCATCTTGTCGAACGCTTCCCGCAGATCCTGCACGTAAAGCGCGTGCCCCTCCGGGCCGGGGTGCGTGCCATCTTTGGAAAACACCAGCACCGCGTCCGTCGAGGGGCGATCCGACGTAAACACCAGCCTGCCCGCCGCTTCCATCTCCACCACACGCTTCATGAAATTGACGCTGGGAATGCCGTAAAAATCTGCCACCGCTTCCATGGCACTGGCCGAACGGGGCAACTTTCCGTCCCGAAGATTCCTGGCAAAACCGGTACAAAACGTGTAAACAAAAACAATGTCCGTCCGGGGATTGGCCTGCCACGTTTGCAACACCAACCCCTCCATCTGACGCTGAATCCGCTCGACCGATTCGCCGCCGTCGTTCACCGCAAACTCAATAAACAACAGGTCGGGCCGCTGCGAAAGCACGTCGCGACCCAGCCGAAAATCCGCCAGTCGGCTGCCGGTGCCGCTCACCCCCGCGTTGATCTCCCGCACGTCGGCATCGGGGTACGCTTCCTGAAGCCAGGCCGTCGTCTGACTTCGCCACCCGTTCCCGGCCATCGTGATCGAACCGCCCAGATACGCCACACGAACCGTCTCCCCCTTACGTAATTTCTCCAGCGTGTTCCCGATTCCACCACGTTCATGACAGGCGAAATTATTACGTAATTCCTCCTGCGCAAAGGTGCAAACCAGGGAGGTGAAGAAGATTCCCAACGTCAGAAAATATCGCATCCTGTTCCTTCTTTCAACTGCTAAAAAAAGAGGACAGACGCCCGCCTGTCCTCTGAAAGTTTTACAAATCGCCTCGGATCGCCTGCTCAATCAAAAGACCGATACCTCCTCCCAGCAGGGCACCGGCCGAAGGCGGGGGCGGCGCGGGAGCCGGAGGCGGCGGGGCCGGCCGATAATAAACCGGCGGCGGAGACGCGGGATGGTAATGCACATGAACACCAGACGCCGGATGATGCGGAGGCGGCGCCGGCGCGGGATGGTGATGACGCGGGGGCGGCGCGTAACCCCACTGGGCCTGCGTCGTCATGGATCCCAGCAGCAGGAACGCCGCCACGAACAACGCAATCAACAAGGAATGTTTCATCTTCGGGACTCCTTCTGACAAATGATGTCTTTCAAATTTTTTCAGTACGTTCAGTATAATTCATTCCACTCTTTTTGGCAAGACCATTTCCTACAGGCCGATCCCCACCCCGATATACACACCCCGTGCCGGATAGTAGCTCGGATAGTACGCCGGGTAATGGTACCGGTAGGGCCGGTAGTAAAACTGCGGCGGGGGCGGCGGAGGCGGAGGAGGAGCCAACCGGTGATAATAATCGTACCGCGGACCGTGATGATGGTGCGGCGGGGGTGGAGGGGGTGGAGCACCACGCCAACCAGGGCCAGGCCCCCCATGATGCGGGGGAGGCGGAGGGGCACCATGCCCTCCACGTTGCGCCATGCACTCACTGCCAAGCGCCGCCCAAAGCAGAATCGCCGCCACCGTGACAACCGTTCGGAATACCATGCTTCGCTTCATGACTTTTCTCCTTCTGTTGAGTTTTCTCGTGTCTGTTAAACCAGTATAAATCAAGTTCCCTGAAAAAGCAATAGGCCGGATTCCTTTCCGCTGCCTTTATTGTTGCCAAACACAAACAAATACGCCGGAAAAATTATTATTGTTTTGTAATTATTTAAAATATTGCTTTATAATGGTTCATTAACCATTAACATATTATTATGAAGCTGCCGGGAGTTGACAACCCCTGCCCCATGGTTTAATATATAAGGGATGTATTTAAACTCCCTCAAGAATACGCGACACGCTTCGCGAAAGTCCCCAGGAAAGGATGGTTTCATGAAAGCCCACCGATTTTTTGTATTGTTTCTGCTGATTTTAACGATTACTGCGACCCTTTGGGCCGAAGTCAAGACCCTCACGATCGACGTGGATCGGGCCGACCAGCTTTACCGTTGCGGTGAGCCGGCGACGTTCACGGTCACGGCCAAAGAGGAGGATGGCGTCCTTTCCCGCGAAGGGAAATTGACGGTTCAGTTCCAGAACGACTTCCGCAAGGAAATTTCCCGCCATGAAATCGACCTTGCGAAAGCAAACCCGGCGACGCTGAAGGAAACGTTGACGGTTCCGGGATTTTTGAGTGTGCGGGCGGTTTGTGGTCCGATTTCGGAGCTGGCCGGGTGCGGGTACGAGGTGGAGAAAATCCAGCCTGCCGTCCCCTGTCCGGAAGATTTCAACGCGTACTGGGCCGACCTGAAAAAACAGGTTCGGGCGTTGCCGGAAGATTTCAAGCTGGAGGAGATTCCGGAATTGTGTTCCGACAAATGCACGGTGTATCGGCTGAGCATCCGCACGCTGGGCGAGAACAAGTTTGCACATGGTTTCCTGTCGGTGCCGAAGAATCAGGGGGACGGGCCGTTCCCGCTGTGGGTGATGGTTCCGGGTGCAGGGCCGGGGTGTGGGCCGGATTTGTGGCAGGCGAAAAACGGAATCATGACACTTCACATGAACGTGTTCCCGTATCCGGTTTCGCTTAATGCGGACGAACGGAAAAAGCAGTACGACGATTTCCACGTCGGCCTGAAAAGTGGTCTGCGGTATTGCCAGGACGGGGCGACCAGCCGGGATACGTATTTTTATCGGGATGCGTATGTGGGAATCGATCGGGCGATTGACGTCGTGGCGGCACGTCCGGACGTGGACAAAAAACGGATCGTGCTTATCGGTGTCAGTCAGGGCGGAGCTTCCGCGTTGATTCTGGGGGGGCTGAGCGATCGATGGCTTGCGATCGTATCGAGCGTCCCGGCGCTTTGCGACCATGGCGGAGCGAAGTTGGATCGTTCTCCCGGCTGGCCCAAGTTGTACGACGCGGTGAAAGACCCGGCGGCCGAGGCGGTTGGGCCGTATTTCGACGGGGAAAATTTTGCCCGGAACATCCATTGCCCGATTCGTGTGACGGTCGGTTTCATCGACACGACGTGCAGCCCCAGTTCGGTTTACGCGGCGTACAACGTGATTCCTTCCACCGACAAGCAGATGGGGAACGAGGTCAAACGTGGTCATGCCACGGGGCAGAAGCATTCCGATGCCAGTCAGTGGTTACGGAAAATGATAGGGAAATAGAAACGAAGGAGAAAACCATGAATCGACGCGATTTTGTTCGGGGGACGCTGGCGGGAGTCTGCCTGGCGGGGAAGGTGTTTGCGGGAAACGGCCGGCGTCCGAAGGTGGTGCTTCGTTCTTCGTGGCAGGCGGTGAACATCGGCGACATTGCCCACACGCCGGGGGTGATCACCCAACTGGAGCGGAATCTGCCCGACGTGGAGGTCGTGCTTTGGCCGATGAGCATGAACGACGCGGTGGAGGCGATGGAGCGGAAGCGGTTTCCGAAGCTGAAGATACTTCGCGGAAAGATTCACATGCCGGAAATCCGTCGTGAGATTGAGCAGTGCGATTTCCTGTTGCACGGCAGTGGGCCGAGCCTGGTCGCGACGCGGGATTTCCAGAAAATCTGGGACGAAATGCAGAAACCGTTCGGCGTTTTCGGGATTACGTGGAACGAGCAGACCCCGGAGGCGGTGGCGTTGTTGTCGAAAGCGAAGTTCGTCTTTTTCCGGGACAGTGTGTCGCTTGAGTGTGCGAAGGTGCGGGGGGTGCAGTCCCCCGTCATGGAGTTTGGCCCGGACGGGGCGTTTTCCGTCGATCTGCGAAACGAGGCGATGGCGGGTGAATTTATGGCGAAAAACGGGCTGGAACCGGGCAAGTTCGCTTGCGTGATTCCCCGTTACCGGAAAACGCCGTACTGGAAAATCCACGGGAAACCGATGACGCCCAAAGACGAGGCGTACTGGAAATATTCCCACTCGATGTTGGAGCACGACCATGCCCCCGTGCGGGACGCGATCGTTCGGGTGGTTCGGGAGCTTGGCCTGAAGGTGCTCATCTGTCCGGAGGATGTTTCGCAGGTGGAACTGGGCGGGGAGATTTTCTACAACAAGCTGCCGGACGACGTGCGGAAAAAGTGTGTCTGGCGGGATACGTACTGGTTGACCGACGAGGCGTTGAGTGTTTATACGAAGAGCGTTGGGCTTTTCGGGCTGGAGATGCACTCGCCGATCATGTGTATTGGCAACGGGATTCCGGCGATCGTCTGCCGGTTTGCGCAGCAGACGTCCAAGGGGTTCATGTGGCGGGACATTGGGCTTTCCGACTGGCTGTTCGATCTGGACGTAGAAAGCGACCTGCCGAAAATCGGCCCGGCGGTGTTCGAGATGCTCACGAATCGGGAGAAGTCGCGGGAAAAAGTCGCAGCGGCACAGGAGGTTGTTCGCCAGCGGCAGAAACGGATGACCGACGTTTTGTGGGCGACGTTGGAGGGCAAAACGCCTTGACCGGGCTGGAGGAGAAACTGCGGGCGAAAAATCCGTGTCGCTGGCTGGAGCACACCGTAGCGGTCGCGGTCTCCGGCGGTGCGGACAGTGTGGCGTTGCTGCGATTTTTTGTCGGGCTTTGGAAAACCCAAAAGCCGGCAGGAAGGATCGTCGCCCTGCATGCCAATCACCAGCTTCGCGGGGAGGAATCGGACGGCGACGCGCGGTTCGTTCGGGAACTCTGCGACGCACTCGACGTTCCCTGCATCGTCCGACGGCTGGAGATTTCCCGCACGTCGGACGGGCTGGAACAGGACGCCAGGGCTGCCCGGTACGCGTTTCTGGAACAGGCCGCCCTGGATGCTGCGGCACGGTATCTGGTTACGGCCCACAACCAAAACGACCAGGTGGAAACGATCCTCCACCGACTCCTTCGCGGCACCGGAGTTGCTGGGTTGGCCGGAATCGCTCCGCTGCGAAAACTTCCCAGCGGACTGATCCTGCTCCGTCCTCTGCTCGACGTGACGCGGGAGGAGATTCTGGAGTACCTCGCGTCGCTCGAACAGACGTACCGTGTCGATTCCTCCAACACCGACACGCGTCTGACCCGAAACCGGATTCGTCGGAAACTCGTACCGTTTCTGACCGAAAATTTCAACCCGAAACTGGACGCCGCCATCCTGCGTCTTGGGGAAATCGCTTCGGAAACGCGTGATTTTCTCCATTCCCAGACCGAACGCCTGCTTCATGCCGCCGTCACGTCGGAAACCGGGAGGATTCGTATTCGGCTGGACGCCCTGAAAGAAGAACCGCTTTTTTTACGAAAGGAACTGCTCCGCCACGTCTGGCATTGGAAACAATTTCCCGAACAGGACATGGGCAAAGAACAGTGGACCGCCCTGTTCACCCTGCTGACCAACGACGGCACGCGGCTTTTTCCGGGAAATATTCGCGTGGAACATCAGGGCGACATGCTGGAAATACGGTGGGAAAGCGTCAATCCTTCGTTTTAATCCCTGGAAGCGGTTTTAGAAGGTGCCGACCATTATTCCGTTATTCAGCATTCTATTATTTTTGTTCGCGAAAATTGGATTGCCCCCTTCCCCGCCCCTCCTTGTTTTTTGGGGAGGAAACGGAAATAATGAAAGGTACTGGAATAATGTTTCGTCCGTGAACCCATACAAAGGATTACGAAAATGGTTATAAACGACAACAATGAGGAACGGGTACTTCCCACGTCGCTGGATTTGATGAGTGAACCGAGTTTTCGGTTGGCCTACCAGGACCCGGAACTGCTGATGCAGCCGGAAATGCGGTCGATTCGGCTGCTTTTGGAGGCGGAAAAACCGCGGCACTATCTGGAAAAGTACAACATTGATTCCACCATCGTGGTTTTCGGCAGTGCGCGTATTGTCGATCCGGATACCGCCCGACATCGGTTGACCATCGCCGAAATGTCGCTTGAGGAAAGCCGCAACGATCGCCGTCGCAAAGAGCGTGTGCAGCGAGCGAAAACGTTGTTGGAGCTGAGCAAATACTACGATATGGCTCGCGAGTTTGCCCGGATCGTTTCGGAAGAATGCAAAAACGACGACCGGAAAAACTACGTCATCGTGACCGGGGGCGGGCCGGGAATCATGGAAGCGGCTAATCGTGGCGCCTACGACGCCGATTATCCCTCCATCGGCCTGAATATCAAGCTCCCGCAGGAGCAGCAGCCCAATCGCTACATCACCCCGGAACTCTGCTTCCAGTTCCACTATTTTGCCATGCGGAAAATGCACTTCCTCAAACAGGCACAGGGGTTGGTTGTGTTTCCCGGCGGGTTTGGCACCTTCGACGAGCTGTTTGAAACGCTCACCCTCCGCCAGACCAAACGGATGCAGCACATTCCCATCATCCTGTTCGGTATGAAAGATTATTGGAGCAAAATCATCGATTTTAAGGCCCTGACGGAAATGGGGGTCATCGACGAAGCCGACCTGGATTTGTTCTACGACGCCGAAACTCCCCAGCAGGCCTGGGATTACATCAAACGCTACCATCAATAATCGCCTGAAAGAATCTCCCCCCTTCCAGAGGAAAGGCAATGCGGTACGGCCGTGTTTCCTTTCCTTTTTTTGTGGATTTTTCGCCTGAAATTCTGTCTATTTTATCCATCTTGCACATTCTCTTTTCACTATAACCATTACGACCGGAAAATCCGGAAAAACTTATCAAATCATAACATTTTGACTTTTCCTTAAGGTTGGGAAAAACCGATGGATACAAATACATGGATGAACCCTTTTACAGGGGGGGCATCTTTGTTGGTAATTTTTGTATCCTTTAGTTTAGTTGCTTGGAAAGGTGACGATCATGCTCCGGTTTTTGTCATTGTTTCTTTTAACGGGTTTAACGCTCCTGACGGGGTGTATGGTAGGCCCGGATTATGTAGGGCCACCGTGCCCCCCCACTCCGAAAGAGTGGACGCAGAACGACCACAAGGAGGTTCGTCCGGAAAACCCGGCGATAGACGACTGGTGGATGGTTTTTGACGATCCCGTGTTGAACACAATTTTGACGGCGGTCAACGAACAGAATCTGTCGTTGCGGTCTGCCGCCTGGAAGGTTTATCAGGCACGTGCTGCGTTGTGTGCAACGCAGGGGCAGTTGTTTCCGGCGATTGGGACGGATGCTTCGTACTCGTACGTGAAAATGTCCGGCGACAACAAACCGCGTGGAACGGACCTGTTCGCTTCGACGTGGGACTGGGGCGTGAGTGCCAACTGGGAGCTGGACGTTTTTGGCCAGATCAAGCGGTACATTGAGGCTCAGGAAGCGGAAGTGGAAGCGACCGAGGACGATTATCGCAACGTGAAGATGGTTTTGATGGCCGACACGGCCCGAACGTACATCGACGCCCGTCTGTATCAGGAACGGATGGAGATCGTGCGAGCGAACATCCTTCAGCAGCGGGAATTCCTGCGGATCATTGTCGCCCGGTTCACCAAGGGGAAGGACTCTCGTCTGGATTATTCGCAGGCGGTCGCGAACCTTGCGGCGGTGGAGGCGAGCTATCCGTCGATCATGTCGGGGTATCGGGAAAGCCTGAACCGGTTGAGCGTGCTGATGGGCTGCCCTCCGGGAACGGTGGACGAGTTGATGAAGAAGGTGGAACCGCTTCCGGTGGCTCCCGATGCGGTGGCGGTGAGCATTCCTGCCGACATCCTGCGTCGTCGTCCGGACATTCGTGCGATGGAGCGTCGGCTGGCGGCCCAGAACGCCCGGATTGGCGTGGCCATGGCGGAACGTTATCCGAAGTTTTACATCAACGGCAGTTTCGGTCTGGAAGCCGACCGGTTGGACGACCTGTTCAACGCCCGCAGCTTTACTGCCAGCGTGATGCCGAGTTTGTCATGGCGACTGTTGGAATTTGGGCGAATTCGTTGCACCATCATGCAGCAGGAAGGGCTGACCGAACAGATGAAGTACGATTACCAGGAAACCGTTTTGGAAGCGGCCGAAGAAGTGGATAACGCCATTTCCAATTACGTCCGACTTCAGCAGCGGGTGGAATACCTGGAAGAAACGGTCGTACGCTACCGCCAGGCCCTTCAGTTGTCGGAACAGCTCTATTCCGCCGGTCGGAACAACTACCTTCCGGTACTGGATTCGCAGCGGTACGTGTTGGAGTATGAGGAACTGCTGGCCGTGGCGCGTGCCAACCTTGCCACCAGCGTGGTTCAGATTTACAAAGCCCTGGGCGGCGGCTGGCAGGTGGATCCGGTTTCGGCCGGAACCGGACAGCAAATCGACCGTTTCCGGAACCGTTATGCCGGGGAAGCCCCGACCAGTCGTCCTGGAGAGAGTGTGAACACCAACGGCCCGCTGGCCAGTCGTCACGACCTTCCGGTAGAAGTCGCCAAATCGTCCAGCCGCCAGTCGCTTTCGACCACGCGAGCAACCCTGACCGAGGAGCAGAAGGCGAATCTGGCAACCACGTCGGAAAGTCCCCAGCAAGGTACGGAATCGATGAAGGAGATTCAATCGGCGAAAAACCTGAACCAGCAGTATCCGCTGGACTTGCAGCCGGAGAATACCCCCACCACGCGGCTTCCTAAAAAAGCCCCCTCGGTCGTGATTCCTCCCACCGAGGCTCCTAAATCCCAACCCGATCCGCTTCTGGAAGGATTGAGGAAGTAACTCCGATTCCTGAATCGGAACCCAAAACCTCCTGCCTCGACGGTTCAACGGAGAGAACCGAAAGGGCGGGAGTTTTTTTTATTCTGGAAAACGGTCTTCAGAAGGTGGCCAAATATTAATATATTAATAAGAGCGAACGTAGTGGGTGCAGAGGATTCAACCGTTCTATCCCAATGAAAACGTGGACGTCCGACACGGGGTATTGAGAAAATGTTGCGGATGTACCTGATGCTGGTCTGGTTCCGTCGTCGGACGAAGGACTTGAGGACACGATTTACGATAGTTCTGCCATGCGGTCGTTTCTCGGGAGAAGATGCGACGCTGGTTTCCACGCCGAGTTCTACGAAAAACGAGACTGGCCAGCGTGAGCCGGAAATGCACTCCACGAAAAAGGGCGGCGAACGTGCATGATTCGGCCGAGACGTTGAACCTTCTGCGTCTTGAGGATACGGTGGTTTACAGGGATTCGGGCTACCTGAAGGTCGAAAAGCAGAAGGAGGTTCGAGAAGATGAACGCCTGGCGAAAATCGTCGATTCGCAGCAAGGTGGAGCATTTACTTTTGATCGTCAAACGCGACTTTGGCTGCCGCAAGGTGGAGTGTCGTGGTTTGACTAAGACGCAGGCGGTCGAGGACGATGTAATACGTGGGGGTTCGCGTCCCTTTTACAACACAGGCGGTCGAGGACGACGTAATACGTGGGGGTTCGTGTCCCTTTTACAACACAGGTGGCCGAGGACGACCGCCCTCCGTAAATAGGAGCTTTCCATCCCGGATATAAAATATAGCAACCGGTAGAGAAAATAGGGGTAAAAAGCGATCTATTCCTCCAGTTAAAGTGTGATTATCAATTGGGAGGTTTGCTAAAATTCAAACTGCCACATCCATTGAACCACGTTCGCTTTTCCCACGTCGCCGCCAACGTACCCTTCGCGATAGAGCGTTTTCCAATAACTGTACTCCACTCCCGTTCGTAAAAACGGTGTGAATTGGTAAACGATATTCGTGTAAAGAACCGAATTGCTCCGAATCGGGGCCACGTCCATGTCGGAATCGAGCGGGTTGTCGATTCCATAACCGACCGTCAGTTTGGCTTTCCGCGTCAAGTCCCACCAGATTTCCGCCCAGCCCCCCGTGGCGTGAATGCTCCGGAGCGACGCGTCAGCCACCCGAAGCAGGGAAAAATCCACGCTCTGATCCACGCCGCCGTTGACCCCCGCCAGCCCTTGTCCATGGAACACCTCGCCGCGGATTCCGAACCGGGTCGTCAACGGGAGCGTCAAATCGGCGTTCACCGACCACGTGTCTATCGTGACGTCCTCCGTACCATGCAGCAGGGCCAGGTTGTAGCACTGTTCGCCGATGTGGGCGGAAATGCCGAACTGAATCGGAGTCTGCTCCGGATCGCAGCTGGCAATCGTCCATCCCAAACGGGTCTGGATGGTGGGGTAACGGCCGGCATGGTCGCTGGTGTTGAAGTCGGAACCGCAGAGCTGGCTGAGCGAAACTTTCCAATCCACCCGCATCCGTTCGCTCGGATAGAAGAAACGCCCGAACAGAATCTGTGGGTTCCGGTAGCCGATATTTCCGGCAAACCAGTTGACAAAATAATTCAACGATCCGGAATTCAGCGGCGAAATGACGTCGTTCGTTTGGCCGACCAGGAACAGGAACGTATCGTTCTCCATTTTCCAGTAGGCGTGCCGCATGAGAACGCTTGGCTTGTTTTCCACCGCACCCAGATCGCCCATAAAGTCGATTTCCAGTCGTCCGGACATCTCCATCCCACCCAGAATCGGGGCGTCGGGGGCTTTTACGTCGATTCCCAACCGCGAACATCGAGCCGCCACGGTGCAAACGCTCTGCCCATATGCGTCGCCGGGGAGGATCATTTTCACGCTGTCGGCCGGAGCGAACCGCGCGTCGGCACCAATCAACGACGCCCAGAACATGCCGTAAGGCCGGATGTACGCTTCCCCTTTTTTCCACGCACTTTCCTGAACCTGCCGGGCCACCTCGTCATGAATTTCCTGCGACGGCGTTTTCGTTTCCTCGACCGGCTGGTAAAGCTCCGTTTTTTGTGACGATTTTTCTTTTTTCAACGCGGCCAGCTCGGTGCGCATGGCTTCGGTTTCTTTTTCAAGCTGCTCGAATCGGGCAATCAGATCGGCAGGGATTTCCTCGGAAAACACCGGACTTTGGAAAAGTGCCGTACCCCCAAACAGGCAAACAAAGGTGAGGCATAAACGTTTCATGGTATTTTGTTCCGCAGAACGTGGTTCTTTTTTTACTATCTTTACCAACAGTATCGGCAGGAAAAATCAGAAAAAGCAATAGAATCCGTACGAACGGAATAGTTTATCTATTTTCACTGTTTTTTCATACGGACAGGAATACCCCTTCCCATAATTGGGATCGCACCTGCTGCGTCGCACCCGCTTGACAGGGGAGATAGAAATGATAGAATCACGGCGTTATGAAAAATTACCCTGTTTTGCTTACCGTCGGCCTGTTGCTTACCCTGCCGCTTTTGCGGCGTGGTCAGGGTCGGTGCTGTACCCAAAGCTGGAAGTGATTTTTCAAAACCATCCAGACAAGTCAAACACAAACCCTGAAATCGCCGAAGTGATTTCAGGGTTTTTTTTATGGATTATTTTCAGGCACCTTTTTACAGGAGTTCAAATCATGTCCGAACGTCCCATTGTCATTTTCGACACCACACTTCGCGACGGCGAGCAGTCGCCCGGCGCCAGCATGAACACCCAGGAAAAAATCAGCGTTGCGGAGATGTTGGCAGGGTTGGGGGTGGACGTGATCGAGGCGGGGTTCCCTGTCATTTCGCCCGGTGATTTCGAGTCGGTACGCCAGATTGCCAGGGCGGTGAAGGGTTCGTCGGTCTGTGCCTTGGCTCGGTGCAAAACGCAAGACATCCAGGCCGCCTGGGAAGCGATTCGGGAAGCGGAAAACCCCCGCATCCATGTATTTCTGGCGACCTCCGAAATCCATCGTCGGTTCAAGCTGCGCATGACGCAGGACGAAATCCTCCAGCATACGGAAGGGTACGTCCGCATGGCGGCGGAACTCTGTCCGAACGTGGAATTTTCGGCCGAGGACGCGTCCCGTACGGAGATGGATTTTCTTTGCAGGGTCGTCGAAATGGCGATCCGTTCCGGGGCCAAAACGATCAACATTCCGGACACCGTAGGGTATGCCGTTCCAGAGCAGTTTGCGGGAATCATTCGGGAATTACGGCGTTCGGTACCGAACATCGAGCAGGCGGTGCTGAGTATCCACTGTCACAACGATCTGGGCATGGCGGTGGCGAACACGCTTTGTGCGGTTGAAGCGGGGGCGGGGCAAGTAGAATGCACCATCAACGGCATCGGCGAGCGGGCGGGAAACTGCGCGTTGGAGGAGATCGTCATGGCGTTGAACACGCGGCGGGATTATTATCGTGCGGTAACGCGGGTCATCACCGAGAAGCTCCTTCCGGCCAGCCAGCTGGTCAGCGGAATCACCGGTCTGGAAGTGCCCCGGAACAAGGCGATTGTCGGACGCAACGCGTTTGCACACGAATCGGGAATCCA
Source organism: Planctomycetia bacterium (assembly GCA_030535245.1). GTDB lineage: Bacteria > Planctomycetota > Planctomycetia > Pirellulales > Thermoguttaceae > RGIG3701. The sequence continues at coordinate 57,781 of JAUNBJ010000004.1, read as the reverse complement.
TCAGGACGGGATGCTGAAAAATCCGACGACGTATGAAATCATGCGTCCGGAGATGGTGGGATTCACGCAGACCGATCTGGTGCTGGGCAAGCACAGCGGGCGGGCGGCCCTTTCCGCAAAGGCGGCGGCGCTGGGGTACACGCTGGACGACGACCAGCTCAAGGCCCTTTTCGAGCAGTTCAAAGTCCTCACCGACCGCAAAAAAGATATTTACGACGCCGACATTCGTACACTGATTCAACGGGTGCTGCTGGCGGACGAGGCGGTTCGCTGGACGTTGGAGTCGTACACATGCAGCAGCGGTTCGGATCGCAAACCGGTCGTGTCGCTGAAACTGCGTCATGGGGATTCGGTACTGGAAGTGAAAGACAGCTCCAGCGGCGACGGCCCCATCGACGACCTGTTTTTGGCCATTTGCGATCTGACCGGGTACGCCATGACATGCCGCGAATATCGGGTTCACAGCGTCACGGTCGGGCACGACGCACAGGGGGAAGTCAACGTGGCCGTGGACTGGAACGGTCGGGAATATCGCGGCCGCGGCTTTTCCACGGACTGTATCGAGGCGACCATTCTGGCCTTCCTCGACGCCGTAAACCGAATGGTACGTGAAAAATAAATGGCACCTTCCCCAAACCGTTTCCGCAGGTCAAAACGAAGTATTTATTCGTCGAGATTTCGTCGAGATGGTAAAATCGGCATTCCCCCCATTGACAATTGGTGGAAATCCGCTACAATTCGACTAATGTTTTTGCTGTAAGAGGCGAAAATGGGGGCGGCTAGCTCAGTTGGTTAGAGCACCAGCTCGACAAGCTGGGGGTCACAGGTTCGAGCCCCGTGCCGCCCAGATTACCGGTTTGCAAGAGATTGCAAGCCGGTTTTTCTTTGCGCATATCTTCCGTATTTTCAAGCACTTCCGGCGATTCTTGCTTTCTGTCGCATTTTTCCGCAATGCAGCGCAAGCTCCCATTTTGGCCCCCCATGTAGCCCCCGTTTAAGCCCCCGCATTTCCGGGGTGGTTTCGCTGGTTTTTGCGGACGAAATGCCGATATGGGTGAAAAGGGTGGCGGCCTCCTCAAGCCCCTTTTGAAGTCGGGTTCCCGTCATAATCTGATAGTGTTTCTTGGCGATACTGTAGGAATGGTCGGTCACCTCCTCATATACCGAAATGTCACGGACTATGGGGAGCAAATCGGTACAGAAACTTTTCCGCAAGTTGTACCACGGGTTCAGCCAGCACTCCCCCAACGCACGAACCGCCAGCTTTTCCGTCATGACGCTGAAATTCTGGTGGGCCTTCATTCCCGCATTACGGAAAATCCACGACTTACCACATACGCCACTAAATGACGTTCCGCCAAAAAAACAAGGAATTCCAAGTCCGTCACCGCCGGTTGCTCCGGAACAAGGAAAACAGGAATATCCGACGGAACCGTCCGCGTCAGTTCCAACAGCTCCCAAGGCGTCGCACAAAGGACAACGCCCGACGCTTCTACAAAACGCCACAAAATGCAAGCCCTCTATTACAGGAGGATTTAAGAAAGGGGGAAGCAAATTTTCCCTTTTCAGGGGCAAAACTCCCCCTTAAGCTCCCCTTTGGCGAACTTAATAAAAGATTTTTTATTCAGAACGTCCCTGTTTTTACGGGACAAAAAAATAATTTTCAGTTTTTTTGGAAAATTTTTCGTCGAAAAGGGAAATTCCCCTTTTCAAAAAGGGGAATTTAACGGAGAAACCATCCGACTTTTGAGGCAACCAACCCTTCCCGCCTGCGTCGCGTCTTGTGTGGACACAACGCAGTTTCACGTACTGATAATGGCTATGCCGTCTTCGGAATACTTACAGCCTGCCGCCAAATCTTTGCCGAGTTCGTCCAACTTTAACCGGACTTTATCCCACTCTTTCAGGTTTTCAGGTTCCACGAAGTTGCGGTAGGCATGATGGCCATGTTTCTCCATGACGTAATCGTCGTACCTCTTCGCTTTTTCCAATATGCCCTTGGGCGCGTTGGGTTTGATTTTGGCCTTTGTAAAGTCCGTCCATTTACTCAATAATTCCAGCTCGTACTCTTTTTGTCTTTTATCCAGTTCTTCGATAAATCCCATCTCTTTCTCCTCACAAATATTTTTTCCACAACTCTATTACTTCTACGCAGAACGAACGTGGTTGTATCCCGTTCGTTTTTGCAAAAACATACTCTGCTACCGATTCCGCAAATAACTCCCCTCCATTTCCTGTACCCATGCATTGTGAACCGCTCGGCAGCTACTTCTTCTGCCGCAAAGTGTATTTGGACTTGAAATCGTCCGACCGGAACACGTTTTCAGCCACATGAGCCAACTTTCCTGAGGCCACCGCCTGATTCATACCATCGTCATCTTTCGCGCAGAAATCAAATAGTTTCCAGAGCTTCACTTACAACATGAGCCGATTATGGAAAACTTTGGGTCAAAAGGGGCCCAAAATGAATTTTTGGGAAATTTTTCTCCGTTTCGCTTGACAAGTGGATTTTGTCGAGGTACAATGGGGAATCTTGGTAAGAACACTGTTCGATGGAGTTTTTAGAAGTTGTCTGAAAATACGACAAGTATGCAAGGTGCAAAATAGAACAAAAGGGCAAGCGAGTTAGACTTCCCCAAAAGAACAAAAAATGGAATCGCTCCCAATCATCTTGGTTCATCAAGGAAATTCATCCTATTTAGAGGTGTGTCTACGTCAGGCAAGGCAAACGAATCCTCATTCACGTATCGTCTGGCTGCATGGGGAGAAAGACCACCCACTAGATTTTGTGGATTGTTTTTCATTTCACGAGCCGGAACTTTTTCAAGACGTGGCTTTTTTTTCCTCAATCTATCAGCGTTTAAGCTCCTCAAACTCTCTGGAGTCAGAATGTTTCTGCATTCAGCGGTGGCTGATCGTGCGAAATTTTATGCGTCGCGAAAAGATTACTCGTGCTTTGGCGATTGATTCGGACGTCCTCATTTTTTGCGATGTCACCCAGGAGGCAGAACGCTTTCGACCGTACGCCATGACGTTTGCACATTGGAACGCAACGCAAAATCTCATCCACTGCAATTTTATCCAGGATATTTCCGCTCTTGAGGCGTTTGCGGATTATTCGTTGGAGGTCTATCAAAATTCGGAGCTTCTTGAACGCCTAAAACAGACCAGTCGGAAAGGGAAAAATCGCTATCGAGTCTCCGATATGTCTCTCTTTTATGATTGGAGTACGCACTCAGACTATCCCTTTTGCTTTTTCGAAGATTTTTATCCAGACGGTATCTTTTTCGACTCGTGTATTGATTTTGTGCAAGACTTCAAGGCGATACGCTACCTGCCCGGCTTCCTTCGTCCATTTAAGAAAATCGTTTGGAAAGAAGGACTTCCACATGCAACACTAAAAAACTCGACGTTAAAGGGGGGACTTCAAGCACCCATGAAAATCATCCATTATCACGGAGGTTTGAAATTTTTAATGCCATTCCATTTCCAACGCAGATCGCCCCATGTCGAAATCTTTAAACAGCTTCTTCTACAAAAATGGAGGAAGCTTCCCGCGAAGTTGAGAAGGATTTGGAACCGAAACGCGGACGGGTAAGTAGATAGTCGCACACTCGTTTATGTTCATCGTGCTTTATGCTCAAACGCATTTATACCCGGTTCCTATTTGAAATTCCGTTTTGTGCGGTTGGGATGCAGGCATTTTCAGCAAGGCATATAAAACAACCGTTGGAGTTCCATGGAAACCCCAACGGTATTCAGAAAATGGAATCTTGAACCGAACGGTTATTTCCGGTTTCTTCTGCGGAAAAGCAACCCGCCGGCCAAAAGCAACAGCACCCACGACGCCGGCTCCGGCAGCGAGGCTTTATCCCCAACCGTCAGCAACAATTGCCCGTCGGCTCCCAGGGTGGCGATGTAATTCAACATCCCGGCCGCACCGGAAAAGTCGATCCTGGAGAGCCAATCCGCTTCCGTGAAATTGGACTGGCTGAAGAAGGCCAACTCCACCGGGGCGAAGGCTTCCGTAGTGGAGAACACGAAAAGCGCATCGTCGCGTCGGCTCCCGCAAACCACGTCGTGTCCTCGGTGATTCCATCCAGGTTGATTTCAAACCGAAGTGCCGAATCAGACGTGAACATTCCCGCCACGTCGAACACATTGTCTTTGGAAAGCTGCACGGTCATGTTTTCGCCCAGCGACAGATTCCCTGCCGTGCTTCCACTCAGGGCAAGCGGAAGGGTGTTACCCGCACTGTTCGTCACGCGGAGCGTCCCCGTCCCGGTAAAGTCGCCGGAAACGGCCATGCTTTGAGCAAGGGTGTCGGGGTTGTCGATCGTGAATGTCACACCGTTGGCAATGTCAACATTGTTGGCGGTAAAGACCTTGTACGGATTGCTGATACGAAGTGCCCCGTCGCCAAAGGCGATGTAACCGTTCGTGTCGATGTCCAGCGCGTAGTAATTATTCTTCGCACTACTGGTGGCGCCGGTGGAATCGTTGTAGCGAATCCCCAACCCCAACCTCTTTCCGCCAGCAGTCGAGAAGTTCGCTATGGCATAGGCATTTCCACTTTGATCCACCGCGCGGAAATCCATCAGGTAATGTCCCGCCGCAATCGTGTAGCCATTTTTACTTACTGCCACGCAGTTGCTGCCAAAATCCATGACGGTCGTCCAGGCGCCTCTCGTTCCATCTTCGTTGATTTTCTGGAAGAAAATGCCAACGGTGTCGTCGTAACTTCCCGCAAAATCGACCGTAATATCTTCAGGAACCCACACTTCCGTCTGGTAGGAAACCGTGGAATATGTGGTGATGATTCCCCGACTGGTATTATTGACGCAACCATCCATATTATAAGATGTCCCCTGCGAGGTTCCCACGATGGAATCCGTGGGGCGTACCCGCCCATTACCGGCGCTGTTGGCATAAAGCGTGATGGAGTAGGGCTGCCCCTGCAAGAACTCGGCGGTCGTGTCGGCGGTGACGCGGAAGTTACTCCCCATGGAGCCGGCACTTGAGAAGATAATCTTACCACCATCGTAGGTGACTCCTCCCGTATTGGCAAGCGTCCCGGAAATTCGCATGGTTCCCGTTCCCGTTTTCGTGAAGGAACCTGTCCCGGAAACCGTTCCGGAAAACGTCTGCAACTGGCCATCCGCAACGGAAAGCGTCACACTGGTATCGTCCGTCGTCGCCAGCGTTCCGGTAAAGCTGCTAAAGTTGGCGGAGGTCAATTTGCTTTTGCTGTTCAACTGAACCGTTCCCGCCCCGAAAAACGCTCCGCCGACGGTGTTGTTCAAACCGTTGTTGAGATTCAGCGTTGCGCCGCTCGCCACGCTCACGTTTCCCGTTCCAATGTTACTGTTGGCGTTGAATTGCAACGTTCCTGCCGAGACGGTCGTTCCGTCGTAGTTGTTCGTCCCCGCCATGATCTGCGTCCCGGTTCCCACCTTCGCCAGCGAAAGCCCAACCCCGCTGGATACTTCACCGCTCCCGAATTTCCCGGTGAACGTGGCGGTACCCGCTTCATTGTACGTTCCTGCCGTGTGATTTCCCGCACCAACGGTGAAGGTTCGCGTCTTTCCACGGGTAATCGTCCCGCTTCCGGTGAGGGCATCGATCGTGACGGAAGCACCATCCCACAGGTTCAACGTCGTTCCTGACGCGAGATTCATCGACGCTTTATTATTCGCCCAGTTTTGGTGACTCCAACCGCCATTGATGAACGTTCCTTCCTGAATATCGATCAGCCCGCCCGCATCCATGGCAATCGTAATTTTCCGGGTACCATTGGAGTTCGCTAGCAGGGCAATCGCCCCGGCACCGGTTTTCAAGAGCGTACCACCGCCGGTAATCGTGGTGTCGCCCCCTGCTCGGACAGTTCCACTGGAAACTTCCTGCGTGATGGTATTGGTTACATTATGATTGACGGTGTCGGAAGTGTTGTTGAATTCCAACGTTCCGCCCGCGTCGATCTGGAACGTCACCGCCCGGTCGTTGTGCGGCATGACCTGATTTGCAAAGTAGAGCTTCGCGCCGTTGTTGATCGTCACGGTGCTGGTGTCGATTTTGGCGTTGACCGTCGCGGTATTCGTACCACTGGTGTGGGTGTAGGAGATGGTGGGTGAAGCGGAAGTCACTTGCAACGTTCCCGACTTCACGACCAGATTCCCTTCGCCGGAAACCGCCTGATCCAAAACGCGGGTTAGACCCGTGCCAACATCGAAAACGACCTCGGCACCGTTGACCACGTTGGTCGTTCCGTTGAATTTATCGCTCCCGGTAAGACGGAAGGTTCCTCCCATGACCGTAACGGGCGTGGCGACGGCAGCGTCATACGCATTACTATCCAGAAGCATTTCCCCGCCCCCGGTTTTGTACAACGGGGTTGCGACACCGAACATTCCGGAAGTATTGACCGAATTGCCCGTTTCCACGTTCAGCCCCACCACCGCGTTGGTTCCCCACGTGACGTTGGAAAAACTCGCAAAGGGAGTGGCATTGGCACGCAGGGCCAGAAATTCGTCTTTCGTCCAGCCCGTGCTGGTTTCATCCACGTTCACCGCCAAAACGCCGTTTTCCGCAATGTTGTACGTTCCCGTCTGGAGATTCGCTTTGGATGCCACTGCCACGACGCTGTTTGCCGCGACGTTGACCGTTCCATTAAAATCGCTGGCAAACGACACGGCTCCCGAACGAACCGCGATCGTTCCCGTGCCAGTAATCGCATTGGTTACCTCTACTTCATTTTTACGCTGGAAAGCGAGCGTCGCCCCGGCCGCAACCGAGACCGCACCCGAACCGAGCGTTCCGGTATTGGTGTTATCGCCAATCTGGAGCGTACCTTCCGAGATGGTCGTCGTGCCGGTGTAGGTGTTCGTTCCGGTGAAAATCTGCGTCCCGGTTCCCTTTTTCAGAATGGAAATGGTTTTGGCAGTCGTGCCTCCCAGAATGCTTCCGGAGAAACTGCCGTTGCCATTATCCACTCCCATGACAAACGTGCCCGGATCAGATGCTGCCGTTGCGGTGACGGTTCCCGCTCCATTCAGTCCATCGATGATCACCCCCGTTTTGGTCGTGTAGTCGCCACTTGTATCGGCATATCCGCCATCCCACAGGTCCAACGTCGCCCCGGCGGAAATCGTCATATCCGATTTGTTATTCCGCCAGTTTTGCTTGAGCCATTCCCCATTCCTGAAAGTTCCTGCCGTGATGTTGAACTGGGCACCGGAGCCAAACGCAAACACGATATCATAATCACCACTCAAGGTTTGCAGGAGACTCGTTCCCGATTTGATGAACGTGCCGTTTCCGTTGAGTGTCAATGTTTTGCTCGCACCCGTAACCAGCACCTGGTTGCTCCAAAGAGCAAATTCCAGCGTACCGTTGTTGGTGATCGTAATTGGAACCGTCTGATTCGGTGCGTAGCTGGAATACGTCAGTTTAGCGCCACTGGCAATCGTGATATTTTTGTCCAGGTAATTGGCATTGGATGAGGTATTGCTGATTGTAACGTTCCCCGTCACGTTTACCGTTGTTTGTCCCCACGCAATCCTGGGAAGTGCCGTCAATATTGCACACAACCCCACCAGCCCCAGGAGGTTTATGTTTTTCTTTTGCATGGTTTTTCACCCCTTATTTTATTGTTTTGCAGGAATCGTTCTCTACAGAATAACACGCTTCAAAATTCATCGGACTTTTTGTCAAGAAGGTTTTACCCTCCTTTTTCAAAAACGCCAACTCTACCATTTTACCCCAACTGCCGTGTTTGTCAATATCCTGAAAACCGGAATTTTTTAAATTTTTGTGTTAAAAATGCAAAAACAGAAAATGATACCGTGCGATAACAACGAATTGATAATTGATAATTAATGGTTAATGGTTAGTGATTGGAGCCGTGGACGAAGCGTCAGCGTAGTCCCGGAGCACTGGAAAGCGTTCACCACTGCTTTTCCGGAACTACGGGCTACGCCCTTCGTTCACGGCTCCACACGGGGATATTAACCATTAACCATTAACCATTAATTATCAATTTCCTCTACTTCTTACCGGTTGCTTTGTTGACGATCAGGCGAAGCTGGCTCTGGGGGGAGACGATTTTGCCTGCCAGAATATCCGCTTCGGTAATGCGGGCGAGGAGGATTTCTTTGGCATTGTAGCGGTCGAAATCGTAGATGATGTAGATTGTGCCGTCGGAAGTCTGGTCGCCATCGGGGTACGACACGCTACCGCGTTCATCCAGCATCAGCCCACCTTTCCACGTCTTGCCATCGTCGTCGGAGAGGAACGCCCGGAGGTGTTTTCGTCCGCAATCCTCGTTGATTTCGCCATGCTTGACCAGAAGCAAATTTCCGCTGGCCAGACGGCGGAGGAAGGGTCGGGAGGAGGTGTGTCGGATTCCGTCGATCGGAGCGACTTCCGTCCAGGTTTTGCCGCAATCCTGGGAAAAGGCCTGCCCAATCCCTTTGGTTCGGACGATTGCCCAGAACGTACCGTCGTTTTTCTCCACGATGCAGTGCTCGTCGAAAACCGCGATATTTCGTGGGACAAAGGCTTTCCCGGTCAGCGTCCAGGTTTTTCCCGCATCGGCAGAGGAGACACAACCTGCTCCACAACGTCCTTCGACGGGAAATTGTGCCTCTTTCGGAAGGCCGGGGGTCAGCGTGACATTCCAGACCGATGCCGGGAGGTGCCAGACATTTTTCGAGTCGGCAAACGGTTTGCACATCATGATTCCATCGCACAAACGGCGGGGAGCACTCCAGACGGGGTTCTCGTCGTTTGGGTTCTCGGTCGTGATTGCCCAGACGCCCGCGCGTCCATCCCACCAGTTCCAACCCTGCGCCCAGAAAACCCAAAGGCGTCCGGTCGGGTCGCACCACATCGCCGGGTCGTAAAGCCGAATCGGGCCGGGGCCGTCGACATCCATGTAGAACAACGGCTTGCTCCACGTCTGCCCACCGTCACGGCTACGAACGACCACGATCACATTGTCCTGATTCTCCGTTTCACCGCCTGTGTACCAGACCGCCCACAACTGCCCCTTCCCGGTAGCTGCCAGGCTGGGGATTCCCTGGAAAATCCGATTTTCATCCAGCAGTTCCGCCGGAAAATCGGTATACATTTTCGGGGTTTGCAAGGCTTTCTCCGAATCGGGAACTTCCGCTCCCAGACCAACAGAAACTCCGCCCACAAGGCAAAACAGGCAAGTCAAAATCATTCGTTTCATAAATTCTCCTTAAAAAATGGTGAAATCTTCATCGTATCCAGCATTATCGAACAGACCGCCTCCGGAAAGCCAGTCCGAGCAGGCTTCCCAAAAGCAGCAGCCAGGTCGCGGGTTCGGGAACGCCTACCGTGGCGGTAAGTCGGGTGAGGTTCCCTTCGGTGGAGGTGGAAAGGGTGAAAAACGTGGAGGGAATCATTTCTCCCAAAACGGAAAAGTCGATTTGGGAAAAATCGGCGATGAGTTCGGACGTTTCCAAAAGTGTGAACGTCTCGCCGATAGCGGGTTGAAAACCTTCCGCCAGCGACAGGACGAGCGACGAACCATCGGAAAGGAGGGTTTCCCCGGTCACTTTCAAAAAGTCGTTGGAACCTTTCGCCAAATCAATCTGCCACGTTCCGTCGAGTTGAAAATCTTCCTGAATCGTCAGTTCGCCGATCGTATCCGCCATGCTGTTTTCCGCTGAAAGCGTTCCGGTGCTGAAAAGGCCGGTTTCGCCGATGATAACGGGGGAATTTGTCGTTCCCGCTGCGTAGAGCGTCCCCTCCTGAACTTCGATTCCGCCGGTAATCGTGGCATGGGCGCCAACCGCTGTGGTGTTCAGCGTGGGGAGTTGGAGCGTCCCCTCCCCCGTTTTCAAAAGTCCCACTTCGGCAACTTTATTGGCATAACGGGTAATGGGAGCGGTGATGGTCAATGTGCCAGAGGCCTCCTCAACGTCGAATGTGAACCAGCCAGTGGTGATTCCTGGCGTGGTCCAATCCCCTTCCATGGGACAGAGGTTCAGATTGTTTCCACTAAAAAGAACGGACGAATTTTCTCCCGAAACGGTGATTCGGGAATTGGTGGCCTGATTCTCCCGGTTCGCTCTGTAATACAGGCACCATCTCCCTGAAGTAATGTCAACCCGAGAGGTTCCTGAAAAATTGAACGAACCATCGAAAAGCGTGTTGTCGCCATCCACTTCCATTTTCGCGTTGTCGGTCAGCGAAATCAGACCTTGATGGCGGTTCGAGGTTCGCAAGCCTGTAAATTGCAAAAGACCGTCCTGGCCGACGTTGATCGTACTGGCCTGACTTCCCAGAGCGCCGTCCACAGTCACTTGCAATTTGCCATTTTTCACACTAATTTCCTTCCGGGCATTTCCCAACGCTCCCTTTATGGTTGCGATAACCGCACCACCATCGATATCCAACGCCCCGTTTGCACCCGTTCCCAACGCGTTGGCACTCTGCGCGTAAACCGTGCCACCTTTTACCGAAACCTTGCCGGTGAAAAGGTTCGTTCTGGTCATGTAGAGTGCTCCCGCCCCTGTTTTTAGCAGGCCACACGATTTGCCTTCCTCCCCTATGACGGCAGAAACGGTCAATTGGCTTGAGGCCTTGTCGACATGAAACGTGCCGGTGGTGGTATAGTTGGATGTCGTGGACAGACCATCACCAGGGGAAAGCATGATCGTGGCATAGGTCTGGCCGGAATTTCCGGAAACGACCGCTTTGGAATTTTCTCCCGTAACCGAGATGGTCTGGCCGGATAACTGACTTGCCGCACTGCGCCAGTACAGTCCCTGTTGGTGAGAAACTTCCAATTCCGCGGTACCTGTCATGGAAATCGTGTTCCCGATGGCTATCATGATAACGCCTCGATTGTCCGTATAACCTCCAGTACCTGTCAGGTTGGAAATGGACAATTTCCCACCATCCAAAATGGAAACGGTTCCGGTATGTTTTCCTGCCGAACGGTAATAACCATAATGCAAATGCCCACCTTCCCCTACGACAATTCCGACCGATGGGTTCCCCAACGCAGAATTGTTACTGTTGCCTCCGTTGGTTGTGATGTTGACGGTAACGTCCTCAAGGGTGACGGTACCGCTATACGGTGTCCCTGCCACACTCGTCAAATCCAGCACCCCTGTTCCATCGGCACTGGAAACCTTCAGCGTGCCGGAACCGGAAAATCCCGTTTCGGATTCTGCACCCGTGACGGTGCGGGTCGCGTCGCCTGTATACGTGTTTCCCTGGGCGATCTGAAACAAAATCAGAAACATCCCCAATCCATTTAGAACATGATTTAGAACATGTCGGTTCATAAAAAACTCCTTTGATTCGCTTTTAGCAAATGATGAAATGAAAAACTATTCGGGAATTTGAGCCACTTTACCATCTCGACGGTTTCCCAGGTAAGCGTGGATTTCCGGGTTGATACTGTACGTGATTCGATGAACGGAGCCGTCGCACATCGCCATCCCCAACGCTCCGGCATGGGGACTGCCAAATCGGATACTTCGCCACTCAAAGCCCGCACGGTCTTGCAGAGGAATAAGGCCCTGAGACGGATTGGTCGCGTTGTAATACGTGGCACGTCCCATGTCGCTGTTTCCGCCATGGTAGGCCGTTTCGTTGTCGGAACCGCAATAAACGGTACTCCCCTGTTGCTCGTAGTAGTCGGGATTGAGATATTTTTCTCCTAACAAATAGGTATTCGTCGTCCCGTCGCGGATTTCCCCCAACGTCACGTGGCTGCGGTAGTAGAAAATCCCGTCCTGTTCGTCGGTCGGCCAGTCCTGCTTTGCGTCGCGGGTTTTGGCGTCGCTCATATTGGTGGGGGGAAGGGACGTGCTAACCTCGCTGTAACTTCCCGAACCGTAATTTCCCGCATAGTCGCTTTTTACCCCCTGCGGCATGTCGGTGGTGGGAAGATTTTTGTTGGCACTCTGATTCTTGATGTCGTAAAGCTTCACACTCCGCCGTGACGGACAAATCAGCACGGAAAGAGGGACTTCGCAACATTCTTTTACCCCCTGTTTTTGGGTATCCGTTACGGTATGGGGGTCGCCGTCGCTGCCCAGTTGAAAGAGTGCGGTTTGCTCGATAAACGGGAGCATGGGATAGGCCCAGGAACCGGGTTGACTTACCCCCAACCCCCGATCGGGGTCGCCTGCCCAACACCAGTACCACCCCCCGGACGGAAACGCACGGTTGGAGGTTTCCAGATTCAGATGCGCCAGAGCCATCTGCCGGAGATTATTGTTGCACTGCATTTGCCGGGCCGCTTCCCGAGCTTGTTGGACTGCGGGCAAAAGCAGCCCTACCAGCATTCCGATAATCGCAATCACCACCAACAACTCCACCAGCGTAAAGGCCGGGTGCGGCCTGCACATTACGGCTGCCGCCGGTTGCCGGTAGTCCGGGGGACAGTCGCTACGCTTCTGGCTCCCCTTGCCTTTTGCAAGAAGGAACAACAACTCCACCAGCGTAAAACCACAAGAAAACAATGGTCGAAAAGAAATACGAGGAGATGTTTTCAGCCCACGACTGATAAACTGGGGGGGGGGGTGAAAATAGGCTGCATGTTTTTTCTCCTGAAAAACTCCAAATTTCTCAAAGCACGAAGTCTATTGTACTCACCCCATTTTCAAAAGTCAAGCATTTTTTTGGAAAATTTTCCAAAAAACCCAAACTACCAGGTTTCGCCCGTTATCAACGGAAGCAATGTTTGAAAACTGTTTCTTTTTATCGTTCCAGCACAAACATCCGCAGCGTGCTGGGGACGGGGACGACATCGTGCGCCTGGTCGCGGTTGATGGGGAGGGTTTCCCAGACAAAATAGAGCTGTTTGTTTGGCGAAAGGGGGAGCAAATCGGCCTTCAACCGCTGATTTGGCTGCGGATTCTCCACCTGCGAACACTCCTTCGGCATGGCAGGGCGGACGGTGCGGCGAAGCGGTCGCAACGTGGCGGGATCGAGAACAAATTCTCCCGAAGGTTCCTGTTTTCGATTCCAATATTGTACCAGATTGCCATCCTCATCGATGTTGATATTGCCGAAGCTCAACTCCGTGGGAATGCAGCCGTAGCCGGAAAAAACCCAACGGCGTCTCCAGTTGGAGGTCTGGTAATGCTTCCAGCCATCCTTTTCCCGCCGCGCTTGCATGAGCTGGAGGATTCCATTTTCATCGTAGCGGGTGTACGTGAGGAGAACGCGATTTTCCGGGTCGAAGCTGACGCGGACGAAGCTGTTGAGAAGCCCTTCCCCCGGTTTCAGCGGGGCGACGATCTCACCGGAGCCGGGCGTGGCGGGGATTTCCAACGGCGTGCCGTCGCTCTTTTCCCAGTGAATCAGGTCGCGGCTGCGCATGTAGGAGAGATCGTGATTCGTTGCGCAGTCCCCCGAATCCCGCCAGACGTACGCCACATGGTAAAAACCATCCTTTCCCAGCGTCGGTTTCGTCGCGTAGGCGTTGCACATCCCCTTGCCGTCTGTCAGGGGTTTGTCCAGAAACCGGCTCCATGCCTGCGTTTTTTCATCGTAAATGTTCCAGAGACTGATCCCGTTACCGCTGTTGCCGTGGCGGTAGTTGAACAGGAGGCGGCCATCGCTGTGGATCAGGAAAACGGGATACGTGACCTGATGTTCCAACGCCGCTTTGCGAGCTTCGTGCGTGGTATTCTCCGCCACCATCCGGTGAACGGGTTGCAGGGAATCGATATCAAGCGGCTTCTCGGCACGGAAGTAAATCAGCGGGACGCAGTGCATGTTGCCGCTGACGTGGAGTTTCTTCTCACGATCGAACTCCATGGCAATGAAATTGTGCGAATCCCAGCCGATTTTCGTTGGCAGCGTCTGAAATTTCCACGCTTCCCCCGGATTTTTCTGGCCGATGACCATATTCCTTTCCGCACTGTAAAAGCCGATAAAGAGAATCCCCTCTTTTTCCTTGAAGCAAAACCCGACCGGATTTCCCGACCAGACGGTGGCAATCTCCTCCCGCGACGTAACCTGCCAGGGGGCCGGGGCCGATTCCTCCGCAAAAAGGAGGGGGGTGAAACTTAAAATCAGTCCGAAAAACAATACTTTTCCAGAGGTTGCCATGGCAAAATTCCTTTTTGAAAGTAACAACATAATAACGAATCCTAATGGAAATCCCTTCGTGAAGGTAGGGGGGCCTTACTCACTCACCAAAAGAACGGTCTCCATGGGTTTCAGCGTCACGGAGTGGTTCTCCAACGTCGTGATTTCTCCTGTGGCGGGATTCAGCCGCAGCCATTTTCGCCCTGCCGGATCAAGCCATTTTTCAGTATAGGTCTCGGTCGTGTGCATGTTTCCAAGCATCCAGATCGTCTTGCCATCCCGCTCAAACTGCCCGCCGACAATCTCCTCCTGCGGGGTTTCCAGACGGGGGAATTTTTCACGCAGTTTCGGGATCTGTGCCAAGGCCGCCTGGTCGTGGAAGGTGGGGAGTGTGGGGTGGGTATAGGAACTCCCTTGAGGAACCAGCAGAACGTCGTACTGGCAGCCGCCGATCTGAATCGCCCCATTTTCCAGCGTTTGTGCCTGCTGGAGGAAGGAACGGTTGACGATCACGAACGGAATCTGGTTTTTCACCAATGCCCCGCCCAACGCCAGAAACGCCTGGTGTTGACGCTGGCACTTTCGCGTGTTGCCGGGGAGGTAATGTTCCTGCATCTCCTCGATGGGATAGAAAAGGAGGACGGGCCGCACCGGTTTCGCTTTTCGGAGAATCGCGTTGACACGTCCGACAAAATCGCCGTACTTCCGAAAGCCCTCTTTTCCCTGATTTTCAAATCGGAAGTAGGAGGTAAATTCGGTGACGCCCCAAACCCCCTGCCAGGTCGCCTGAGTGCACATCTCCTCGACCGAAGCGATCCGTCGGGGTTGGATAAAGCGGGTTTCCACCATATCGGAAACCTCCGTCATAACAAGTCGTTTCCCGGTCAAAAACGCGGCGGAGCAGGGCATTGCCGGTGCCAGCCAACGCCGACGGGCGGGAGCTGCCGCGAGAACATCCAGCCCCGGAACATCCATCCGTGCCAGACATGCCAGTTTGTCGCCATCCGCCCGCAGGTGCATCAGGAGATCCTCCTCCCCAAGCAGGTGCCCGGAAAACGCAAGCCGAAGCGGTGCGTCGGAATTCTCAAGCGTGGGGCAGGACGAACCCTGTTTTTTCAGATAATCCTGAATCTGGCCGTAGTAAAACTCCCGATCCATCTTTGCGACCAGCTTCCAGAACTGCCTGCGGATGCGGATATCCTCGGCAGAGTCGCCCTGGAAAAGACTGGAAAAATGCTTCGTAATATCTTCCTGGTACGCCTTCTGATACGCTTGCGCAAAATCCCGCGACCAGGGTACCATCGGAAGATTCTTCACCGTTCGATCCACTTTGGCCTGATTCGACGGAAGGGAAGCCGCTCCGGGATTGTTGCTGAGATTGAACGCGATGATCGACGGCTCGTCGGTAAAAAACGCCTCGATTTTCTGGAACAGTGCTTCCCCCAGCCGCTGGCGATACGCTTCGTGGGTCAGCTGGATGAAAAGCTGCGTCGCCTCCGGTTCCAGCGGGTTGGGATAACGCCGCAAAACACGAACGTTGTTCGCCGCGTGGGTATACTCAAAGGCGGGGCGGGAATAGTAGGGATTTTTTCCTTCCTTTTCCAAATCCTTATCGTAAACCAACGCCAGCGACTCCAATTCCGGCCGCTTCTCTAAAACCAGCCCTCCCGCGCCGAGACTGGGATACCCCTGCTCGTCGTAAATCCAGATTCGCAAGCCCGCCTGGTCAAACGCGCGTACCGACTTCACGAGTAAATCCCACTGTTTCTCGTCCCGGAAATACTCCTCCCCACCGACGTTACAAACCACACCGCCGAAACCGAGTTCCTCGAAAATCCGGCGAATATCTTCCGGCGAACGGTCGGGTTGGGAGTCGTCGCCCGGATGGGTGAACGTGCTGAAATCCCACGTATGCGTTTCGTGCATGGTTGACCATCCCTTCAGCCAACCGTGCAGAATCTGGAGCGGACGATGTTCCTTTTTCGGAGCGTCCCAATCGTTTTGCCAATTTTCGGGAAGCTGTGCATTCGCGCAGGTCGCCAGAAAACAACCGAGTAAACAGGTATGTAAAATTCGCATTTTTTCCCTTTCTTTATGGAGGTAATGGAACCACCTGACCATCCCTGCGATGCCCCAGGCGACGATGTATTTTGTATTTTCCACCCGTTCGCCTCTTTTTCTATTTTGAGAGGACTTTTTTCAGTGCTTCCAGACGTGCGTTCCCCTCTCCCAGCGTCGGAGCCAGCCAACCCCCTTCGTCGAATTCGTTCCAGGCATAAATGAGAATCATCGACACGCCATCCTGATTGGGATGAGCTTTTTTCCACTGTATCGCCTCGGCAACGTGCTGGGCAATCTGCTCCGGTTTCCCCGGAAGGCAACATTTTTTGAACTCGCTGGCGGTATCTTTGGGAATACGTTCCCAGGAAACAGGATTCAGAACTCTCGGACGGCGATCCCAGCCCGCTGTGCAAACAGGAACGACCGGGGCGCCGGTCGCCTGGCAACGTTCCCAGAAATTCCGGGCGTGTTCCGTCAATTGGCGGTAGGGGACATGGATTCCTTCAGGAAACCCTGGAGTGTAGCTGGAAATCGCGTCGCCGCCCAACGTGTCCAGCAAAGCTTTGCTCCGCCGCACGTCCCAGTCGCAGCAGATCAGGTATGGTTTCCCCAAACCCTTTTCCGCAAGCCGACGGCAAAACTCGTCCCAAAGGCCATTTTTCAGCTTCTCATTCGTCCGCTCACGGATCGAATTCATGAAAAGTACCGGTCGATTCCCCTGCACTTTCAGGTAGTTGGGGTGGGAAAGAAGCCGCAGCGCATATTCCTGCATGGCAGGGTCTTCGCTGAAAGAACCGTAGTTACCATGGAACATAAAAAGACAAAACGGAATTTTTTCCCGATGAGGAGATTCCAGATACGTCTTGAGAAGGAAGCTCAACGGACAATCTTCGGGATAAAAGACAAACGCCCAATAGTCCAGTCCGGCATCGTGAGCCAACGCAAGCTCTTTGGCCATCACTTCGGGTGAATTTCCAGGAATATCGACCACTTTGCCGTCCGCGTCCAGCTCGGTATAAAACGGAAGGCGATACTCCCAAACAGCAGGCTCCGAAAGCGCACGCCGTGTCTCCGCGCCCGGATCGGGACTGATATTCAAACCTTCGGGAGCACCGGGATATTGCCGCGGGTCGGGCAACGACACCCCTTCCGGCACTTTCCCGTACCAGGCATCCCAGCGAATTGCTCCGACGAGAGGTTTCTCCGCCATTTCCTCACTGGCCGCACAGGGAAAAAACGAAAAAACCGCCATCAAACTCATCATCCAAAATCGCATTTTTCTCTCCTTATTGAGGCAATCGAACCACCTGACCATCCCTGCGATGCCCCAGGCGACGATGTATTTCAAAATCAATCGCGTAGGAAACCCGGCGGACGGGGTGTTTTGGGGAGGGAGAGCACTCCTGCTCTCCGGAACTACCCCCCGCCCTACGGGCGTACCCCTTCCATCTCACGTCGATTTCCATTATAATTTGGATAGACAGGGAAAACAAGTGCCTTTTTTCGCCAAAATATTGCCCTAATGAGACATTCCGAAAAATCTTCCCCGAATCGAAAACGGATCCTGATCTTGCTGGAGACGACGTTTTCCTATTCGCTGGAAATCGTTCGGGGAATCTCCCGTTACGCCAAGGAACAGGGGAATTGGGTGCTGTTTCTGGTCGATCAGGGGCCGATTAAAAAAGTCCCCTCCTGGATTCGCTCCTGGCAGGGGGAGGGGATGATCATCCGCAGTGCCAAGTCGGAAGTTTCCGAACAGTTGAGCCAACGTCAGATTCCAATGGTAGAGCTGCTGGGGGAGCATGGGGAGTGCCCTTCCGAAGTCCTCAGCGACGAACACCAGCTGGGGCAGATGGCGGCGAAACATTTTCAGGAGCGGGGTTTCCGGCACTACGCCTGGTTCAGCTTTGGGCAAACGTGGTGGTCGCGTGGTTTTCGGCAGGAATACATTCAGGCGGTGAAGGAATGGGGCGATAACGTACATGTTTCCCCCTTTTCGCTCCGGCGAGCGGAGTCGGTTCATGCTCCCAATTTCCGCCCCGATCAGGAAAAGGTTCTGGTGCGGTGGCTACACGACCTCCCCAAACCGGTGGGGGTTTTCTGCCCGCGCGACGTGAACGCGATTTTTCTGTTGAATCTCTGCCAGATGGAGGGGATTGCCGTCCCGGACGAGGTGGCGGTTCTGGGGGTTGGCGACAACCAGATTCTGTGCGAATCGACCACCCCGACACTCTCCAGCATTGATCCCAACGGGCAGCAGACCGGCTACCAGGCCGCCCGGCTGCTCGACGAGAAAATGCGTGGGAATCCGCTCCCCGAACTTCCGATCTGGATTCCACCCGCTGGCGTGACTACCCGACAGTCCACCGATGCGATTGCGGTGGAGCATCCCGATTTTACGCAGGCGCTGCGGTTCATCCGGGAGAATGCTACGCGTCGCATTTCCGTGCAGGAGGTTGCGGATCACCTTTGCGTTTCGCGTCGGACGCTTCTGCGGTGGTTTCAGGAGTATCTTCGTCGGTCGCCGGAGGAGGAGATGATTCGCGTACGGATGGAACGTGCCCGGCTCCTGTTGCGGGAGACAGGTCTGTCGATCGAAAAAGTGGGTCTTCAGGTCGGGTATCCTCTTGTGGAGCATTTCATTCGTGCATTCCGAGAGTTTCATGGCAAAACGCCTCGTCAGTACCGCCTTCAGGGGGAGGGGTTCCGGGAACGTCCGGGGCCGGAGGAACCCGATTTTTATGTAAAAAGAAATATTAATAAAAGCGAACGTAGTGAGCCATAGTAAAAGTTTTTTGAAGGAGAGTTTGAGAGGAAACAATTTTTCAAAAATGTTTCCTCTCAAAAGGTTGGAAGCGGTGGTAGTTCTAACTATTACGCTTCCAGGGGGGCGATCAAATTTCCTTGCGAATTTGGACAAGATGGGTAATTCCCCTCTTTTCAGAGGGGTGGCAGCCGTAGGCTGACGGGGTGTTTTGACTTGGGAAAGCGTTCCCCACTTCGGAACTACCCCCCGCCCTGACGGGCGTACCCCTTCAAAGAAGGGGAATTCGTCCGGCTCGCAGAAAGTTTGATCGCACCCGCTTCCAACCTCTGGATAGCGAAGTAGTAAGTCATTGTACAAGTTTTTTGAAGGAGAAAAAGGATGCGAAATCGAAACATACTCTGGTTGTTGGTTTTTCTTTTGGCAGGCGGAACCCTGTGGGCGGAGGAAACGCGGATTCCCGCCAAGGGGTACGCCGTGTTTTCCAAAGAGGGTTCCTTTCAACCCTACACCTTTACCCGACATGCCGTGGGGGAGGAGGATATTCTGCTGGACTTGCTCTACTGCGGAATCTGCCATACCGACCTGCATTTCGTCCGTGGCGACTGGGGGGAGGAACCGTATCCCATGGTGCCCGGTCACGAAATGGTCGGGAAAGTCGTCCGCGTTGGTAAAAAGGTCAAAAAATTCCAGGTGGGGGATTACGCTGCCGTCGGCTGCATGGTCAATTCCTGCGGGCATTGCGGAATGTGCCAGCGTGGGGAGGAGCAATACTGCGAAACGCCCGGCGGACGGATCCTCTCCTACGCCGTTCCCGATACGTTTCATGGCAATGAAATCACCTGCGGCGGCTATGCCAATAACATGGTCGTTTCCGAAAAGTTTGCCGTCAAAGTGCCACAGGACGCCCCCATGGAAAAAATCGGCCCGCTCATGTGCGCGGGAATCACGACGTATTCCCCGCTGAAATTCACCCGGGTGAAAAAGGGGGACAAGGTTGGCGTGGCAGGTTTTGGCGGGTTGGGACACATGGCCGTTCAGTATGCCGTCGCGTTTGGGGCGGAAGTCACCGTGTTCGATGTGAACGAATCGAAACGCCAGGATGCCCTTGCCATGGGAGCCACGAAGTTCGTCAACGTCCGGAACCCGGAAGAATGCCAGGGGCTGGAACATACGTTTCGCGTTATTTTAAGTACCATTCCCGCCAAATACGACCCGATCTTCTACGTGAACATGCTCCAGACCGATGGCGAGCTGGTTATCGTCGGCCTGCCAGCTACCGAGAATACCCCGATGCTCAACACCGCCGCCCTTGTGATTCTGGGGCGTCGCCACGTGTGCGGCTCCCAAATCGGAGGGATCGCCGAGTCGCAGGAAATGATGGATTTCTCGATAAAACATGGAATCTACCCCCACGTGGAGGTCATTCCGGTCTGGAAAATCGACGAAGCGTTTGAGCACCTGCAAAACGGCACCGCAAAATACCGGTACGTGATCGACCTGAAAACGCTCGACCAGACGCCGCCGAAGAAATAACCGTTTCGTTAAAAAGAGGGGCAAAAACAAAAAGCATGGTTCGTCGCCATGCTTTTTTTCAGGATAAGACGTTGAAGTAACGAATATCAGAAAATATCCACGGTATAATGGAATCCCTGATGATAGGGTTTCGGCTCGGCATAGTAGTTGTAGTTACGCCGATCGTAAATCGGAATCCGCATCTCTTTGGGGTAACGACGTACCATGTTGTCGGAGCTGCGAAAATACTCGGCCGGATAGAAGTTGTGGGGATAATAAATGTAGGGATAGTGGTAGAACCGATTCCAGTCCTGAGCACTGCGTCCCGTTTTTCCCCAGCTCTGATTGTAACCTGCCGCGTAGGGCAAGGGTGTGCCGGGGTTTCCGGCGTTCTGAACCTGGACATTGCCGCCGTTATAGAAATTGCCGTCCTGGACGTAATTCTGGGCGTTGGCGTCGAACGAAAGTCCGGCGACCAGCAACCCCGCGAGCAGCATTGCCGTAGTGAAGGCACCTTTCATGACAATACCTCATTGCTTTCTGTTTTTGTAAGGGTTCGGATTTCCGTTAATCCGGGTCTTTTTAGTAAAATCGGCAAAATCGGTCTAATGGTTAAGGCAAAAACCTAAAATAACCAAAGTTCCCGTGGAAAGTGGGGGTGCTTGGAAGGGCAGAAAAAAATTTTTGGAAAATTTTTTAAAAATTGGAGGGTACCCCCCTTGAGTAATTTGGGGAACGTGGTAAATTCCTTTCTTCACATCCCGACAGTGGAAGGTAGCCATAAGTTCAAGAAAAAGCCATTTACCAAAATGGTGTAAAGAAATTAAAAAAATGGCAGCCTCCCCCGTTGACAGGATGGAAAAATGAGGTAGAATCCTCATTCACATTTGGGCAAGAAGTCCAAAGTCGTAGTATCTTTGGTAACGTGGAATGGAAACAGGAGGCTGTCGTGGCTGGGCAGAGTAGCAACATTATTAGAATCCGGATGGAAGCATACGATCACGCGATTATTGATCAGAGTGCTGCGGAAATTGTTGATACGGCGAAACGCAATGGCAGTGTCGTCCGGGGTCCGATTCCGCTTCCCACGAGGATTGAACGTTATACAGTCCTGTCTAGCCCGCACATCGACAAGAAAGCGCGTTTGCAATACGAGATTCGTACGCACAAACGCTTAATCGACATTGCGGAAGTGACGCAAAAGACGGTGGACGCGCTGAACAAGCTGACGTTGCCGGCGGGTGTGGAGATCAAGATCAAGGCTACGGGCCGCTAATAAATAGAGTAGTGGTGTAGATAGATAAAAGTGGCGGGGTTCGCCCCGATGAGGATATTTTTTCGGAACGCAGTGAAAGTCAAGCCGCACCATCGCGGCAGACGAAGTTCAGAGAAAGCTAAAGAGGTCGACGTTTTTTGGGTAAGAGCCGCGTCTTGAAAATGCGGATTTCTCCTGAAAGGCGGCATGTCAAAGGTGAGAACAATGAGTGTTGGATTACTCGGACGCAAAATTGGAATGACTCAGGTCTACGAGGTTTCGGGAAAAGCGATTCCCGTGACGGTTCTGGAAGTGGGTCCGTGCGATGTGCTCCAGGTCAAGACCGGAGACAAAGATGGTTATGAAGCCATTCAGATCGGTTTTGACGACAAGAAACGCTCGCGTGCTTCCCGTGCGGAACGCGGACATGTTGCGGATATCGACAGCAAGCGTCAGAAGGCCATGGCGGCCGCCGGGGAGACCCGTGTGAAAGCCGGCTGCGAACCGAAGAAAATGATTCGTGAGTTCCGTTGCAACGCTGCGGATTATCAGGTAGGCCAGAAGCTGGACGTTTCGGTATTTGAGGGCACGACGGCGGTGGATGTGATTTCCACGAGCAAGGGTCGTGGCTATGCCGGAACGATGACGCGTCACAACTTTGCGGGTCAGCGTGCCAGCCATGGTGTGAAGAAGTGCCATCGACATATGGGCGGTACGGGCTGTAGTGCGTATCCGAGCCGTGTATTGAAGGGCAAGCGGATGCCTGGACAGTATGGTGCGACGCAGGTAACGGTTCGGAACATTGCGATTGTGCGTTTGGACAAGGACAACAATCTGATGTTGATCAAGGGTGGCGTACCGGGAGCGAACGGTTCCTACGTAACGATTCGTCCGACGAACATGCAGCCGCGTCCGAACAAATTGGAAGGTGAATTGGTCATGAACTGATGGGCCGCAAGGCGCGAGGTTCAGGGCCAATTTTTATGGATATAGAGTAACGACGGATGGGTGAAAGTCCCGTCAGGAAGCAATTCCAAACCCGGACGTTCCGGTCGGACCGCACTTTTGCCGAGCTTTACGGCAGGCAAAAAAAGATAACCAATTTTCGCCGCCAGGTGAAAGGATGACAGGTCCGCAAAGCACTTGATTTGAGCCGTTGGTTTCACCTTAGAGTGTTTGGTTAGAAAACAATCCTCAAGAAGAGAGAAGAGACTATCATGGTCAGTCTGCCGATTTTTGACCGTAATGGCAAGCAGGTAGATACCTACGAGTTCGACGAAAAGGAGCTCGCTGGGAATATCAGCAAACAACTGCTTCACGATGCCGTGGTCATGTACCAGACGAATCAGCGCCAGGGAACTGCGAAGACCAAGACGCGTGGTGAGGTGGCTGGTTCCACGAAGAAGATGTACAAGCAAAAAGGTACGGGGAACGCGCGTGCCGGTCACAAGAGGAGTGGTGTTCGCCGAGGTGGCGGTCACATTCATGCGAAGCGTCCGATGGACTGGACGTATCGTTTGCCTCGCAAGGCGTTGCAGGCGGCGACCCGGATGGCGTTGCGAGCGAAGTTTGAGTCGCAGCAGGTCATTTTGGTGGAAGATTTCAGTATGGATGCTCCCAAGACGAAAGAGATGGCGGGCGTACTGACGGCGTTGAACGTATGTGGTACGACGACGTTGTTCGCGATTTCGGGATACGATCTGAATCTTTACAAGAGCGGGCGAAACATTCCGGGTTTGCAGGTGCTTCCGGTATCGGATTTGAACGCTTTGGAGATTCTCAAGCCGCGTAAGGTTGTAATGACGCGTGCGGCGTTGGACGCATTCCGTGGCAAGGTTGCGGCTGCGAAGAGCACTGCGAATACCCCTGAGGAAATAGCTGAGTAAGGAAAGGACGTATCATGGCTGAGATTAAAGGCGCTGGCCTGATTTTGGAACCGCATCAGGTTATCATTCGTCCTCTCGTTACGGAGAAGGGCGTCCACAAGGCGAACCGATTTAATTCCTACGCGTTTCAGGTCCATCCCGACGC
Organism: Planctomycetia bacterium; assembly: GCA_030535245.1. Classification (GTDB taxonomy): domain Bacteria; phylum Planctomycetota; class Planctomycetia; order Pirellulales; family Thermoguttaceae; genus RGIG3701. Next base: position 34,073 of record JAUNBJ010000004.1, on the reverse strand, counting down.
TACGAAGCAGGAAATTAAAGACGCCGTGGAAGAATTGTTCAACGTGAAAGTTGAAAAAGTGAATACACAGAATCGGCATGGCAAGCCGCGTCGGTTCAAGCAGCGACTGTTTAAGACGAGCTGCTGGAAGAAGGCGATTGTGTTCCTGAATGAGGAGCACCGGATCGATTTCTTCTAAACAATGTGAGTGGTGGTCGTGCAAAGGTTTACGTAGAATCAGGAATACGACCGCATAAGTCACCGCACGGGTGTTCCGGGCGGGTAACAGATAACAGGATAAAATCATGGGAATTCGACACTACAAGCCAACGTCTCCGGGACGCCGTAACGCTTCGGTCAGTGACTTTGCTGATCTGACGCCGGGCGCGAAGGTAGAGAAATCGCTTCTTGAGCCGAAACGCCGCACGAACGGACGTAATCATCAGGGGATTATTACGTGTCGTCATCGAGGTGGAGGACACAAGAAGCAGTACCGCTTGATTGATTTCCGTCGGAACAAGGACGGAGTGGAAGCGGTGGTGGATTCGGTTCAGTATGATCCGAACCGTACGGCGCGCATTGCGTTGCTGCACTATGTGGATGGTGAGAAACGTTACATTATCGCCCCCAAGGGACTCCAGAAGGGGATGAAGGTTGCCAGTGGTAAAGATGCGGTGGTGAGCGTGGGCAATTGCCTTCCGCTTTCGCAGATTCCGTTGGGCAGCACGATTCACAACATTGAGCTTCAGCCGGGTCATGGGGCGCGGATGTGCCGTTCGGCGGGCGTTTATGCGACGCTGATGGCCCGTCAGGAGGGTTGGGCGCAGATTACGTTGCCCAGTGGAGAAATTCGTCGAATTCCGGTCGAGTGCCGCGCGGTTCTTGGTGAAGTTGGTAACGGCGACAACATGAACATCGTGATTGGCAAAGCGGGGCGTAATCGATGGAAGGGTCGTCGTCCTCACGTACGAGGCACGGCGATGAACCCGATAGATCACCCGCATGGTGGTGGTGAAGGTCGTACGAAGGGTGGTCGTAACCCGGTCACTCCGCAGGGTAAGCCGACCAAGGGTCACTCCACACGTCAGCGTCATAAGTCATCGAACAAGGCGATCGTGCGTCGGCGTAAGTCTCGTCGTTACGGTCAACTGAAACTTGCAAACTAGGAATTAGGGTACTATGGGACGATCGTCAAAAAAAGGACCGTATGTTGATCCGAGCTTGTACGTCAAAGTGGACAAGCAGATCGAAGCTGGAACCAAGGAACCTATTAAAACGTGGGCACGTCGCAGCACGATTATCCCGGAGTTTGTAGGTTTTACCTTCATGGTTCATAATGGAAAGCACCATGTGAACGTCTTTGTGACGGAGGAGATGGTGGGACACAAGCTGGGTGAATTTGCTCCTACGCGAATATTCCGCGGACATGGCGGCAAGGGTAAACGTTAAAAACAGAGGGGCCGGTATTGCGGTATCGGCTCTGGAATGAGGGAATAGTCATGCCGTACAAAGCATTGTATCGTTACGCAAGAATCAGCCCCCGCAAGCTTCGTTACATGGCGGATCTTGTACGTGGCAAATACGCTGATGAAGCGCTGGAGATTCTGAAGTATCAGCCGAACCGCGGCGCCCGGATGGTCGAGCAGGTCATCAACAGTGCATTGGGCAACGCTCGCGACAAGAACGAGCGTAAGGTCGGTGAACTTCGTATTACGGAGCTCTGCGTGGACGGTGGTCCGATGTTCAAGCGATTTCGTCCGAAGGCCCGCGGAAGCGCGTCGGTCATTAAGAAGCGGACGTCGCACATTCGGGTTACACTGGATTTATAACTAACGCAACAACCAAAAGTAAGAGAACAGAACATGGGACAGAAAGTCAATCCAATTGGTTATCGAACTGGTGTTTTCCTTGGTTGGAAAAGTCGTTGGTACGCATCGAAGAAGGAATTTGGCGAGTTGCTGGTGGAAGACCAGAAGATTCGCAAGTTCGTGAAAACCCGTAAAACGACGGCGGGTCGCGCGATGTACCCGATGATTTCGAAGATCGAAATCGAGCGTACGCGTGATGAAGTGAAGGTAATCCTTTTCAGTGGACGTGCGCGGGATTTATCGCGTGCGGCGGGTAAAGTGATTGATGAGCTTCAGGAAGATCTACAGAACCTGATTGGTCGCCGCATAGCGATCGAGGTGAAGGAAGTCGAGAAACCGAATTTGGTTGCTCAGCTTATCGCGGAAGATATTGGTGAGCAGCTTATGAAGCGTTCCAGTTTCCGTCAGGCCATGAAGCGTTCGATCAAGAACGTGATGGAGGCGGGGGCGAAGGGAATCAAAATCCAGCTTTCCGGTCGTTTGGGCGGGGCTGAGATGTCGCGGTGCGAGAAGGCGATTGATGGTTCGATACCGTTGTCCACGCTTGGTGCGAACATAGACTACGGGTTTTTTGAAGCCAAGATTGCTCAGGGGCATATCGGCATTCAGGTATGGATTAATTTAGGCTCTTATAGCGAGGGTAAGAACGATGGCGTTGATGCCGAAACGAATAAAACACAGAAAGGTCCAAAGAGGACGTATAAGCGGTAACGCGACCCGTGGCGGACGTGTTGTTTTCGGCGAATACGGGCTTCAGACGATGCAGGGGGGATGGATTCCCGCCAAGACGATTGAAGCGGGTCGTATCGCTGCTCAGCAGTACCTCCGAGGGGAAGGCAAGCTTTTTATCCGGGTGTTTCCGAGCAAACCGATCACATCGATTCCGTTGGAGACACGAATGGGTAAAGGAAAGGGCGAGCCGGAATATTGGGCCGCACCGGTGAAGCCTGGTACGATTTTGTACGAGGTTGGTGGAACGACGGAAGAAGCGGCGCGGTTATGTCTGGCTCGATTGGCGCACAAGATGCCGGTTCGGGTACGGATGGTACGCCGTCGGATTAAGTAACAATTTTTCAGCAAATAGAGAGAAGACTCATGAAAGCGAAAGAACTCCGCGAACAGAGTACTGAGCAGCTTCAGTTCACGTTGAAAGAGGCGATTGACGCATTATTTCGTCTTCGTCTTCAGGCGCAGAGTGAACGCTTGAACGCTCCCAGTGAGTTGAAGAAACATCGCAGGTTGATTGCTCAAGTCAGGACGATCCTTTCGGAGCGTCAGATGGCGGAAGAAGCGAACTGATACAAGGTAAAGGATGAGATCATGCCGAAGAAGGTAGTCGTTGGCGTCGTGACGAGCGACAAGATGGACAAGACGCGTCGGGTAGAGATTGACCGAGTGGAGAAGCATCCGCGTTATGGGAAGTATATCCGTCGGAAGTCCGTTTGTATTGCTCACGACGAGAACAATACATCCAAAGAGGGGGACACGGTCGAGATTGAAGAATGTCGTCCGATGTCGAAGCGTAAGCGCTGGAATTTTGTCAGCGTGGTACAGGAAAGTCGTCTGGTGGACGTAGCGGCATTACATGCTGCGAATCGTGCCGCACAGGAAGAAGCCAAATAGATTTAGATAAAAGGTGTCGTAATGATCCAGATGCAGACCCGGCTGGCAGTAGCCGACAACACAGGTGCGAAAGAGCTGATGTGCGTAAAGGTACTCGGCGGGACGCACCGAAGAACTGCGGGACTCGGCGATATTATCGTATGCAGTGTCAAGAGCGTCATTCCTGGCAGCGACCTGAAAAAGGGCGGTGTCTGTCGTGCGGTGATCGTGCGAACGAAGGCGCCGGTGCGACGTCCGGATGGGAGCTATGTACGTTTCGATTCGAATGCCGCGGTTATCATCGACAAGGACAACAATCCGCGTGGGACGCGAATATTCGGTGCTGTGGCTCGTGAGCTTCGCGAGAACGGTTTCATGAAGATCGTAAGTCTGGCCAGTGAGGTGCTGTGATGCGTATTCGTAAAGGTGACAAAGTACAGGTAATTGCCGGTGCCGACAAGGGCAAAGTTGCGAAGGTGACGGACATAGATCGTGAAGCCGGTCGTGTAACGGTGGAAGGCGTGAACGTTGTGACGAAGCACGTTCGTCCGAACAAGCGGAACCCGCAGGGGGGTCGTTTGGAGATGGAGAAGCCGGTATCGCAGTCGAACGTAATGTTTGTTTGCACGGTATGTGGCAAGCCGACGCGGTTAGGGACCCGTTATTTGGACGATGGTTCCAAGGAACGATATTGCAAGAAGTGCAATGCAGGCAATGGGCTTGTCGCTCCGGCGAAGAAGTCGCGTGCCAAGGCGTAGTGTTTCTGTGGGCGCGAAAGCGTTTACGGAAGTCGAAAAGTGGTTTTGGAAGTAACGTGTGAATTGTACGAGCAATTCATCAGAACGGAAGAAAGATGATTCCCCGACTTCAGGAAAAATACAAGAACGAGATTATTCCGGAGCTTGAGAACGAGCTTAGCGTGAAGAATCCGATGGCGATTCCCCGGATAGAGAAGATCATCGTCAACATGGGCGTCGGCTCGGCGATTAACGAGAAGAAGCACATGGAAGAGGCGGTGGACGCGTTGTCTCAGATAACGGGGCAAAAGCCGGTGGTAACGCAGGCGAGAAAGTCCATTGCTGGATTTCGTCTCCGTGAGGGTATGAAAATTGGGTGCAAAGTGACGTTGCGTCATCAGCGGATGTACGAGTTTTTGGATCGTCTGATCAGTCTTGCGCTTCCCCGAGTGCGGGACTTTCGCGGGCTGAATCCGAACGGCTTTGACAATCGAGGGAACTACAACATGGGTCTTTCGGAGCAGTTAGTGTTTCCGGAGTTGAATCCTGACAAGTTTACTCGTCCGCAGGGAATGACGATTACGATCGTCACCAGTGCAAAGACAGACGATGAGGCTCGGCTGTTGCTGAAGAAATTTGGCATGCCGTTCCGTGCAGAGAAATAAGGGAAAATAAAAATGGCAAGCAAATCAAAAATTGCGAAGGCAAGCAGAAAGCCCAAGTTTTCCACACGCAGCGAACATCGTTGTCTTTTGTGTGGGCGACCGCGAGCAGTGTATCGAAAATTCGGTATTTGTCGTATTTGCTTTCGCAAATTGGCTGACCAGGGAAACATTCCTGGTGTGAAGAAGGCGAGTTGGTAAAGGAAGAAAAGCTATGATGACCGACCCCATCGCCGATATGTTGACACGTATCCGCAATGCCGTGAGAGTGGAACGTCCGCACGTGGACCTTCCGTACTCCAACCTGAAGAAGAATATTGCCGAAGTGATGAAGCGCGAAGGCTATATTTGGGACTGGCAGGAGATAGAAGCGAAGCCCGTGAACGTGATTCGTATTATTTTGAAATACGGACCGAACGGAGAGCGTGTCATTCGGCACATTAAAAGAGTCAGCAAGCCCGGTCGCCGGGTATATTCTGGAGCTGAGAGTCTGAAGCCTGTATTGAATGGGCTGGGGATTTCCATCCTGAGTACGAGCGAGGGATTGTTGAGTGACCGTGAGGCCAAAAGACTGAACCATGGCGGTGAAGTTCTCTGCGAGATTTGGTGATTTTGCGGGGGCGCGCTGTGTCAGTGGGGCTGTCAGGCAGTCTGGTCTCTGATTACAGGCGGCAGGGGTGCGAGCTTCTGCCGGAGACAATACATCAAAGGTGATATTGAGATGTCGCGTATTGGAAAGAAACCCATAGAAGTGCCGGCTGGTGTGAAGGTAGAGATTACCGACACGTTGGTGACGGTGGAAGGCCCGAAGGGGAAACTTGAGCTTGCCTGTGTACCGTGCATAACGGTGAAGCAGGAAGGTAGCGAGATCATTGTGGAGCGTAAGGACGAGGAGCGTTGGAGTCGTGCGATGCACGGAACGACGCGGGCGGAGCTTGCGAACATGATTATCGGAGTGACGGCCGGCTACGAGAAGCGTTTGGAACTCGTGGGGGTTGGTTACATTGCCGCTGTTCAGAACAATACGCTTCAGTTGCGTGTAGGAATGGCGAATGAGCTTCAGGTTCCGATTCCGGAGGGTTTGCAGGTATCCTGTCCCGACCAGACGCACGTTCTGATCACGGGAATCGACAAACAGAAGGTGTCCCAGTTTGCCGCTTCGACGCGCGCTCTCCGGAAGCCCGAGCCTTACAAGGGCAAGGGGATTCGTTTCCAGGGCGAGAATGTCCGCCGCAAGCAGGGCAAGGTCATGGCGAAATAAGCCGCACTTGAACGATTGGAAAGAGAATTACCGTGGAACGTACAAAAGTAAATTATAAGCAGCGCAAGCGACGTAGCTGGCGGGTAACGAACCATATCAAGGCGAACTCGACCCGTCCGCGGCTTGCCGTGTTCCGTAGTCTGAAGAACATCAGTGCGCAGGTGATTGACGATGCGACGGGGAAGACCCTGGCGTATGCGAGCACCTTAGACAAGGATGTTGCGGAGGAAGTGAAGTACGGTGGTAACGTAGCGGCCGCTACGGTGATAGGGCGAGTGATTGCACAGCGTGCGTTGGCTGCCGGGGTGAAGGCAGCGACGGTGGATCGTCGTCATTACCGGTATCATGGTCGCGTGGCGGCGCTTGCGGAAGCGGCTCGTGCGGCTGGTTTGGATTTGGGGGCTGCGGCTGTCAAGCAGGAAGCGCCCGTGGAGAAGGAAGTCGCGAAGAAGCCTGCGAAGGAAAAGAAAGCGGCCAAGAAATAGTGGTATAAGAGTCGTGCCGAGAGTGGTACGGTTTACCAGAAAAACCGGTTAGCCGGAAGAAACCTAACGACGAGACGAAGAAAATCCATGTCAAACGAATCAAGAGAAAATAACGGACTAGTGGAAAAAGTTGTGAAGATCCGACGTTGTGCCGCCGTGGTGAAGGGTGGTCGTCGGTTCAGTTTCGCGGCTTTGGTAGTCGTCGGCGATGGCAAGGGGCAGGTTGGCTGTGGATACGGCAAGGCCAACGAAGTACCGCCGTCGGTCGAGAAGGCGGTGAAGGATGGTGCCCGCAGCATGATGAAAGTCACGCTGGAGGGGACGACGATTCCGCATGAGGTTCACGGTCGGTTCGGCACAGCTCGGGTGGTGTTGGTTCCCGCGCGTCCTGGAACGGGAATTATTGCCGGGTCGGCGGTGCGTGCCGTGTGTGAAGCCTGCGGGATTCACGACATTCTGACCAAGAGTTTTTCATCGAATAACCCTTTGAACCTTGTGAAAGCGACGCTGAATGCTTTGCAGCAGATTCGCTCCAAGTCCGAGGTTGAAACGCTTCGAGGAGTATCCCTGTAATGAACTTGCATACTGTAAATACTGGTATCGTTAAGAATAAGAAGATCACGCGTTTAGGACGTGGTAAAGGTTCTGGAAAGGGCCGTACTGCGGGGCGTGGGACGAAAGGTTACGGCAGCCGTAGCGGTTCGTCGATGAACCTTTCGTTTGAAGGCGGCCAGATGCCGTTGTTCCGTCGGGTTCCGAAGCGTGGTTTCAACAACGCTGGCGCGTTGGAAGTGGCCTGCATCAATGTCTGTGACATCGACGCGATGTTCTCGGACGGCGAGACGGTGAATGTTGAGTCGCTGAAGGCGAAGGGCATTTTGAAATATCGTTACGATGTTTTGAAGGTTCTGGGCGATGGCGAGTTGACGAAGAAGGTCAAGATTCAGGCCCACCGTTTCAGCAAGACGGCGGAAGAGAAGATCAAAGCGGCGGGAGCCGAGATGGAAGTTCTTCCGGGCAAAAAGCCGGTGGTGAAGGGCGTGAAGAAGGCGAAAGCCGAGGCTTGATCCGTTGGCGGACACCGCCTGAGTTCCGTACAGAGGAAGCGTAAAATTACGGAAGTGGTTTTACGCTTTTTTACGTGAGGAGCAGGAGGAGGTGTTGGAGGGTTCGCAGACGGACGGAGTAGCGTCGTGGCGAGGAAGGTTTCGGGGGGGACTCCCGGAATTTTGTGGATTTTTAGGGATTTGCGGGAATATATTTCCGAAACCCCCTAGAAGCCCCCTAGCGTAAATCTTGGGTTTATGCTAGAATTACTCCATTTATTACGGTTTGTTTCCATCATCAATTTTGAGGATGAATACCCATGTTCGAAAAAATTCGAGTTATTTTCACCATTCCGGAACTGCGTCGAAAGATTTTTCTGACGTTGCTTCTGTTGGCGATTTTCCGCATAGGATTTCACATTAATCTTCCGATGATCAATTCGGAAGTGCTGGAAAAGGCGTTCCAGGTTCAATCGGAGAGTCCTCTGGGGAATCTGTTGAGCCAGGCGGAATTCTTCAGTGCTTCGGAGCTGCGGCAGATTACCATTTTTGGTTTGGGGATCATGCCGTACATTTCGGCGTCGATTATATTCCAGTTGCTGGCCAGCGTCTGGAAGCCGTTGGAGATGCTTCAGAAGGAAGGGGAGAGTGGTCGAAAGAAGATTAACGAGTACACCCGTTATGCGACGATTGTGCTCTGCCTGTTCCAGAGCTGGTTCTATCTGATTGCGATGGCTCATGGAGCCGCGACGGGGAACGGCGAATCCATTTTCCTGCCGCAGTTCTGCAATGACGCAGGGCAGTTGACGTTGTTCTGGCAGTTCACGGCGGTGTTCACCATGACGTGCGGCACGGCGTTTTTGATGTGGTTGGGCGAGCAGATAGACGCCTATGGGATTGGAAACGGAATCAGTCTTTTGATCATGGCGGGAATTTTGGCTCGTATGCCGGCTCCGATTATTCAGTTGTGCAACGACATCAGCGCGAACGGTTTGAGCGTAGGTGGCGAAGGGACGAGTGTGGTGAAACTGCTGGTGCTGGTGGTGCTTTTTGTCGCGGTGATTTCGGGCGTGGTGTTCATCACGTTGGGTCAGCGTCGTATTCCGTCGCAGAGTGCCAAGCATGTTCGTGGTCGTCGCGTTTATGGCGGAGGACGTCAGTACCTGCCAATGCGGGTGAATCAGGCGGGCGTGATGCCGATCATCTTCGCCAGCAGCTTGTTGATGATTCCGAGCTGGTTGTTCCAAGGTTTCCGTGGCAACAGTGTCTGCAACTTCCTGTACGAGATGTTTTCGCATGACAGCCTGTTCACGTACAACCTGATGTACATTGCGTTGATTTTCTTCTTCTGCTACTTCTGGACGGCGATTACGTTCAACCCGAAGGACATGGCAGACAATCTGAAGAACAACGGCACGATCATCCGTGGGCATCGTCCGGGCAAGCAGACGGCCGATTATCTGGAAAAGGTGATGGTACACATTACCTACGTTGGGGCGGCGTTCCTGGCGTTGGTTGCCATCCTGCCGGCACTGTTGGCCAACGCGTTGGAGATTCGTCACGACCTGGCCAGTTTCTACGGGGGAACGGGGTTGCTCATTGCGGTGAGCGTGGCGTTCGACCTGGTACAGAAGATCGACAGTCACCTTGTCATGCGAAGTTACAAGGGATTGCTCGAAAAATAATTCGGAATTCGGAATGCGGAATCCGAAAACAGGGGTTCCGCATTTTTTTTGACAAGGCTCTTTCCAAACGGGTTTGGGGAGTTGCCTGAAAGACAGATCATAGCAATTAAGGGAGTCAACCATGCGTTTGGTTTTCATTGGCCCTCCGGGAGCCGGCAAAGGAACACAGGCGGAATTTCTCATCAAAAAATATCACCCCGCGCATTTGTCCACAGGCGATATGCTCCGTGCGGCACGGGATGCGGGAACGGAAGTGGGTCTGAAGGCGAACGAATACATGTCGACCGGGCAGCTTGTTCCGGACCAGGTGATTGTGGATATTATTAAAGAGCGTCTGGCGCAGCCGGATTGTTCGGAGGGATTCCTGCTGGACGGTTTCCCCCGTACGATTGCGCAGGCGGAGGCGTTGGACGAAATGCTGAAGGCGGCGGGCACGCCGTTGGACGTGGTTCTGGAGCTTCGGGTTCCGGAGGAGGAGCTGTTTACGCGTTTGGCGGGTCGGGGTCGTGCTGACGACACGCCCGAAGCGATCAAGACGCGTCTGGTCGGTTATCGGAACCAGACCTCGCCGCTGTTGGATTACTACGGCAAAAAAGGGTTGCTCAAGACGATCGACGGTTTGGGCACGGTGGAAGAAATTTTTGCCCGGATTGAGAAAGAACTGGATTCGCTCCAGTAATTTTTGGGAAACGGTTGGAAAACCAGAGAAAACGAAAGCCTCACGAAAAAGCACGAAGGGAAATCCGATTCGTGTGCTTTCGTGGGGCTTTCGTAATATCTATTAGAGGAAATGCGAGGTTGAGATGGTGGAATTGAAATCCAAGCGGGAGATTCGGCTAATGCGTCGTGCCGGGTTGCATGTATACCACGCCCATCGGATGATCGGGGAGCGCGTGAAGCCGGGGATGACGACCCGGGAAGCGAACGCGATTGTGGAGGATTATTTCCGCCTCAAAAACGTGGAGGGGATGTTCAAGGGGGTGCAGTTGTATTCCCGCCAGAAACCGTTCCCGTCGGTGACGTGCATGTCGGTGAATGAGGAGGTCGTTCATGGCATTCCGAGCGACCGGGTATTGGTGGAAGGGGATATTTTGAGCGTGGATATTGGTTCGCGGGTGTCGGGATGGTGTGGGGATTCGGCCCGGACGTACCCGATTGGCAGCATCTCCCCCATCAAGCAGCGGCTGTTGGATGTGACGAAGGGAACGTTGGATTTGGCCATTCAGCTTCTTTCTGAAAAGACGCACTGGAACGCGATTGCCACGGAAATGGAAACGTTTGTCGAAGACCATGGTTTTTCGGTGGTGGATACGTTTGTGGGGCATGGAATCGGTCGGGAAATGCACATGGAACCGCAGGTGGCGAACTATCCATGCCGTGGTGGGGATTTTCGGATTCAGCCGGGGTTGGTGATTGCGATTGAGCCGATGGTGAACGTCGGCACGCACAAGGTTCGTGAAGGGGCCGACGGTTGGGTTCAGGTGACGGCCGACAAGGAACCGTCCGCCCATTTTGAGCATACCGTCGCGATTACGGAGGATGGCCCGTACGTTTTGACCGCTGGCGACGACGAGTACAACAATCCGCATTTCAAAGAGTATTGATCCTCCCCTGGAATCTTATTCGCCCCGTTCCATCCAGTAAAAGGTTCCGATGGCCGAACCAATGATGGCGCAAAGGATTCCCATGATGATCTGGATTCTTCCATGGAGAATGCTGCCGCGTTTTTTGTTTCGGTAGCCCAGAAGGACGGTTACGATTCCCAGTGGAAGGGGAAAAATCAACAGGGAGAGGAGCATGGTCACGTACGCCGTGGCGATGCTTGCGGTGGAGCTGCGTGGCGTGGCAAATTTTTCAAGTGCGTGGATGACGTTTTCCATGGAGGCAAAACGGCGGGATTTTTGCGGTTGTGTCATGCGACGCAGAACGTTTTGCAGGGTGGGCGGTATGTCCGCTTCCGTTTTGGGCACGACCACGGGTTGGGGAGGGTCGGAAATTTCAGGAAGATTCCCCGTAAGCAGAAAGTAGAGCGTGCAGCCCAGAGAGTAAATGTCGGAACGTTCATCGACCGGTTCTTTTCCGGATTGTTGTTCGGGCGGCATGAAATGGGGCGTTCCTCCCTTCCGGGAAGCGGTTTTCCCCAACGTTTGCAGGGAAGCCAGGCCCAAATCCAGCACCTTGATCGTCCCGTCCGGGGTTCGCCAGAGGTTGGAGGGTTTGACATCACAATGAATCCATCCCGCTTCGTGGGCATGCTGAAGTCCCCGTGCGGCCTGAATGGTGATCTGGCTCGCTTCGGTGGGGGAGAGCGACGCGTTGCGGTAAACGTACCGCTCCACCGTTTCCCCTGATAGGAGTTCCATGACCAGAAACGGTTGGCCGTTGTAAGTCCCGGCGTCGGTTGCGGTAACGATATTGGGGTGAACCAATTTTCCGGCGGCGGTGATTTCCCGCTGAAAATGTTCCAGCATATCCGGTTGGGGAAGACGTTTATGACGCAGAAACTTGATCGCCACCTTGCGTCTTAAAAGCAGATGCTCCGCTTCGTAGAGAATCCCCATTCCCCCCTTTTCCAGCACCCGATGAATTTCGTAAACGCCGATAATTAAAGGTAGTTCCAGCGTTTCTTCCGTGTCCAAAAATTGTGTAAATCGGTCGTCGAATTGCCCTAATTCCGTGGCACACGTGATTTCGGATTCCGAAAGCTGCGTAAAATCGAACAGCGGAATCGTAATCTGTTCCAGCTCCCCGACACGCCGGCGGCAATCCGGGCAGATGGCAAGATGATCCTCCACCTCCTGAGTCCTGGCGTCGTCCAACTCGCATCGCACCAGCCCCATTAATATTGCATGATCGTAACAGGAATCCATCGCATTCATCCTTTCCAGAAAAGGAACGCGAGCCTGTTACGTGTCTAAAGCAGATCGCCATAATCCTTACGAATTCGGTCCATAACCCGCTTTTTGGCAGCTCGGACGGCGACGGCAGTCATGCCCAGCTCTTTTCCAACCTCTTCACTCGTCGAGCCAGGTCGATTCATCAGACGGAACGCCTCCAACGTTTTCGCGTCGAAATGCGATTTCAGAAGCTGAAAAAGCTGCTGGAACAGAATTTCGACCTCCTCCGCCTCACGGGTATTTCGGATCGCTTCCCGTTCGGAAAACTCCGCCATGTCCTTTAAGATGGGCTGTTGCTGTTGCTTCCGGAAAAAGTCGGAAATCCGAGAATGGGTGATGGTTTTTAGCCATTTGCGGAATTTGTCCCCCGGTCGCTCTTTGCGAAACTGGTGAATATTTTTGACGAGCGTCAGCATGACATCCTGGTAAACATCATAGCGATCGTTTTCCTGAAGCCCCGCATTTTTGCACCAATACAGAATCAGCCGTCCGTACAACACCTTCATCCGTTCCCAGCCTTCGGGGAGGTTCTTCTTGCATTGCGTGAGTAAAGACGAAGGGGTCTCATGGTTGTCGGACATCGTGGAACTCGTTTTCTGCTATTGAGAATTTTGTCACCTAAAAAGATTATACCTCTTTTTATCGAAAAAGCAACCCTTCTCCCCTTTTTTACTTTTTTTGAACAATGAACAATGAGCAATGAACATGGAGTAATAGGAGGCGTTTTATGGAAACATGGTTACATTCCCAGATGTGGGATGCGGTTGGCCCGACCAAACGCCAGAAGAAGCTGCTCCACCGAACACTTGTAATGCTCGGACAACGCACGCTGCCAGTTCTGCCCCGATTTTACCGCCTCAAAAAAATTCTTGAACGCCTTGGGATCGTTTTTCAACATAAACCCCACCAGCCCGCTTGCCACGCCATACTGCCACGGCATGATCTGCCCTTCCGCCGCCATCAGCCCCCCGACCGACCCGGTCTGACGCATGACCCGCAACGCCTCCCGCTGCTTGTTCGGGACGTTCGTCGATCGTGGCACCACATACCCCGCCACAAAATCCGCAATCCCCTCGTTCAACCACGTGGGAGGATACACCGCCGACCGATATCGGTGCACAAACCCATGCGTCGTTTCGTGAATCATCGTCGAAAGGAACTGCCACCGGGAATCCGTGTGCGTCATGTCGCCGTAAAACATGCTGATTACCACGGAACCGTCGCTCGACAGGTGTGCCAGTCCGAGAATCTTCTCAAAATCATAATTCGTCTGGTAAACCGTCGATTCAAATTCCAGAAAATCCTGCTTCCGCACAAACGCAACGACAATCCCCTTCCCCTGCCAAACCGGGGACTCCTTGGGAAGATTGAAAATCTGCACCAGCTTGTCGAACCCCGCTTCCAAAAATTTCAGACACTCCAACGCAATCGGCCGGGGTGCGTCGGTCAAATACAAAAAATGCGCCGACTCGTAATAAACCATGTTGTTACGTGAAAACGACTTCTTGATCTCCTCCAGTTGGGCCTTCTGCTTTTCCACTTCTTCCGCTTCCTGCTCCTCCGAAAGCTCGTACCACGACTTGACGCCCGTCATGCGAAACTTCGTCTGCTGCTCCGCGATCTTTTCTTCCAACGGTCGATTGTCCCGCGTCGGTTTTTCCTCCGCTTCCTGCTCTGGATCGTTCTTTTTCTTCGGACTCTTTTTCTTTTTATCCGTCGTCTTTTTCGACGTGGTTTTCTTCTTCGATTTGGACGTTTTCGACGTTTTCGACGCCGAGGGTTTCTTGCTCGTTTCCGCAAAACCATCCGTCGGTACGCTCATCGCGAACAACATCCAAAATCCCAACAGAATCGCCAGTTTTTTCATCTTTCACCTCACGCGGAAAATTCTCTTTTCCCACAATATAACAGAAACCCCTCACGGAAGCAAGAGCTGCCCGAATACCCCGCAAAACCCCCTCCCCAATTCCGGCCCCAATGGGATTCCCCTACGCAGATGCCCACCCCCTTGAAGGAACGGGGGGATACGTTATGATTAGGGGCGTTATAAGTTCTTTTTGGAAAGGAATAAAAGATGAAACACCTGCTTTCCGCACTGGTTCAGAACGTGCCGGGCGTGTTGTCCCATATTTCAGGGATGTTGGCGTCTCGTGGTTATAATATTGAAAGTCTGGCGGTCGGCGAAACCGACAACCCGACACTTTCCCGGATGACGATTGTCGTGGTGGGCGACGACCATGTTCTGGAGCAGGTACGCAAGCAGCTCGAAAAAATCGTGACGGTCGTGAAGGTGATCGACATCAGCGCCGACGACTACGTGGAACGGGATTTGGCGTTGATTCGGGTGAAGGCGGATGCCAAAACGCGGGTGGACGTTCGGGAGATATGCGATATTTTCCGGGCGAAAATTGTGGACGTTGGGCTGGATTCGGTGATTGTGGAGATTTCCGGCAAAGAGAAGAAAATCGAGGCATTCATCGACCTGTTGCGTCCGTTTGAAATTCTGGAAACCGTCCGAACCGGGCGGATTGCAATGACGCGTGGGAACTGAGTTCCGGGATGGTTTCACGAAATGAACGATTCTTCCCTGTATCGGATTCTGGACGCTTCGGCAAACCGGGCGTGCGAGGCACTTCGGGTGTTGGAGGATTACGTTCGTTTCGTGCGGGACGACGCATTTCTGACCGAGCAGCTCAAGACGGTGCGGCATGGCGTGGTGTCGGCGATTGCGTGCTTTCCGATGGAGACGCGGCTGGCGTTTCGGGAGACACAGAAGGACGTTGGCACAACGATTAGCGTGCCGACGGAGTTTCATCGGGAGAGCGTCGCGCACGTGCTGGCGGCGAATTTTTCCCGATTGCAGGAATCCCTTCGGTCGTTGGAGGAGTTCAGCAAAATTTCCTGTCCGGAAGCGGCCCACCAGTTCGAGCAGATGCGTTATCTTTCGTACACGCTCCAACGGGCGGTGCGGTTTGTTTCCAAAGACACGTTTGGCGACGCGAGGTTTTACGCATTGGTGGATACGTCGGGCGACTTTCCGGCGAAGATCGAGCGGTTGTTGCGTCTTGGCACGGACGTTTTTCAGCTTCGCGACAAGGGGGCCGACGACCGGACATTGGTATGTTTTGGACGCCAGTTACGTACGTTGCTTGACCTGCGGCAGGATAAAAAACGTTGGATGATTCTGAATGACCGTGCGGATTTGTGCGTGGTGTGTCGTGCCGACGGGGTACACGTGGGGCAAGAGGAGCTGACCGTTCGCGACGCACGTCGGATGGTGGGGGACACGCGGTTGGTGGGTGTTTCCACGCATACGTTAACGCAGGCGCGGCAGGCGGTGTTGGACGGAGCCGACTACATCGGTTGCGGCCCGACGTTTCCATCCGGTACCAAGGCGTTCGACCATTTCCCCGGCCTCGATTTTCTGCGGCAGGTGGCGGCGGAGATCACGCTCCCGGCGTTCGCGATTGGGGGAATCACGGCGGAAAATGTCTCCCGCGTGTATGAGACGGGGTTTACGCGTGTCGCCTGCGCACAGGCGGCGGAAGAAGTGTTTGCGAAATCATGAAATGGACCCATTTTTGGCCCGGATTTACGGCGTTTTACTACGGCGGCTCGCTTGGCGGACTGGCGGCGTCGCTGTTTTACGCATGGTTTGCGTGCGGCGTCGTGGCCTGCACGCTGTTCTGGTCGGAGGTGATTCCGCGGGCGTCGCAGGGAACGTTGCTTCTGATTTTCGTAATCACGTGGGTTTTGGGAATCCTCATCACCGGGCAAAACGAGGCGGCACGTCGGTTGGCGGAAGAAAAACGTCGGAAAACCGCGATGGCCGAAGATTCCCTGCCGTTGGCGCAGACGGCCTATCTGCGTCAGGATTTTTACGAGGCGGAACGTATGCTTTGGAGCCGTCTGGAAAAGGTTCCGGAGGATGTTCCCTCCCGGCTGCTTTTGGTGTCGGTGTTACGACGTGAAAAACGCGAGGAGGACGCACAACGGCAACTGGCCATCCTGGAAGCGAACCCCGAAATCGGCCCATGGCTTTTTGAGGTTCATCGGGAAAAACAGAAAAAAACTTCTATTAATTGATAATTCATTGCATTCGTGCCATATCGCGGGGCGGATAGCCGGGATACTGGGGCATCATCCAAAGGTGGGAATTGGCGCCGTCGAGCTGGTTCAGGACGGGGGTGCCAAAGTTGATGTGGACGTTCATTCCCTTGCCGTCGTTTTCTTTGGGGCAGCGAATTTCCACAGCCTGCGGATACGTGAAGCCGGCGGAATCGGTGAAGTACGACGTGACGCGGGACTCGACGGACAGCGAATCGTACTGGTCGTAAATCCGCTGGGAGGCGGGGAGGCCACGGACACGGTTGATCACGATTACCCGCGTTCGCTTCGTGCCGGCAGCGGTCTGTTCCTTCAGCCGCAGCTCCACATGCGTGTTGTCGATGGGGGAGGGGCCTTCGTAGTTCAGGTTGGGATTCAGCTCCCCGAAACCCATGGCGTCGATCATCCAGTTGGGGTCGATGGGCAGGTCCTGGGCGAAGCGGCACGCCCCGTACTGGTCGTTACGGACGTAATAAATCGCTTTGGGTTCGGACTTACCGACCCACATCCATGAAACTTCGTTGTTTCGACCGATGTCGATTTCCGCACCGGTCATGGAATGGCTCCCTCGAAGGCGGAACAGTCCGGGCCGTTTGAACGCAATCTCGCCTTTCAGGTTGAACAGTCCGTCGCCGGAAAGCGTTGCGTTGGTGGTGGTGAAGCTGTCGATTTTTCCGACGTTCGCGTTCACCACCTGAAAGATTTCCATAAGCGACGCGTTGGCGGAAAGTGCCGCGTGTGCAGGGGGTGGTGAGGAGTGATTTCCACGAAAAAGCGAGCGTACGCTGCCGCACCCCAGGGTCGCAGGCAGGGGAAAAAGGAGCAGTGTTCGTAAAAATCGGCGCCTGTTCATGTTTCTTCCAAATCCTCCATGTCCGGCAACTCCAGCTCGGTTAAATCCAGGGGTTCGTCCTCCTCGCCTGATTCGACAAAGGGGAACGTGAACGTTTCGGTCGGCTCTCCGTGCAGGGTCAGTTCCAGCTCGTCTTGGATTTCCTCGCGCCGCTGTGGGGTGGGGAGCACCACGGGAATGGAGAGCGTTTCGTCCCGTTTGGGGTTGTACAGCTCCAGCATTCCGGTTTCGTCGAAGCGGTTGTTTTCAATCCGAAAAACGCGCCGACGTGCCAGAAGCAGGGCCAAAATGTACAACTTGTCCGGCTGGTCGCCACTTTGCAGCAGGTAATCCAGCAACGATAAAAGCACGTCGTTTACCGCCAGACGTGTCCGCCCTGCGTCGGCATGTTCGGGGACTTTTTTCTTCCAAAACCCAACCACATGTTCAGGGGGATTCTTTTTCCACGCTTCCAGCGAATAATCCCGACGCACGAACGTGCCGTTTTCATCGAAAACCGCCGCGTAGTACGATTCGCCGGGCGTGAACGGTCGGTGGGTCACGCAGCATTCGTTGGGATTTTGTCGCTGTATCGAGTAATCATCCATAACCGCAGGGTAACAAAAAAAACGTTTCAGGGCAAGAGCAGCTTTCGGGGTCGCGACTTTTCTTTTTGCGTAAAATAAGAAAGCGTGAGAGATTTTTCATATGGGTTGCCCTGTCCCCCTGGATTCGCGAAATTGCCAATGCGTTAAAACTTTAGGAAAAATTTGTAAATTCTTGAAAATAATCTCACTTTCGGTATTGCTTTTAACGATTAAGATGATAGACTACAAGTGTTCAGGATGAACAATGAAATCATTTTTCACGGGAACGGATTCCTGTGGAAGTGATGCCATTAAAACGCTGATATTTCTCCAAACCGATACCATAGTGAAGCGTTTTTCAGGCGGTTCGGGCGTGCTTTGCGTCCGAACCGTTTGTCTTTTAAAACACCGACTGTCAATTAAAAAAGGTTTTTAGCAAAAGACGTAGTTTCTGGAATTTCGTCACCACGGGGCGTCGCGTCCAGACGTCGTAATTTTGGCGACGCACGGCGGAAAGCACGGCCATGCCGCCGTCGTGAAAGAGCCGAATTTCCAACCGAAACGCTTTCGGGACGCGGGAAATGAGCGGACGGCCCGTCTGGAAAAACGTTTCCGCCCAGTCCGTTTCCTCTTGCAGCAACGCGGCAAATTCCGGGGTGGTTTGCCCCTTTTCCCAAATTTCCCGTGTCGCTCCAAATCGCTGGCGGTCGTCGTCGGGGAGGTAAATCCGTCGCCGTTCGTGCCAGTCGCGTGCCACGTCCTGCCAGAAATTGGCCAGTTGCAGCCCCGTGCAGATCGCGTCGGAAAGCCGAAACGATTCCGCGTCGGTCGTCCGGGCGAGGTACAGGATCAGCCGTCCTACCGGGTTGGCCGAGTGCCGGCAATATTCCAGAAGCTGTTCTCGCGATGTATATTCCAGCGTTTGTTGATCCTGGCGAAACGCCCAAAGCAGATCCGCGAACGGCTCGCGGGGGATGGCGTATTCCCGCACCGTTTCGGCAAGGGCCACGAACACCGGGTGCGTCGCCCGGCCGGCGTACATGGCATCCAGCTCCGTTTCCCACCAGTCGAGCAAATGCGTCGCATGTCCCGCCTCGTCCGCCAGATCGTCGGCCCAACGGCAGTATGCGTAAAGATTGTAAAACGGCTGCCGCAGCGCTTTCGGGAGGAAAAACGTCACGACGGTAAAATTTTCGTAGTGCTTTCCGGCAAGCGATGCGGTGTATTTCCGGGCAAACTCCGGTGTCACGTTTTCCGACGATCCCGGCCCAAAACGTTCCAAATCCCGCATGGGAAAACCGGTGGAATAGCCTGTCATGGGGTTCGGCTCCCCGACGGAAAGAAACGGTACCGCACGACCAGCGTCATGGCGGCGGCGACCATCAGGGTGTTGGCGACGTACAGGAAAATCACCCAGTCGGGGTGGTTCAGGATTTTATGCACGATCCCGCTGAGATAACCGATAAGAACCAGCGTGTGAAATCGCAGGCTGACACCGCCGGTCTGCTTCGTGGACCAAAGTTTCCAGAGCGACACCGGCCAACTGGCACCGAAACAGATCATCATGATCGCCTCAAACATCTTCTTTCCCTCGCAGCGAGTCGTAAATATCCCGGATTTTCTTCATCCGCAGGCCAAAATGGTACTGCTTGAGAATCGTCAAATGCCCGTTGGAGGCGATCATCTGGCGGTAGTCGGTTTCGGTAAGGAGCGTCCGAAGCATGGTTTCGAGCTGGTCGTCCCGCCGAATGTCCACCAACACGCCGTTGTAGCCATTCGTGATCACCCGTGGTACCCCCGCCACCCGCGTGGAAAGCACCGGAACCTCGTACGCCATCGCCTCCAGCACCACGTTAGGCAACCCCTCCCGCAGGCTGTTCAGCACGAATAAATCCAGCCCCTGATAAAATTCCTGGATGTTGGCGCAAAAACCCAGCAGGTGAATCTGGTCGGCATGGCCCGTAGAGTCGATCAACCGTTGAAGGGATTCCTGAATCGGCCCGTCCCCGGCAATATAAAGCGAAATCGGCAGGTTTTCGTCCAGCAGTTTGGCCACGACGCGGATCAGTCCGGCAAAATTCTTTTCCGGCGACAGTCGCCCCACACCGCCCAGCACGATGCGGTCTTGCGGGAACCCGAAACGGGCTTTCGCCTCCTCCCGTTTGAGGGTACGGGAATATTGCTTCGTGTCGATGGCGTTTTCGACCAGCGAACATTTCTCCTTTGCCACGCCCAGCCGCAGGCAGCGTTCGTACAGGTCGTGCGAAACGCAGATCACATGGTCGTAGTGCCGCAGGCTCCAGCGATCCAGCAGGTAATACAGCGGGGTTTTCCACGTGTGATTCACCCAGCCATGGACGGTCGTCACCAGCTTCATCGGGTGTTTTCGCCGTATCCAGAGACCCAGGACGTTGCTTTTGTAATCGTGACCATGCCAGATCGTGATTTCATGCGCACGACACAGTTCCAACAGACGCCGCCCCACGCTCCGGTCGAACATGCCACGGTCGGGAACCTCCAGAATTTCGCAATCCTGCTCTTTCGCCCGGTCGAGAATGACCTGAAAACCGTCATCCTCAGGCGGGTGCATGTACGCGCACTTTGTCGGGTATCCAAACGGATTCATATAACGGGGGGTGTTCAGGATCGTTTTTTCCGGGCCGCCCCCTTTCCCCGTGACCACGCGGACTTCCAGCACCTGCCCTTTCAAATCCACTTTCCGTTTCGTCGATGTTATCGGTACTACATTTTTCATCAGTGTAAATCTTTTCGCAAAATCGCCTCAAATCGCGTGGACTTGGCCCGCCACGATTCGTTTTCCACCCGTTTTCGGGCAATTTTCTGTTCCTCTGGAAGGCCCCCTTCCGCACGTTTTCGGGCCTTTTGGGAAAACGCTTCCGCCGTGTCCACCACGTCCATGGCGTCGGCCCATTCCCGCGTGGCAGGGAGGTCGCGCACCACGGTCGGCAGCCCCGAAACGAGATATTCCGTCATTTTCAACGGCTGCATCTGCCGCGTTACGTCGATGTCCCGATACGGCATGAGCAGCACGTCCGACTCCGCCGCCAGCCGGGGCAAATGGGCGTAAGGAAGGAATCCCAGCAGCTTGGTTCGCGGTATCCGTTCCAGTTTTTCCCGCACCTCCGACGACACGAACGGCCCGGAAAAAACCAGCGTCCCTCGCGTTAAATCGTCGGAAAGGTGGCGAATCCAGTCCAAATCCAGCCGTTCGTCGATGAGTCCCCAGAACGTGTAGTACGGTTTTTCCAGTCCCGCCGGAAGAACCGGTTCCATCCCGGAAGTGGGTGCGTTTCGCCAGAAATCCAAATCGACGCCATGCGTCAGCAGTTCCGCATCCCGCCCCATTTCCGCCAGCCGTTTTTGCAGCGACGTTCCTGCCGCGATCAGGACGTCGGCGTTTTGCACCACCTTTTTTTCCATCTCGGCCAACGGTCGCGAATCCATCCCCGGCCAGAGACTCCAATCATCCACGCAGTAATAAACCCACCGGTCGATTCCAAACTCCCGCGTCATGACGTCCGCCACAATCGGCAGCGTCGTGACGCCAAGGATCGGAGGCTCCGCATTTTTCAGCAGCTTCCGAATCGCCAGCCGCAGGAACCATCGATTCAGCTTCCGATCCCACGTGTGCCGAAACCATGGCCACATCATCGGATGGTGTACGGTCGGAGAGGCTCCGTAAATTCCGTTTTCCCCCGCATCTTCCGCCTCGGTATGCTTGCAGAACATCCACGAAAAAACCTTCTCAAACCCCCGCTTCGCCGTCAGCCAGTCCAACCGGGGCGGACGCGTCCCGATCGTGTTGACCCACAACACCCGATTCTCCGGTCGCAGCAAAAACCGCGTCAGGTGTTGGCAGCTGGACGGATGCCGCCCCCAATCGTCGCTGAATATCAAATACGTCGCCATTGCCTGCCGTTACTTCAAAAACGCTTCCAAATGTTCCTTCAAAAATGCCGCGAAATCGTTCCGCTTCCACTCGGAGGAGGTTCGGAACTTGAATCGCAGGCAGTCAAAATCGGGATGACGCCCATCCATTTCCGGCTCGAAACTGTAATCGTTGATTCGTCCCTGCGGGAACTTCCCCTTGGGGCCGAGCAGCTCCAGTTGAATCCACTCCGGTTTTTTGGTCGCCAGACGTGCCCAGATTTTGTCTTTGCCTCGCGGCCTGACCGGAACCACCCCCGCGTTGCTCCATCCCCAAACGGCTTCGGGAGCGGTTTCCTCCAACGCCGTGATGATCTGTTGGAGCAACGCAAAATCCCACACCCGACGCATCGTGCCGGAAAAACCTTTCGGCGACATGTGCCACTGGCGCCCTAACGTTTTCCACGGCTTCACCGATTCGGGGGATTCCTCCATCCGCTCCAGCAGCTCCTGAAACCCATCGATGGCCCGGTCGAAAAACGCGTGCATGGCCGGCGTGTGGAACTCCTCCCAGAAATGAACCCGCATGTCGATTTCCTGATACGGGCCACGGTCGTCGTTCACCTTAACCCGCGGCTCACGCCCATACAGCGGCAACTCCGGAATGTCGTTAAGCGGCTTCAACCCCAACGACGATACCAGCTCGTCCCGCTGGAACGTACCCCGCGCGACCCGGAAGCTGAGTTTCAACATCCATTCATCGCTCGTGTAGAGATGAAGGAATTTCGTTCCTGACTTTTCCCGCGACGCAATCCGCACGACGTTCCGGTCTTTCCAGTCGATTTCCACCCCGTCCATCGCTTCGATTCGGTCGAGTACGGCGTCAAAAATCCGAACGTCCCACTTCCCCGGATTCTGAATCGGCACCGGCGACGCCGGAGGTAGCAATTCGCCATTTCGCGGCACGTTCAACCGACAACGCGTACTGCGTCCCTGCGAATGCCAGCGAACCCCGTCCGTCTCCCACGGCATTTGCACCGCGACGCCCAGCTCCGTCACGTCGATGGACTTTTCCATCGCCTTCCGCTCGGCCTGAAAATCGTAGCGTTCGCGTGTCTGATACGGCCCCGCTTCCAGCACCGGAGCCAAAAACTCCCCCGTGTAGGAACGCATGGTTTTCCGAACGCTTCGGGCATATTTCACCACCTCCTCCGGAGTCCCCGCCGTGACCACATACCCCCCTTCCGAACCCGCTTCCGGCCCCAACTCCACAATCCAGTCGGCATTTTTCAGCACGTCCAGATTGTGCTCGATCACCACCACCGTATTCCCCATGTCCACCAGCCGGTGCAGTACCTCCAACAGCTTCGTCAAGTCGGTAAAATGCAGCCCCGTGGTCGGTTCGTCCAGGATGTACAGCGTCTTGCCCGTGTCCGGACGCGACAGCTCCGCCGCCAGCTTCACCCGCTGCGCTTCCCCTCCGGAAAGCGTCGGTGCCGACTGCCCCAGCGTGATGTAATCCAACCCCACGTCGCACAACGTTTTCAAAATTCGACGGATTGGCGGCACGTTCTCGAAAAGTTTCAACGCCTCGGCACAGGTTAAATTCAACACGTCGGAAATCGAATACCCGTTGTACCGCACCGAAAGCGTTTCCGCGTCGTACCGCTGCCCCTTGCAGGCGTCGCACGTTACCCAGACGTCGGGCAAAAAGTGCATCTCGATCTTGACCTGCCCGTTCCCCTCGCACTTTTCACACCGCCCCCCCGAAACGTTGAAACTGAATCGACGCGACGTGAACCCCCGCAGTTTCGCCTCCGGGAGTTTGGCGAACAGCTCGCGAATGTAGTCGAACAGCCCCGTATAGGTCGCCGGATTGCTACTGGGGGTCTGGCCGATCGGCTGCTGATCGACGGCAATCACCTTGTTGATGTTCTGAATCCCCCGAATCGCCGTGTGCAGCCCCGGAACCGTCCCCGCTCGGTGCAACTGCCGGGCCAGCGTGTTGTATAAAATATCCTCCACCAACGTGCTTTTACCGCTCCCCGACACCCCCGCGACGGCGGTAAACGTCCCCAACGGAATCCGAACGTCGATATTTTTCAGGTTGTTCTGCCGGGCGCCAAGAATTTCAAGCCAGCCGTCCAAATCCGTCAGCGGTTTTCGGCGGTTCTTTGGAATCGGAATCCCCTTCTCTCCGGAAAGGTACGGGCCTGTCACCGAACTTTTTATTTTCGGAAGGGATTTTGGCGTCCCCTCACCGACGATCTCTCCCCCCCATCGCCCCGCACGGGGGCCAAAGTCGATCACCCGGTCGGCACTCTGAATCACCTCTTTATCATGCTCTACCAAAAGAAGCGTATTGCCCAAATCCCGAAGCCGGTAGAGCGTTTTGATCAGCCGCCGGTTGTCTCGCGGATGAAGCCCGATGGTCGGTTCGTCCAACACGTACAGCACGCCACACAGCCCGCTTCCCACCTGCGCCGCCAGCCGGATACGCTGCATTTCTCCCCCGGAAAGCGTCGGCGCGGGCCGCGAAAGCGACAGGTACTCCAACCCCACATCCACCAAAAACTGCACCCGGTTGCGAATCTCGCGAACCAGCTCGCCCGCAATCTTCTTTTCCACGCCGGACAGTTTCCAATGCTTGAACATCTCCAACGTTTTGGAAAGCGGCATTTCACAGATTTCGTCGATCGTTTTGCCCCGCAGCCGGAAAGCCGCCGCATCGTCTCGCAGCCGGCTCCCGCCACACTCCACGCATGGGGCGTCGTCCAGGTAATGATCCAGCTTGTGCCGCAGCGACGGAACCAAACGCGACGCTTCCTCCACCACGTTCATCAATCCCTTGAACTGGAACCGGAACGTGAACGCCTTCTCCTTCACGTCGAACCACCGCTCCCCCGTGCCACGCTGCAAAATCCGCCGGTATCGCGGTGCCAAATCTTCGTACGGCACGTCGGTCGGAATCTCCATCTCCCTGCAAAAAACCTTCATCATCGCCAGGGCCATCGGATTGCCCTCCGGCGTCCAAAGCGCAATGGCCCCCTGCGAAAGCGACAGTTTCGGATTTCTCAACAGCACGTTCGGATTGGCACCGCTTTGCACCCCCAGACCCTCGCACACCGGACACCAGCCCAGCGCCGTGTTGAACGAAAAGTTTGCCGGTGCCAGCTCGTCGAAACTCCGCCCGCAACGGTCACAAACGTTGTGCAGGCTATGCGTTACGCAATTCCAACGCGACGGTTCCTTCGCCTCGTCCACCTCCAAAACCTTCATCGTGCCGTTGCCAAGTGCCAACGTCTGCTCCACGCTCTCCCCGATTCGGGCACGGGATTTCGCGTCGTTTTTGATTTCCACCCGATCCACCACCACCTGCACGTCGTGAACGCTGCGGCGGTCGATTTCCGGAACCCGATCCAGCGAATGAATCACGCCGTCGATCCGAACCCGCACAAAACCACTTTTGCGAAGCTCCTCCCAAAGCGTTTCGTAACGGTGCCCTACCGCAATTTCCTTCGGCGCCAAAAACATCAGCCGCGTTCCAGGCTTGTGCTTCAAAATCCGCTCGATGATTTCGTCCGTCGTCTGCGAACCGATCGGAACCTGGCAGTCCGGACAGTACGGCGTCCCCATGCGGGCCATCAGAATCCGCAGGTAATCGTAAACCTCCGTCACCGTGCCGACGGTGGAGCGAGGAGAATGGCTCATTCGTTTCTGCTCGATTGCAATCGCCGGAGCCAACCCGTCGATTTTTTCCACCCGCGGCTTCTGCATCTGACCGACGAACTGCCGGGCGTAACTCGACAAACTCTCCACATACCGACGCTGCCCCTCGGCATACACCGTGTCCATCGCCAGCGAACTCTTACCGCTGCCGCTCGGCCCGCAGCAGACCGTCATGGCCTCCCGCGGAATTTCCAGGTTGACATGCTTCAGGTTGTGCTGCGACGCGTCCTGAATCTGAATCACTCCCGGTTTTTCCCCGTCGGTGGCTGGCGGATTGGTTTTTCTCATTGCGCCCGTTTCCGAAAACGCCGTCCCGGAAGCCATCGCCCGCAGCGCCTGCGACGTGTAGGACTTCGTGTCGTTCAGAATGTCCAACGGCGAACCACATGCCACCAACGCTCCGCCCGCCTGCCCCCCTTCCGGCCCCAGGTCGATGATCCAATCCGCCGTCTTGATAACGTCCAGATTATGTTCCACCACCAAAACCGTGTTGCCCGCATCCACAAAATCGTGCAGGACTTTCAGCAAAAGCTCGATGTCCGCAAAATGCAGCCCCGTGGTCGGTTCGTCCAGAATGTAAATCGTTTTGCCCGTGCCGATTTTGACCAGCTCGCGGGCCAGCTTCACCCGTTGCGCCTCGCCGCCGGAAAGCGTGGGGGACGCCTGCCCCAGCTTCATATAATCCAACCCCACCGCATGCAGCGTCCGTAGTTTCTGGAACACCTTCGGCACGTTCTGGAACAGCTCCATCGCCTGCTCCACGTCCATTTCCAGCACGTCGGCAATGGAGTAATCCTTGAACTTCACCTGAAGCGTCTCGTAGTTGAACCGGTTGCCCCCGCAGATGGGACACGTAATCCAAATGTCGGCCAGAAAATCCATTTCCAGCTTCGTCGCCCCATACCCCTGGCACGCCTCGCACCGGCCCCCCTCCACGTTGAAACTGAATCGCCCCGGCTTGAATCCACGCTGCCGCGACTCTGGAAGCTCGGCAAAAAGCGCCCGAATGTCGTCGAACAGCTTGATGTACGTCGCCGGATTGCTCCGTGGCGTACGCCCAATCGGGGACTGGTCGATGGCGATCATCTTGTTGAGATGTTCCAGCCCCTCCATCCCGTCGCAGTCGCCCGGAATGCCGATGCCGTGATTCAAATCCCGCAGCAGCGTCTCTTTCAGAATGCCGTCCACCAGCGAACTTTTACCACTCCCCGAAACCCCCGTCACGCAGATGAATTTGCCCAACGGAATCTCCACGTCGATATTTTTCAGGTTGTGGTGACGCGCCCCGCGAACGACCAGCTTCTGGCCATTCCCCTCCCTGGGCGACGTGACGAACGGGATCGACCGTTTTCCCGAAAGGAACTGCCCCGTGACGCTTTTCGACGCATGCAGCAGATCCTCGACCGATCCTTGCGCGACGATTTTCCCCCCATGCACCCCCGCGCCGGGGCCAAAATCGACGATCCGGTCGGCAAACCGCATCGTTTCCTCGTCGTGCTCCACCACCACGACCGTGTTGCCCAAATCGCGAAGCGTGTGCAGCGTGTTTAAAAGCCGTTTGTTATCCCGTGGATGCAGCCCGATCGACGGTTCGTCCAGAATATAAAGCACCCCGGTCAACCCGCACCCGATCTGACTGGCCAGCCGGATACGTTGTAGCTCGCCCCCCGAAAGTGTCGGCGCCGTCCGCGAAAGCGAAAGATATTCCAGCCCCACATCCTTCAAAAAACCCAGCCGACTTCGGATTTCCCGCAACACGTCCGTTGCAATGTACCGGCTCGTTTCGGACAGTTGCAGATGGTCGAGAAAATCCAGCACCTCCGTTATCGGAAGCTCGGACAGCCCCGGCAACGAAAGCTCCCCGGAATCCGACGCCAACCGTACGTTCCTGGCCTGCGGATTCAAACGCTCGCCCCGACAGAACCCGCACTGGCAGACGTTCATGAACTTCTCCAGATACCGTTTCTGAATCCGACTGTTGGTCGTGCGGTACGAATGCAGAAGCTGCGGGACAATCCCCTCGAACTGGCCGCCCCACTTCGTACCGCTCCGCCAGGTGAACGTGATGTTCGCCGCCCCCGTGCCGTAAAGGAACTTCTCCCGCATCCCCTCCGGAAGCCGCCGCCATGGGGTGTCGAGAATCTCCTTCGGCGAAAGCCCGGATTCCTTAAATTCACGCGCCAAATACTCCGCCAGCCCCCGATACACCACCCGCCGCCAACGCCCCATGTCGTCCCACGAGGGAATGCACGCAACACACCCCCGACGAAACGACAACGCATCGTTGGGAATCATTTTCTCCGGGTCGAACGTGTAGATTTCCCCCAGACCGCTGCACTCCGGACACATCCCCACCGGAGAGTTGAAACTGAACAACTGCGGCGACGGTGGGTCGAAACCAACCTGGCATTCGGCACACGCATATTCGCTCGACAGGATCATCTCCGGGAATGGGGACGATTCGACCTCCGTATCGGGAATCACCATCAACGTGTTGTTCCCCAGGTGCAACGCCGATTCCACCGACTCGGCCAGTCGGGATTTCATGTCCCCACGCAACACCAGACGATCCACCACAATATCGATATTGTGACGCATTTGACGATCCAGCCGAATCTCCGACGTCAGCTTCAAAACCTTGCCATCCACCCGGGCACGCAAATATCCCTGCTTGACCAGGTCGTCGAACAGGTCTTTGTATTCCCCCTTCTGCCCGCGAATCTTCGGAGCCAGAATCAAAAGCGGCGTCCCCTCCGGAAGCATCGTGATACGCGCCAGAATCTGCGCCCGCGTAAGCGCCGAAATCGGTCTTCCACAGTGCGGGCAGTATCCCGTCCCCACCCGTGCGTATAAGATACGAAGGTAATCGTAAATTTCCGTAATCGTCCCGACGGTGGAGCGGGGATTTTGTCCGGTTGTTTTTTGTGCAATCGAAATCGACGGGCGTAACCCCGACATGAAATCGACGTCCGGCTTGGGCATCTGCCCCAGAAACTGCCGTGCGTAGCTGGACAGGCTCTCGATGTACCGCCTTTGCCCCTCGGCGTAGAGCGTGTCGAAAGCCAGCGAACTTTTCCCACTGCCGCTGACTCCCGTGAAGCAGATCAGCTCGTTTTTGGGTAAAATCAGGCTGACATCCTGCAAATTGTGCTCGCGGGCACCCTTAATTTGAATATCCTGTACAGACATAAAATGCGTCGTGTGTTTTAAAATTTTTAAAATAATGTATATTATAGCGGCTTTGGCCGTGAAGTCAAGGCTACTGGGAATCGGTGCATTCGGGTTTTCGGGTTTCGGATTCGGGGGCAATCCCATTTTTCGCCTGCTATCAATGGGGGAACCTTCCGTCCACGCCGTCGGAAAGCGATAAATTACCATTTTTGTGCCGGAATGGAGTTTTTTAGAAGCGGTCGATCGTACGCCCTCCTTGCGACAAGGAGACGGTTTGGGTAAAATAATGATATGGAGCTTTTGGGGCTCTCCGTTTTCTTTATTTCCTGGAAAGGAGCAAAAACCATGGATATTCGGGGTACGCAGACCGAGAAAAATTTAATGACGGCATTTGCCGGGGAATCACAGGCACGAAATCGTTATACCTTCTTCGCTTCCAAAGCCCGGAAGGAAGGGTACGTCCAGATTGCACAAATTTTCGAGGAGACCGCCAATCAGGAGAAGGAACATGCCAAGCGGTTCTTTTCCTACTTGCAGGGGGGCGATTTGGAAGTGTCCGGTAAATTCCCGGCGGGCGTGGTCGGCACGACGAAAGAAAATCTCATGGCGGCGGCAAGCGGGGAAAAAGAGGAATGGACGGAATTGTATCCCAAGTTCGCGGAAGTGGCCCGTCAGGAAGGTTTTGACGATTTGGCAAACCAGTTCCAGGCGATCGCCGTGGCGGAACGTCAGCACGAACACCGTTATCGTGGGCTGTTGGAGGGGCTGGAAAAGGGGACGACGTTTGTCGATCCCAAGCCGGTAAAGTGGCGTTGCATCAACTGTGGTTACATCCATGAAGGGACGGAAGCGCCCGAAGTTTGTCCGGCATGTTTCCATCCGCAGGCGTATTACGAACGTCTGGCGGAGAACTGGTGATTGGAAAGGGATTCCATGCGTATTCAAACTCCCTGTTTTTCCTGTATCGTTCGGCAGGCGGTTAGCGCGACGGAAAGATTCACGTCCGACCGCAACGTAACGGACGTGGTGATCCGCCAGACGCTGCGGCTTTTGGCGGACTTCGATTATGCGCTTTCACCGCCGGAGGCGTCGCAGCAGATGCACCGGATCGTGCGGGAGCAGCTTCGTTGTGCCGACCCGTACCGTGAGATCAAAGACCGGATGAACGACGCGGCGATGCGACTTTTGCCGCAGCTTCGGGAACGTCTGGCGGCGTCGAGGCATCCTTTAGAGACGGCGATTCGTTTTGCGATTGCGGGCAACATCATCGATTTTTCGACGTTCGATTCCGTGTCGGTGGAGGAAATCCGGAAAACGGTGGATCGGGTGGAAAAGGAACCGATTGTCGGGCTGAACATGCCGGAACTGGAGCATCGGATACAAAGTGCCGATAATCTGTTGTACCTTGCGGACAATTCGGGAGAGATTGTGTTTGACCGGCTCCTGATCGAGCAGTTGTCGCGGATCCTTCCGGTGACGCTGGCGGTGCGTGGGGGGCCGGTCGTCAACGACGTAACTCGGGAGGACGCGGTTTTTGCCGGGCTGGAGAATATCTGCACGATTATCGATACCGGTTCCGACGCACCGGGCGTGTTGCTGGAACAGACGGGGGAGGAGTTTTCCCGTCGTTTTCAGGAGGCGGACCTGGTGTTGGCGAAGGGGCAGGGGAATTTTGAAACCCTCCAACCTGCCGGGCGGGAGATTTTCCACCTGTTCATGGTCAAGTGTGGGGTGATTTCCCGGATGGTGAATCTTCCCAAAGGGACGTTTGTCGGACGGCTCATACCGCCGTCCCAGGACAATTAAGAGAGCGGAAGCATGCGAAATTTTGATCGATATGACGACGACGCCCCCATCATTCGTCGGGCAACCCACCGGTCGGACGGGGATTTGGGGAGTTTCCTCAAAGGACTTTTGTTGCGGCTGGTTTTTCTGGGGGTGTTGTTATCCGGGTTTATCTATCTTTTGTGGTATGTGTATTACAAACCGGTGGACACCTGGACGTCGCCGTACGCCATCAGCAACGTGGAACGCGACCGTGCGGCACTGCGGGAAGCGGCGCAGCGGGCGGAGAAGGAAATGTCCGCCGAGATGGAGGAGGAACTGGTCGCGCAGCGTCTGGTGCAGAACCGGCAGATCGACCCGTATTTTCCGTTGACGAAAAAGAATCGGGAACTGATTCACAAATATTGGGAAAAGATCATCGTCGGGATGTCGAATCGGGAGATCGTGGGGTTGATGAAGCTGCTGGATTTGCAGTACGACGAGGAAGGGAACGTGGTGGATATTCCCGACGTGGCGGAAGCGAAGGATGCGGCGGAAGCGAAGGAAAAAAGCGAGGAGATCACCGATCCGGTGCATTCGTTTGTGCGGTCGGCGCGGGAGGATCGGGTGCGTAAAAACAGTGCGGCGATCGAGCAGAGTAAAGAAGTCAACAAGTGGCGAAAAACGTATCACGACGTGAAGCAGGAAACCCACGAGACGGTGGAGGATGTTTTGAACGATTCCCTGCAAACCCTGACCCGTCCCGGCGGCGACGCGACAATAGCGGTTCCGGCGGGGATTTTCCCGGAAGGGACGGAATCGGTGGAAACGCCTGTGGAAACCCCGAAGGACATGTCGAAAGAATGAACAACGTTGCGCAACATTTGGTTCATTATGCAAAAACCCAGCCGGATCGCCTGGCGGTGGTCGAGCCGTTGGGGTATAAAAAGGGCAAACGGCAGTACCGAACCATCACGTTTCGGGAGCTGAACGAGGATAGCGACAGGATCGCGTTTGGGCTGCGTCGAAGCGGTGTGGAAAAGGGGATGCGTCTGGCGGTGTTGGTTACGCCGGGGGTTGATTTTGTTTCGTGCGTCTTTGGAATGCTGAAATCGGGGGCGGTGATGATCCTCATCGACCCTGGGATGGGGATAAAAAACACCATGCGCTGCCTGCGGGACGCCGAGCCGGAGGGGTTCGTAGCCATTTCGCTGGTGCAGGCGGTGCAGCGGCTCATGCCGTGGCGGTTTGGCAAGGCGAAATATCTGTTGACGGTGGGGAACCGCTGGTTCTGGGGGGGGCCGTCGCTTTCGGCGCTGCGTCGCATGGCCTATCCGGGGCCGTTTATGGAGAACGTGACGCCGGACGATCCCGCTGCCATTATTTTTACGACGGGGAGCACCGGGCCGCCCAAAGGGGTGCTCTACCAGCACCGGACGTTCAACACGCAGGTGAGCGAGATTTCGCGTCAGTACAACATCCAGCCGGGGCAGACCGATCTGCCGGGATTTCCGATGTTTGGACTGTTTAATTGCGCCATGGGTTCGACGGCGGTCATTCCCGATTTGGACGCCAGCCGTCCGGCGTCGGTGGACCCGAAGAACATCCTGGAAGCGTGTCGGGACTGGGGGGTCACGCAGTCGTTTGGCTCGCCGGCCATTTGGAAGGTGGTGGGGCAATGGTGTCGGGAGCGTGGCGAAACGTTGCCGGACGTCCGGATGATCCTCACTGCCGGAGCGCCGGTTTCCGAGCCGGTGATGCGGAGCGTGAAGGAGATCATTCACCCGGACGGCGAGATTCATACCCCGTATGGCGCGACCGAAGCGCTCCCGGTGGCGACGATTTCGTCCACAGAAGTGTTGGGGGAAACGGCGGCCCGAACCCGTGAGGGGGCGGGGGTATGCGTGGGGCGAAAATTTCCGTCGATTCGCTGGAAGGTAATTCGGATTACGGACGACCCGATTCCGACCTTGGATGAAGTGGAGGAACTCCCCACCGGGCAGGTCGGGGAGCTGGTCGTTTCCGGGCCGCAGATTACGCGGGAGTATGTGACGCTTCCCCAGCACAACGCCCTGTCGAAAATCCGCGAAAAGCAGGATGCCGGAGAGGATATTATCTGGCACCGGATGGGGGACGTGGGGTATCTCGACGAGCAGGAACGTTTCTGGTTTTGCGGTCGAAAAGCGCACCGCGTCGTCACCCATGGCGGCACGACGCTGTTTACGATTCCGTGCGAGGCGATTTTCAACAACCACCCTGCCGTTTCTCGAAGTGCGCTTGTCGGTGTTGCCGGGGAACCGGTGATGATTGTCGAACTGAACCGGGGGTATGCGGAATCCGAGCCGTTGCGGGAAGAACTGTTACGGCTGGCCGGGTCGAACATGTTGACCGCGACGATCCATCGGGTGTTGTTCCACCCGTCGTTTCCGGTGGACATTCGGCACAACGCCAAGATTTTCCGTGAAAAACTGGCACTCTGGGCTGCGCGATAAGCGCCGCGTGGGACGGCGCTTAGGGGGTTTGCCTGCCGGAGAAAACCGAGCGGGAATTATCGCAGGTTGCTCAAATCCAGCGCCTTGACCGTCTTCCCTTCGGCGTCGATGGTTTCGTAACCGAGCAGACGCCCGTTTTCGTCATAGACGGCGACTTCCTGGAAACCGTCGGCATTCACGGCGATTTTGCCTTCCTGTGGAACGACGGCGGGGATGTTTTGCCTGGCAGCATGTTCCGAGGAAGCCGGGGTCGGAATCAAAGCGGCAGCCTGCACCACACCCGTTTGTGCCGGGGCCTGAGCCGTCTGCTGGAACGGGGCCTGCTGGGCCTGGCGATTCTGGAACTGCTGGTACTGCACCTGCTGATACCGCTGGTACGACGGCGGAACCTGCTGTACCTGAGAACCTACGGCAGGGGCAGGGGCGGGGGTCGGAACCTGTTTGGAGGGAACCTGTTGCAGGGTTCCCTGGGGAGTTGAAACGGCGACCATGGATTGTTGGCCGGCGATGGAACCGCAGCGACGATGGGCCAAATCGGAGCATTGTCCGCATTGATAAACCGGGCCACAATAATCGTACGGAGCACAACACAACTTGCAGCCGGTCAGTCCGACGACCAGGGCGACGCAGGCGAAGGCAAACAGATATTTTTTCATTTTACAATCCTTTGCTGATAATGGGAAAACCCAATCCTTTCTCTTTTGGCATATATCGGCCGGGGAACCGTTAAAATCAAGGAAATCGCTACAAAAGTTAAAAATTTTTTAATTATAAACGTTTGTCCATCTTTTGTCGGCGTCGCACCTTGCCCACCTTCAAGGTAATTGGAAAAAATTTCAGAAAAGGGTTCCCAAAAGGTCTTTTTGCCTCATTGACACCACGTTTTTTTTATGGTACGCTGTTAGAGAATAGGGCAGAGGAAGCCCTGGGTATTCTCATGTAGAAAAGGAATCTTTGGAATGTCGAAAAAAATTCAAAAGTGGTTGACGGCGGGGCTGTCTCTGGTATTGTTGACGGTGTTTCTGGGAATGAATTCGGAGGCGGATGCGCAAGGGCGTGGGCGTCGTGGGACTCGTTCGCAGCGGAAGGCGGCGGCCCAGCAGCAAGCGGTTCCGGCTCCAACGACGCAGGAAGCGGAAAAAGCGGCGGAAAAACTGGAGGAAGCGGTAGAGGAGAAGGCGGTAAATCAGGAGCG
Organism: Planctomycetia bacterium; assembly: GCA_030535245.1. Classification (GTDB taxonomy): domain Bacteria; phylum Planctomycetota; class Planctomycetia; order Pirellulales; family Thermoguttaceae; genus RGIG3701. Next base: position 86 of record JAUNBJ010000004.1, on the reverse strand, counting down.
TGAAGACGCGGCTGAGGTGGCTGCGGAAGCGGCGGCTGAGGAGAAACCGGCTGCGGAAGTAGCGGAAGTGAAAGAAGCCGTAGAGG
>JAUNBJ010000056.1 GCA_030535245.1 Planctomycetia bacterium | reverse complement strand
TTATCAATTATCAATTATCAATTCACCACAGCGTCTGGATTTTTTTAAGAGCGAATCATGCGAATTAATTTGATACACGAAGGGGCGGGGTTTCTGGAATACGAAATTCGGCAGATTGTGGAACATGCCTACAAAATGCGGGACATGGGCCTGGAGGTGATCTGGGAGAACATTGGCGACCCGATTGCCATGCGGGAGGAGGTCGCGCCGTGGATCAAGGAGATTGTGCAGGGATTGGTGGCGGAGAATGCCAGTTGGGGGTACTGTCCGACGCCTGGGGTTTTGGAGACGCGGGAGTTTCTGGCCGACCAGGTGAACGTCCGGGAAGGGGGTTCGCGGGTGACGCCGGACGACATCCTTTTCTTCAACGGTGTGGCCGACGCGATTGACAAGGTTTACGACCTGGCCCAGCGGAATGCGCGAATCATGCTGCCGTCGCCGATTTACTCGACGCACTCGTCAAACGAGAGCAAGCGGGGGGGGTACAAACCGCTCCAGTTTCGGCTGGATCCGAAAAATCACTGGCTCCCGGACATGGACGAGGTGCGAAACATTATCAAGTACAACCCGCAGATTTCGGGGATTGGTCTGGTGAATCCGGACAACCCGACGGGGATTGTCTATCCACGCGAGATCATGGACGAATTTGCGGAGATTGCCCGGCAGAACCGGTTATTTTTGATGGTGGACGAAATCTACATTCACATTAATTATAACGGGGCGAAGCGACTGCACCTGTCGCAGGTGGTGGGGGACGACGTGCCGGCCATCGCGTTGCGAGGGATCAGCAAGGAATATCCGTGGCCGGGTGCCCGGTGTGCGTGGATGGAGGTTTTGAACAAAAAAGCCGACCCGAATTTCTCGACGTACATCGACAGCATCCGCAACGCGAAGATGTTGGAAGTCTGCTCAACGACGTTGCCGCAGATGTCGATTCCGCGGGTATTTGGGTCGCCGTTGTACCCGGATCATCTGGAGCGTCGGGCGAAGATGTTCGAGAAGCGGGCGAACGAGGCGTACGAGATTTTCAGCAAGCTGGACGGGGTGATCGTTCATCGACCGCAGGGGGCGTTTTATCTGAGCGTGGTTTTTCAGGACGGGGTTTTTCATCCGGGGCAAAAGTTACCGATTGCGAACCCCCAGATACGTTCTTACGTAGATACGCTTTGTGCGGACGCTCCGGGGGACAAGCGGTTTGTGTACAATCTGCTGGGTTCCAAGGGGATTTGCATCGTTCCGTTGAGCGGATTTGCCACGGACGTAGGGGGATTTCGAATGACCATGCTGAATCCGGACGACGCGAAGCGAAATGGGATTTTCAGGGAGATTGCAGACGCGATTGAGACGTTCCTGAAGCATTGATTTTGGCGGCGAACGGGGGCGATTAAATTTCCTTGTGGGTTTGGGTAAGATGGGGCAATTCCCCTCTTTCAGAGGGGTGGCAGCCGTAGGCTGACGGGGTGTTTCGCCGAGGGAAAACGTTCACCACTTCGGAACTACCCCCCGCCCTGACGGGCGTACCCCTTCAAAGAAGGGGAATTTGTACGGCTCACAGAAAGTTTTGATCGCACCCCGGCGAACGGGGGATGGGGAAGGTACCTTGACAAATGGGTCGGTATCTTTTATCATGGAAGAAAATGGGAATTGCATTGAGGTGGAAGCATGGCTGAAGTCGTCGTCGAAACGAGAAACTTAACGAAAATATACCGGGATTTCTGGGGTCGCCGCAAGGTACACGCGTTGAAGTCGCTGGATTTGCAGATTTATCGTGGGGAGGTTTTTGGACTTCTGGGGCCGAATGGGTCGGGGAAAACGACGACGATCAAGCTGCTTTTGGGGCTGTTGTTCCAAAGCGACGGAGAGGCGTTGATTTTTGGTCGGGACGCTTCGGACGTGCGGCGAAACGAGAAGATCGGGTATCTTCCGGAGGAGTCTTATCTGTACAAATTCCTGAATGCGGAGGAGATTCTGGACTTCTACGGCAAGCTGTTCAAGATACCGACGGCGGTACGGCGGCAGCGGGTGCGGGATTTGATCGAGATGGTGGGTCTTTCCTGGGCGAAGCGGCGACCGTTGAAGGAATATTCCAAGGGAATGACGCGACGGATTGGTTTGGCGCAGGCGTTGATCAACGATCCGGAACTGGTGGTTCTGGACGAGCCGACGTCGGGGTTGGATCCGATCGGCACGCGAGAGATGAAGGATTTGATTCTGGATTTGAAGAAGCAGGGAAAGACGGTGCTGATGTGCAGTCACCTGCTGGCCGACGTGCAGGATGTGTGCGATCGAATTGGAATCCTGTTTCAGGGCGAGTTGAAGGAGATCGGTCGGGTGGACAGCCTGCTGAAGGTTCGGGACCAGACCGACATTCAAACGACGCTTTTGCCGGAGGAAGCGGTGGCGGAGATTCGCCGTGTGGTGGAGAAATTTGGCGGCGAGGTGAAATTCGCGGGGAATCCAACCACGTCGTTGGAGGATCTGTTCCTGAAGATTGTGGAGGAGAGCCGTCAGCATCCGGGGCGTCGGGTGAGCGGAGGTGCGTCGGATGGTCATTGAGCGGACGATACCGGATTTTGGAAGTTGGTTTCCGCAGGCGGTGGGGGCGTGGTGCCTGACGCTGGCGATTTTATTGTGTGTGGTCTTTTTCGGCGGCATGTTGTTGACGGGGTTGCGGTTGGGGCCGCGTCGGGCATTTTCGCTGATGTGGAAAATCACGAAGCAGACGTTCGCAGACGTATTTACCGTGTCGCCGCGTCGTGTGGGGGCGTTGGCATTGCTCACGTTCAAGGAAGCGGTACGGCGGAAGATTGTCATTGGGTTTATTCTGTTTGTGTTCATCGTGCTGTTTGCGGGGATGTTTTTGGATCCGACAAGCCAACACCCGGTGCAGCTTTACGTGAATTTCATCTTCACGGCGACGAGTTATCTGACGTTGCTTTTGGTGTTGCTTTTGGCGGCGTTCAGTTTGCCGTGGGACATCCAGAAAAAGACGATCCACACGGTCGTAACCAAACCGGTGAAAATATCGGAGATCATTCTGGGGCGGATCGGTGGTTTTATCCTGATGGGAACGGTGCTGCTGGCGGCGATGGGGGTGGTCAGTTACGGCTTTGTCGTTCGCAGTCAGGGGCATACGCATACGCTTTCGGCGGAGGATTTGCAGACGATTCCGGGGAATTATCCGGACGGGGTATCTCCGGCGATGGAGGGGAAAACGAGTTTATCGCGGGAGCACCGGCACGACGTTTTTGTGGAACAGGGGGGCGAGGCGGTTCACCTGGCGGTTCGGAACGACCACACGCATGCGGTCACGATTCGGACGACGCCGGACGGCAAACGTCATTACCTTTTGAGTTCCCCGACGGAGATGTTCACGGCACGGGTTCCGAAGTATGGCAGCCTCCGTTTTCGGGACGTGATGGGTCTGGACACGGAAAAGGGGGTGAATGTCGGCGACGAGTGGCAGTACCGCAGTTTTATCGCCGGGGGGACGAAGGCCGCGTGCATTTGGTTGTTTAACGATATCACGCCGGAGCGTTATCCGGACGGGATTCCGCTGGAAATGACGCTGGAGGTTTTCCGCACGTACAAGGGGAAGATTGATCGTCGGATTTTGGGTTCGATCCTGATTCGCAATCCGGAGACGGGGTTGATGCTGGAGCAGCAGGTGTTCGAGTCGGTGGAGAACGGCACGGCGAAATATTTCATTCCGCGCAAGATTCGTGCGACGACGCGGGCAATGGTAACGCCGTCGCTTTCGTCCACGTCGGACGGCAAGGTGATGCAGTATCCGCCGGAGAAGCAGCGGGATTTCGCGGGCACGTCGAAGTCGGAATTTGATCTGTTTCAGGACTTTGTAGCCCCTCAATCGACGACTTATGAAACGGGGGCACCGGTTTCCCATCGTAATACGTTGGAGATATGGGTACGTTGTCTGGAGCCGGGGCAATATTTCGGTGCGGCCCGTTCCGACCTGTACATTCGCCAGCACGACGCGCCGTTTGCGTGGAATTTTTTCAAAGGGTATCTGGGGATTTGGCTTCAGATGGTGTTGGTGGTGGTTTATGGGGTGCTGTTCAGCACGTTCCTGAGCACGCCGGTGACGCTGTTAGCCACGTTGTTTGTGATGTTGGGGGGTATTTTTCACACGTTTTTGATGTCGATGGGGACGGGAACGCTGTTGGGGGGTGGCCCCTTCGAGGCGGCAATCCGGGTGTTCACGCAGGAAAACCTGACGGTGGAGTTGGATATGAATGCGGCGGAGATCATCCTGGCCGGCATGTTCGACTCGGTATTTCAGGGTTTTATCTGGCTTTTGGCGCACCTGTTGCCGACGTTTGGCAAGTACGACACGGCCAATTTTGTGGCGTCGGGATTTAACATTCCGTTCCGGCTTGTCGTGATGAATTTCCTTTCGGTGCTGGGGTTTGCGTTTCCGGTGTACGTGGCGGGTTACGTGTGTCTCAAGACGCGAGAGATTGAACGATAATTTGAAAAGGTGGAAGCATGTCCAACACGCGATTATATATTTTCACGGCAGTCGTGGGGGTTTTGATTATCCTTGGTGCCCTTTTTGAAGGGGGGCGAACCTCCCGCTGGAGCGATCCGCAAGACCCGGCATTGGACTCCTTCGCGGCAGGAATCCAGCATATTCCGCCGGTTTTAGGGCCGTGGAAGGGGGATACGGAGAATGAGCGTCGGGAGATGGACAACCCACTGATCAAGCAGGAAGCGGGAGCGGAATCCACGTTGACGCGGATGTACTTTAGCGACGCTTTTAAGAAAGGGGTGACGATAAACATCATCTGCGGGCTTTCCCGGAAGGTTGCGATTCACACTCCCGACGCCTGCTATCGGGGGCAGGGATATGTGATTGAGGGAGAAATCGAGGTCAAAAAGTTCCATTATCTGGATCGCGTCCTCCTGAAAAAGCTCACGGCGGAAGGGATGAAAAAAGAGGATGCGGAGTACCAGGCCCAGAAGGAAGCCACGTTCAAAACAGCACTGTTCGTTCATGAGTCGCAGGATGGTTATGTGGATCGGCAGCGGGTGTATTGGGGTTGGAAGGGAGAGGGAACCGATTGGATTGCGCCGGATATTCCGCGAAATCGTTGGCGTCCGACCGATCCGATTTGCAAGCTCTATTTGAGCGTGACGGAGGATTTGGGCGAAAAAGATTTAGGGAATCCGGTGGAAAACTTTGGCCAATACCTGTTCCATGATCTGGACGTTCTTTTAAGTGGAACCTACCAGCCCCCTGCCGCACAGGTTCCTGAAAAGGAACAGGGGGAGCGTCGTGAACCGGGGAAAGCGACGACGCCTTCCGAGCCTGCCCCGGCGACGGAAAACCTGCCGGAACCCTCGACGGCAACCCCTGCCGCTCCTCCCGCAACCGCTCCCGAAGCGACGAAGCCTGAGGAGGACGATCTCCCCGAACTGCCAACGTTGTAGCGGTTTCGCAGGAATCCTGTAAATATTTAGCGAACGAACGGAACGGCAGGTACGCTCCAATCGGGATTGCATATGGGGATGAAATATGGTGTAATGACAGGCAAGTCGCCCCCATGGGTACTCCCTAAATTGGCAGACACCCTTCATCCTGCCGCCCCCTGCGAAGCCTCCTTGCGTTTTCGGCGAAAATCGGATACGCTGGAAGAAATTTCTCATGAAAGGAGCGATCATGCAACACAACGGTAAAGTCTGTTATCTGGGCGACGACGATCTTCTCGGCGCCGCAAAGTATCTTGCTGGAATCCTCACGCATTTCGGCATCCCCTACGATCGGGTCGATAGCCCCAACACCCCGCCGGAGACGTTTCTGGAGGAACCCTATTCCCTTTATATCTTCAGCGATTACCCCGCCGCCCGGATGTCCGCCGCCATGTTCGAGGTTCTGAAAAGGAACGTGGCTCAAGGGAGTGGGCTGGTCATGCTCGGAGGATGGGAGAGTTTTTATGGGCGGCTGGGAGAATACCACCAGACCCCCATGACAGAGCTGCTCCCCGTCACGATGGCCGACGCCGACGACCGACGGAATTACCCGCAGCCGGTTTTGGTCGTGCCTGCTCCCGGAAAGGAAAATCACCCCGTCCTTGCCGGTCTGCCGTGGAACACCCCGCCGGGAGTGGGCGGATTCAACGCGTTTCAGCCCAAGCCCGACGCCGAAGTCCTTCTGGAAGCGGTACGTTTTCGCGTCCAATTCACTTCGGGGGAGTTCGGATTCCAAAAACAGGAAACGGTGCCGCTGCTGGTGGCGGGAACCTACGGCGACGGAAAAACGGCAGCCCTGGCGACCGACGTGGCACCGCACTGGGTCGGCGGCTGGGTGGACTGGGGAACTCCACGCATCACGCAAGACGTCCCCGGAAGCGATTTCGTCGACATTGGCTGCGACTACGCGAAGTTCTTCCGGAATCTGGTTCAATTCCTGAAAAAGGGGGGGGGCCTAAAGCAAATCCTTTAAGAAATGAAAAATCTCCTCGTCGGTCAATTCTTTCGGGTTGGCCGACATGCTATTCCCCCGACAGTCCGCGACAATGGCCGGAAGCTGGGTCTCGCGAATCCCCACCTCGGACAGCCGTCGCGGAATATTCAGCGTGTTGCAAAGCATACTCACCTCGTAGAACAGCGTCTCCACCGCTTCCTCCTCGTTGGCAAAATAGGTGTTGGGGAACAGCACCGTCGCCAAAAGTACGAACCGCTTCCAGCTCACTTCCGCATTAACCCGCATGGCTCGCGGCAACAGGATGGCACACGCCTCCCCATGCGGCACTCGGCCATGCGTCCCGAGCGCCGGGGAAATTCCATGCACCATCCCCAACCCCGCATTGGCCAGACAGATTCCCGATAAAAGCGCCGCGTGCGCCATTTTCTCGCGTGCCTCACGGTTCCCGCTCTCCGAATACGCCTTGGGCAACGCAAAAAACGCCAGCCGCAACCCCTGCACCGCCAATGACTGCGGAATCGGTCGGGATTTCCGGGAAATGAAACTCTCGATAAGCTGCGTGATCGTATCCATGCCACTGGATGCGGTGATGAACGGAGGGTTGCTGAGCGTCAGCTCCGGATCGATAATCGCCATACGCGGCATCAGACGGTCGTCCCGCAGGCTTTTCTTAAACGGCGGATCGTACGACGCAATCACGGCGTTCTTCGTCGCCTCGGCCCCCGTCCCTGCGGTTGTCGGAACCGCTATCATCGGAATCGGGTCGTTCACGATCTTCGCTCCGCAGCCCACCCCTTCCAGAAAATCCCGGACGCTGCCATGCTTCTCGGTGAAATTGGGAATCATCGCGCAGACCGCTTTGGTCACGTCGATGGCCGACCCGCCCCCCAACGCGATAAACATATCCCCATTGCTAATCCGCACCCCGGCGGCAAGATATTTCCGCGTCAGCCGATCCACATCCTCCACCGTCGGCTCGTGCGTCTGCATTTCAATATCGACCAGGGGAAGGTTGTCCGCCTTCAAAAGATCGGCCAGCTTCGCCAGCTCGCCCCCCTCGTTGATGGTTCGGGAGCCGCAGATCACATGCACGCGATCCCCCAAACGCCGTACATGTTCGGTAATTTCGTATCGCCGCTGCCAACCAAAAACGATTTTTCCCGGCGCAATGAAGTCGTAACTGCTTTGAATCATGGTTCGGCTCCTCGGATTTGAGATTTTCTCTCATTATACTCTCCGAGAAGCCAAAAGTCAAGCTGGCAGAGGAACCACCTTCGTTGGGGGTGCGATCAAATTTTCTGCGCGCCGTACAAATTCCCCTTCTTTGAAGGGGTACGCCCGTCAGGGCGGGGGGTAGTTCCGAAGTGGTGAACGCTTTCCCTGGGCGAAACACCCCGTCAGCCTACGGCTGCCACCCCTCTGAAAAGAGGGGAATTACACATCTTGCCCAAATTCGCAAGGAAGTTTGATCGCACCCCTTCGTTACCCTTTTCGTCCGGGACGGGTGCAAGAACGACGCCACAACAGCCAACCCAGCAGGAACATCATCCAACTGGTCGGTTCGGGTAGCCCTGCGGTGTTGTAAACCAGATACCCATTGGAAAACACAAGTTCTGGAATTCCCCCCACCATGTGTGCATCCAGGAACGCCTGGAGGGACTCCATGGGAACCGTCAGTCCGTCAACGATCTTTTCAGGATCATAGGGAATGCTCGTCGAACGATTGATTTCTCCGGAGTAACTCAGCGTGAAGCTGGGCGTTCCTGTTACCGCCAACACGTCCAGAAGCGGATCGCCCACAAGATACGCATCGCTTTCAAATGCGGCGAGATCGACCTGGATCGTCGCGCCGTCGGCTAGGGTCAAATTACCCGAAATGGACTGATTTGCCGTGGAAAGCAGCAGCGTGGTATCGGCACTAAGCGTCAAATTCGTCGCGGCATGCTGCGCGTTGGTTCGTGCCAACTCCAACGTGCCGGACGTAACGTTCAGGTTGGCGGTACTTTCCGCCGCACCACCCGCCAGCGTGAGGGTCTTCCCACCTGTCTGCGTGAGCGTCCCCGTACCGGTCAGTGCTCCGGTAATGGTGAAGGACTCCACCACTTTCAGCGTACCATCGCCGGTAGCGCGAAACTCGTTGGGGAGTACCGTGCCAGCATTATATTCGGAGAAGGTTCCTCCGGTAAACTCCACCGTTACCGAACCGTTCCCCAACCGGGACGCGGCAAAGTTCAGAAGCGTTCCTTCCTGAATCGTGATTTTGGTCAGGTTGGCAACGTCGTCCGTACCGATGGAAAGCGTGCCCGCACCGGTTTTGACAAAACTTCCTGTAATGGCACGACGTAAAGCCACGTCGTAGTAATTATCCCCGGAATTATAGACGACCTCCAGTGTACCACCGTTGGAATCAATGTTGTGGTAAAAATCAATCGTGCTGTTTCGTGCGATGGAAAACGTGCCGTTTTCGCCAATCACAATTTTCGTCATTTTGGAAGAGTCCTCTCCCATACCGAGTTGCCCCGTCTCACCGCCTGTTTTCGTTGTGGGGTCGTAATCCCCCAACCGGAGTGTCCCCTCCGTGATGGTCGTGTCGCCCGTATAAGCGTTTTTATACCCTGATATGATCCCGGTGTTGTATTGCGTTTCGTCACTGGTAATGGTCCACGTTCCCGTTCCTACTTTTTCAACCACGTAATTGGAGTTCTTGTGTCCCGCATGAATGCTTCCCGAAAAGGTCGCATCCTGATTGTTTCCACCTATCTGGAGGGAATACGTCGCAGCAGCTTCAATATTCGACCGGACAATTCCATTCCCTGACAGGGCACCGATTTTCATGACACTCCCTTCTGTAGGAGTATAATTCAACAACAACCCCGTGTCGATATTGTCGCCGGAATTCAGGTGGAACGTCACCCCCGAAGCGTCTTTCGCTCCGTTCAGGGAAACCCACGTTCCTTTCGTCGTGTCCGTGGAGGAACCGGTGGTGATCGTCCCCGTATAACCAGACAGTTCGCAGTTTAAAAGCAACATCCCGGAACGTGATCCCGTCAGGAGAATTTCCTTCGGGCTGGTTCCGGAACTGGTTAATGCTCCGGTCAATATGACACTCTTGTTCGCAAGGGTCTCCACATGTAAGACAGCCGCGTCGGTACCATCCCCGGTAAATTTTAAATTCTTAAAGGTAAGATTACCGCAGGAAGTATCTGCGTACGAGATGGTCCCACCACCGTCAAACGTAACATTTGTATACTCCACCGCTGCATTTCCCATGTTTCGCACCCCCCCCCCCCTTAACAGTGATGAGATTCGGCACGGTGATATTCAAACTCCGATTATATCCAAACGTTCCGTCTTTTTCCACCGTTATTGGATTTCCGCCCGTTAAAGAATCGGTGGTACCACCAACCCCCATCTGTACGGTTCCTTCGGAAACGACCAACCCCCCGGTAAAGTCATTCGTGCCACTTAAAATCCACGTTCCCACCCCGACTTTTTCGACATGTACGTTATCGTTGTTCCAGAAACGAATACTTCCGGAAAAGGTACTGGTGTCGGAGGCGTTTGTCAACAAATGCCCCACCTGGATATAATGTGTCTGCCCCTGATTTCCCATGGGACGAACAAAACCATTCCCTTCCAGCTTCCCAAACAAAATCGGATTCTCCAGGGAAGAAACGTCTCCATCCAGCAGAATCCCGGTATCGCTTGACGGAGCCTCGGAATTAACGTTCCACACCGTCGTGGCACTGCCTTTGTTACTGCCACTGCTATGAAAGGTAAACCATGCGGCCCCTGCCGTGTTTACCGTTCCGGTAAAACCCGACATGGAACTCAGAAACCGTATCTGCGAACGATCCGTGGCAGACGTAGACGTTACCGTCAGATTCCCACTTCCGGAGAACGTGCCGGAGTGATTCACCGTTTCGGTATTCGTTATACGCATGTACCCGTTATTGGTAAAGAGATAATTGTCTGCTGAAGCAACGTTCACAGTATACGGATTCGATGCCGTGTACGTCGATCCATCGATCGAAACGTCTGCACCCCAGCCGGAAATTGCCCAAAAAAACGTGCCCACAAGCCCCAAAGCAATTCGTTTCATGATGTTTCTACCATTTCTTTATCATTGTATTGGAAAAAAATACCAGTACTTATTATAATCGAAAATTTCTCCTTTGCAACAAAAAATTTTAAAATTTTAGAAAATTTTTCGCAGAAAGGGGCTGACGGCTTGCCCCATCGGGAGGCATTGTGAAATCGTGAAATGGCCCATGCCACGCTCCCACTTGTGAGCGGCGGGGAAAAAGGGTATCCTTGGGGAAAAAGGGAGAATATCGTGAATACCGCTGAAAAATGTGAAATCGTCATTCCCGCACGGCTCGCCTCCACGCGGTTGCCGGGGAAAATCCTGTTGGCCGAAACGGGGAAACCGCTCATCCAGCATGTCTGGGAAGGGGCGTGCCAGTCGAAAAAGGCGTCCGGCATTACCATCGCCACCGACGACGAAAAAATCCTGCGAACCGTCGAGGCGTTTGGTGGACGGGCCGTGATGACAAGCCGTCTTTGTGCGTGCGGAACCGACCGGATTGCGGAAGTGGCTCGCGAAATGCCGGACGTGGATATTTTTGTCAACGTGCAGGGCGACGAGCCGGAAATTCTCGGCGACGCGATCGACACGGTGGCGTCGTTGCTTTTGGAGAATCCTCAGGCGGTGATGGCGACGCTTGCCACGCCGATTCGCGAAAAAGCGAAACTCGACGACCCCGCCTGCGTGAAGGTGGTGTTTGATCGAAACGGGCGGGCGCTTTATTTCAGCCGCAGCGTGATTCCCTATCCCCGTGGTGGCTGGGACGACGCGTATCTTTCTGTGCAGCCGCCGATGTTTTACCAGCACCTGGGCATTTACGCTTACCGGCGGGATTTTTTGCTGAAAATCAGCACCCTGCCGCAGACGGTACTGGAAAAAACCGAATCGCTCGAACAGCTCCGCGTGCTGGAGAACGGTTACGACATTCGGGTTGGCGTCGTGCCGTATGCCGGAATCGGAATCGATACGCCGGAAGATTATCGTGAGTTTGTCGCCAAATGGCAAGCGACCCACATGGAAAACCGGAACTCCGGGGAGGCACGCTGAAAATGAGATATTTTCTGGGACTTTGGCTTCTCCTTGCCGGCACGGTTTTTGGCGGAGAATATCGCGGAGAGCTTTCGTTTTTCACCAACCTCTACCCCCATCAGGATGAAGGGATCGCAACGGGAGAAACGGCAGCGGAATATTTCCAGACGCCGCTTGCGTGGGACGCGCTTTCCGTGCATTGTCCCAGTTACGCCAACGACGTGGGAAATCTGACGCTTTCGCTTTACCGCTGGAAGGGGAGCTATGCCGACACGGTGGCGGAAAAACCGTTTGCGGAAAAAGAATTTGTCGATTTTCGCGACAACGCCCACCTCAAACTCGACGTGGAAACGCAGCCGGCGGGGGGGTATCTCTGGGTGCTTTCTCATCCGGTGGAGCGGGTGGGGGTTTGGAAATTTCCAGAAGCGTTTTCCAATACGGTATCGTTTAAAAACGGCCAGCGTGTAGCGCATTCGTATTTCTTTACGCTCCATGTTACCAACGCGAAGATGCCGTTTTCCGGGAGTTTTTCCCTGTATGAAGCGTTGTGGAACGAAAAGACGTCACCTGCACCGTGGCAGCCGGACGCCCAGACGCCGTTCGTGAAACGGGACCTGTTCGCCGACACGTGGGACGCCGTGGACGGTCTGGGGCGACGGATGGCGACGCACTTGCAAACGGGCGACGTTCGTCCGGAAAAGCGGGTCGGGCTGTTCTACTGGACGTGGCACCACTGGGACGGCGACGCGAAGCACTTTGGGCCTTACAATAATGTCGAAATCGCGAAAAAACAGGCCTCTATGGGGCCGGCGTATCACCCGCATCACTGGGACGAACCGATGTTCGGATATTACACAACCGTGGATCGCTGGGTGTTGCGAAAGCATGCCCAAATGCTCGCGACGGCGGGCGTGGACGTGGTGGTGTTCGACGCGACCAACGGCACACGCACGTGGATGGATTCGACCATGGCACTGCTGGAAACGTTTGCCGCCGCCCGCCGCGACGGGGTACGGACGCCGCAGACCGCGTTCATGCTGCCGTTTGGCAATGAGGAATGGATGGCCGCCTCGCTGCTTCAGCTTTATCGCGACCTTTATCGAGACGGCAAGTTTCTTGAACTGTGGTATTTTGTGGACGGGAAGCCGCTCATACATGCCAGGCCGGAGGCGGTGACACGGGCCATTGCGTCGGCAAAATCCGAACAGGATCGGGCGGACTGGGAGAAGATTCTTCGCTTTTTCACGTTCCGTCCCGTGCAGCCGGAATACGACCGCCTGCCGCAACGCGGGGATCTTTGGAGCTGGCTCGAAATCTATCCCCAGCATCCGTTTGGGATACGGACGGACGGCGGCGTCGATATGATGTCGGTCGGGGTGGCGCAGAACTATTCGCTTCGTAAAAAGAACGGCGGAAGCGGCCTGTGTGCCATGAACGACCAAAACGTGTTTGGGCGAGCGTATCTGGTTGGCGAAAAGGGGGCAAACGTCCAGCCCTCGAAAGACCCGCAGCGATTCCTGTTCGGCGATAATTTCCAGCAGCAGTGGAACCGGGTTCTGGACGTGAATCCCGACTACGTTTTCATCACCGGCTGGAACGAGTGGATTGCCAGCCGCTTTCCCCACTGGATGGGAACCGACGACGCATTTCCCGACCAGTACAGCCCCGAATTCAGCCGGGATTGCGAGCCGTCGAACGGGGTGCTGAAAGACCATTTTTACTGCCAGATGGTGGACAACATCCGACGGTTCAAGGGGACGCGTCCCCAACGGGCTGCCGACGAGCATCCGATTTATCGGGATTATCTTGGCGACACCCTCCCCCGCGACGCCGCCGGCTACGGGAAAACCCACTACACCGACCGCTCCGGGCGTAACGACCTGGCCGAATGCTTCGTCCGACAGACCGCCGACACGATTTCCTTCACCGTGGAATCGGCGGCACCGCTTGTCGACGCTCCGGAAGGGATCCGGCTTTTCCTCTCCATTTCCGACGATCCCGACCGCCCGCATTGGGAAGGGGTTCACTTTCTCGTCAATCGCGAGTTCCATGGAAAAACGTTGACGCTGGAAAAATGCGTCGGGGGTTGGAAGTGGGAAAAAATCGCCGACCTGCCGTTCCGGGTGGAAGGGAATCGGCTGACCATCACGATCCCGCGAACGGCCCTGGACCAGACCGGAAAGATTGACCTGCGATTCCAATGGACGGACAACCAGCCACAAAGCGGAAATCCACTCGACATTTACCGTACCGGCGACGCGGCTCCCGATGGACGATTCACCTACCGATATTTTGAGAGAAAACCATGAAATCATTCCTCATCCTGTTTTTTTGCATGACCGCCGGCGTTTTTGCGGAAAATATTTTCGTCGCCGATGAAAAGACCCCCGTTTCCCAGGCGCTTGAGCAATCCCGAAAAATCACCGGCCCCCGAACGCTCGTCCTTCGTGGAACGCACGTCCTGACCGAACCCCTGCTGCTGGATGCGCGGGACAACGACCTGACGCTCCTTTCCGAAAACGGGCTTCTGACCGGCGGCGTGACGTGCGGCGACTGGAAAAACGACGGGGAACTGGATTACGTCGAGATTCCCGAAAACATCCGTCCCCGAACGCTGTTTCTGGAGGACGGCACGTTCTGCCCTCCCGCGGTGTTTCCGTTGGAAGGGCACCTGCAACATACCTGTAAGCCCCAAAATCTGTGGTGGAGGAACTCGACCAACGGCGGCTGGAATCGTCCGCTTTCCGAGGAGGAATTGACCCACGTGACGCTCGTTCCCACCGACCTGCCTGCCGAGATGGAGGTGGAAAATGCGGAAATCACGCTCTTTCACTCGTGGGACGCATCGACCGTGCCGATCAAGTCGTTGGATCGCACGACGGGTGAAGTGGTGCTGGAATCGCGCACCGAACACCCCGCCGGAGCGTTCGGCAATCGGGATTACGTGCTGTGCAACGTCCGCCAGGGGATGGCTCCCGGACGCTGGTATTTCGACAAACGCCGGCACCGCGTCTATTTCCAATGGGGAAACCAGCCGAAAAAACCGGTCGTCGTTTCGCCGTTGGAGCATCTCATTCTGGCCGACGGGGTGAAAAACCTGACCCTCTGCGGGCTGACGTTCCGCTTTACGAATCCGTCGTTCCGCACGTCGGGTTTGCGGTCGATCAACATGCCGGGAGCGGTGGAGTTTCGGAACTGTGAAAACGTAACTCTGGAAACGTGTACCCTTCAGGGGGTTGGCGGGCATGGAATCAAAATGCTTCGGTGCCGGAACACGAAAATCCTGAAATCGGTTTTGGAACAGACCGGGGCGGGGGGAATTTTCACCCACGAATGCGAGGACGAAACGATCGCCGAGTGTCTGCTGCGGAATATCGGGCAGCAGTTCTTCTCGTCCGTTTCGCTCCATGTCGGCGGCAAGTCGCAGCTGGTGTTCGTGCAAGATGGGAAAAAACCGGAACAGGGTACCACGCGAATCCTCCACAACCAGATCGACGGTTCCCCCTACTGCGGGATCACGTGCAACGGTGGGCCGCATGTGATCGACGGCAACCGGATACGAAACTGTATGCGGGTGCTCAACGACGGGGCGGCGATTTACTGTTCGCGAGCGGTGGGAACGGTCGTGCGGAACAACCATGCCGAAAATATCCGAGGGAAAATGGGGTTGGCGATCGCGTACTATTTCGACGAGGATTCCCGGCTATGCGTCCTGGAGAACAACGAATCGGTCGATTGTCCCCGTCCGTTCCTGGCCCACCGGTGCCGCGATATCCTGATCGCCGGGAACCGGTTTTCCGCGTCCGATGCGATGAAGGTGATGCTGCACCATTCGGATCATTTCGTTTTCCGGGACAATCGGTTCACGACGGACGGGGATTTATACCTGGACTTTTTCCCGGAGAAAATGACGGAGGAGGAAAAACGGGAAAAATTCCCCTTCGGTTCTCTTTTTTCCAATACACAATTACATAGCGGAACCGGAAAATACCTGATTTTAGAAACCGAGCTTCCGCCCGTGAAAGGGATCCTACGAAAATGATATGCCGTTATCTTGAGTTATTGGAGACGATTCATGCCCTTGCCGTACGTGCCGGACGGAATCCGGACGAGGTACGTTTGCTGGCGGTCACGAAATATTTCGGCACGCCGCAGATCGACGCGCTTGCGGAAATGGGGTGTCGCGATTTCGGCGAAAATCGGCTCCCTGTGTTTTCCGAGAAAGTCCAGTTTTTCTCGGAACGGGCGGATTTCCGCTGGCATTTTATCGGCCCGCTCCAGAAAAACAAGGCACGCCGGGTGCTGAAAATGGCCGACTGGATTCACTCCGGGGAAAGTCTGGAACTGCTGCAAACGCTCGACCGTGTTTCGGCGGAGGAAAACCTGCAAAAAAAGGTGCTTGTCGAGATCAATCTCGGCGGCGAGGAAAACAAGCATGGTTTTTCCCGCGAAGCGTTCGAGGCGGCGTGGGAGGAAATTCAGCAGCTGTCGCACCTGCGGATTGTCGGGCTGATGGGGATGACGTCGCTGGATGCCGACGAGAAAAAGGCCCACGCCCAGTTTTCGCTTTTACGGGAGATTCGGGACGCATTCCTCCCCGGCGGCGAGCTTTCCATGGGAATGAGCCACGATTACCCCATTGCCATTGAGGAAGGGGCCACGATTTTGCGGATCGGTTCCGCGTTGTTCGATTGATTTTTCGAGAAAGGTTTAAAATGAAAAGAATCCTGCCATGGTTTTTTATCCTGACGTTTTGCGTGACGCTCTTTGCGGAAAACGTGACGTTCGACAAATGCTGGTCGCGGAGCGGTGACGTGTCGCTGACTGCTGCGGAACAGGGGTACCAGCTCCTGACGCACACCGGGAGTTCCGATTTTTGTGCCAACGCACCGCTGCGGATTCCCGTGCAGCCGGGCGATCTGGTGACGCTTTCGTGCGACATGAAAACCGAGGGGGAAGGCAGCGCGGGCGTAAGCGTGATCCTCTACCGGAAAAACGAGGTGGTTACGTGGTCGTACGGCGGGCAGTCGATTCAAAATACGGGCGAAAAGAAGCTCGTTTCTCAGTTCCTCATTCCTGGCGACGTGGATGCCATTGTGCCGCGAGTGATTGGAGCGGGGGCGGAAAAGGTCTGGTTTAAGAATTGCCAAATCCAGAAAACCGGTTCCCTGCCGTTGGTGACGAAACGGGAGACGCTCACGTTGGAAAACGCGTTTTTGAAGCTGGAAT
Organism: Planctomycetia bacterium; assembly: GCA_030535245.1. Lineage (GTDB taxonomy): Bacteria > Planctomycetota > Planctomycetia > Pirellulales > Thermoguttaceae > RGIG3701. The sequence goes on along the minus strand of JAUNBJ010000056.1, from coordinate 5,545 downwards.
TTTCCACGCACAACGGAGCGTTTTCGGTACGCGACAAACGGACGGACAGGCTCTGGGGAGCGTCGGAAAAGGGCGGGGATTTCTTCGTGCTGAAGGCGGAAAAGCGGGACGATTCGCTTTATTTCGAGGCGATTTCCACCGCAATGCTGAAATTTAACGTGACGATTCGGCTGGAAAAGGAGCTGCCGGAATGCGTCGTTGTGATAGACGGAGCCAGCGAGCAGACGGTTTCCCAGCTCCTCCGTTATCCCATGCCGTTTTTGTGCGGTGCCAACGACCGGATTATTTTGCCGATCAACGAAGGGTTTTCGTACCCGGCAGCGGGCAAGGTAATCGGCCCCTCCAGCCTCTACACGTACGGAGGACACGGACTTTGCATGGGGTTCTGGGGCGTGTCGGAAGATGTCGTCACGGCGGACGGCGAAGTCACAGGCGGTGCGGCGTACCTTGGCATTTTTGAAACCCCCGACGATTCGGGGCTGGAAGTGCGAACGCTCGAAAACGACCGGCTCGGCGTGACTCCATGGTGGGGCGGGCAGCTGGGCAAGTGGGGCTACGCACGAACGCTCCGGCTGGTGTTTCAGGAAAAAGGCGGGCACGTCGCCCTTGCCAAACGGTATCGGGAATACGCGAAAAAAATCGGACTGTACGTGCCGTTCACCGAAAAAGTCCGGCGGAACCCGGCCCTGAAAGGGGGAATCGATCGCCTTATCGGTGCCGCGAACATCTGGTATTTCGGCAATAAAAAAATCGAAATGTATCAGGAACTACAGGCGGCTGGCATCACACGCGTTTTGGCCAGCAGCGGCGGCTCCCCCGAAGAAGTCCGCTGGTGCAACGAACAACCGACGTTCCTCTCCTGCCGCTACGATATTTATCAGGATATCATGAATCCCGAAAAATACGACGCTATCGGATTCCGACACTGGCCGCACATGGGCAAGGCATGGCCCAACGATTTGAACTGGAACGAGAATCTGGAATGGCGAAAAGGCTGGGCGGTTGATAATAAAGACAAAACCCAACCCCGTATCCCGTGCGGGGTGCTGTGCGATTCCAAAGCACTCCCCTACGCCGAAGCGTACATTTCGGAAGAACTGAAAACCAAGCCGTTTTTGGCCCGGTTCCTCGACACGACCGTCGCCTCCCCGTGGCGCGAATGCTACCACCCCGACCACCCCATGACCCGCACGCAAAGCAAGGAATGGAAAATGAAACTCCTGGGCCTGCTGGGGGAACGGTTCCACCTGGTCTGCGGCAGCGAAACCGGTCACGAAGCGTCGGTGCCCTACTGCGATTTCTACGAAGGAATGATGAGTTTGGGGCCGTTCCGCGTGCCAGATTCTGGACGAAACCTGATGGAAATCTGGGACGTGCCGCCGGAAAAAACCGAAAAGTACCAGGTCGGCGAGGCGTATCGGCTGCCACTCTGGGAGCTGGTTTACCACGACTGCACGGTGTCGTACTGGTACTGGGGCGACTACAACAACAAACTGCCGTCACTCTGGGCCAAACGCGACCTGTTCAACGCCCTGTACGGTGTGCCGCCGATGTACCTGTTCGACCGGAAACGATGGGAACAGAATAAGGCTCGTTTCGTGGAAAGCTACCAGATCGCTCAACCCGTTTCGCGACGCACCGGGTACAGCGAAATGACCGACCACCGGATCCTCACCCCCGACCGAACCGTCCAGCAGACACGGTTTGCCAACGGTACGGTCGTGACCGTCAACTTCGGAAATTCCGATTTCACGTTGAAAGACGGCACCATTATTCCTGCTGGCAAGTCGTTAATAAAATAACCTGCCCCGGATACAAATCCATTAGCGCCTGCCTCCCTTGCCGTAACAACGATTCCACATGGAGCCGTGAACGGAGGGCGTAGCCCGCCCGGTACGACCGGGAGCGACTACGGCTACCGCCGGTTGATACATCTCCGGGAGGCAGGCGCATTCGCTTCTGGCCTCCCTTGCCATAACAACGATTCCACTACGAGCCGTGAACGAAGGGCTTTAGCCCGCCCGGTACGACCGGGAGCGACTACGGCTTTTCGCCGGTTGATACATCTCCGGGAGGCAGTCGCTTTCGCTTCTGGCCTCCCTTGTCGTAACGACGATTCCACTACGAGCCGTGAACGGAGGGCTTTAGCCCGTAGTTCCGGAAGCACTGGAAAATCGCTCGGCAATTCTCCAGAACTACGCTGCGCTTCGTTCACGGCTCGTGAGGGGAATTAGGGCGGCTCCGCTTCGCCCCCTCGCGTTCGTTCGACCGCCTCCGCGATAGCTCAAACCCGATTGAACTAAGGGACGAAAACAGGGCGGAAGCCGAGGTCGTAGCTACGAAACGTCGGCGTATCGTAGCTACGGCGCGCCGAACGGCAGTGCTCCGCGAAGTAGATCCAGCTACCGCCACGACTCACTCGGAACGAGCCAGATGTCGGCCCCGTTGGGTCGGTCACGGAATAACTCGGATGTCACCTTTCCAATCTGCACACCACTCATATACATTTCCGTGCATGTCGTACAAACCCCACGCATTCGGAGAATAACTCCCAACCGGGGCCGTCTTTTTAAGATACGTTCCTTCGGTGCTGGCACCATACGGATAATTTCCATCACAATTCGCCTTGTCGCCATTCAGGGTACTGCCAAACGAAAATGGAGTCGTCGTCCCCGCCCGACACGCGTATTCCCACTGTGCCTCCGTAGGAAGTTGTACGTTCAAACCCTGAGAACGTAGCTTCTGGCAGAACTTCTGACAGTCGTCCCAACTCACCTTTTCGACCGGAAGATTGCTACCCTTGAAATAACTCGGATTATCTCCCATCACGCTTTCCCACATCGCTTGTGTCACTTCCGTTTCCAACATCCAGAAACCCTTCGTGAGCGTCACGCGGTGTTGCGTCTCGTCGTCATCTCGACCCAATTCCGACGACGGACTTCCCATCATGAAACACCCTGCCGGACACCAGCGGAACGCGAATTCTACGCCATAGGCCGTTTTCACCATCCGTTCGCCTGCCATACGGCCTTCTGAAACCGCTTCCTTCGGTTCTTCCAACCTCTCCAAACTGGAGTCCGCGAAAATCAGGCAGGGAATCGACGATAGTAACAGCAGCGTCAGAATCTTTTTCATGAGGTTCTCCTTAAATTTTCGTAGTGTGCTTTTCGAGATGAAAACATTCCCACGCTTTTGATTTTATCATGTTTCGTGCACATATTACAGGGGCCGGGTACAAAAGAAAGAAAGAAAGGAAAATATATTTAAGGAACCGCTGATTTAATCCCAGGTCTTGTCGAAATTTTAAAAAGCGCTATAATATTGCTATAATCATTGAGGAGTGCTAAATTCACGGTGGAACGTATCGCGAAGGCAGGAGAATCATGACGAACGGACAGATGACTTTCACGGACTACGAATATTCACTCAGGAAACGGGTCACGAGGCGTGAGGAATTTCCGCGGAAAATGGAAGAAATCATCCCGTGGGCAGCGTGGGTGCAGAGGATTCGGTTCTATCCCATTTGCTGGAGGAACATCACCTTAGATTTTGCCGACATCCAATCGCGGTTGCAGAAGGTTAGATTACTCATGCAGGGAGGAAACTCCACGAAGGAAGGGAACCCGTGGCACTTCGGCATGAAAGAGGGATTATTTGTAAGATGAATACTCGCAATTTTAATTTTATACGTCTTGGTTTCATCCGTTGGCTGATAAATAATTCAAGAAAATTTCAGATATTCGCGACGATTATGGCAATATTATTTCACGCAACGGATGTCATAGGTCAGGAGTGGATGGATGTTATAGACTCTCCTGGAACCGCCTATTCCTGGGACGAAACATCTTTCTTGGTTCGCGGAAACAATACATGGTATCGTTGGGAAATTATTGATAATAACATTGTCTGTAAGCCTATGAACCTACCCTCTGACGCCCGTTTATTGGGGCTGGATAAAGAAGCGATGGTCATTCATTCGCCCCAGGGCAAAGAGATATTCGTCGTGCATAAATCGGGAAACCGGTTTCGTTATGAGTGCCAAAAAACGGAGGGGACTGTGTGCAATCTATCGGGTTGGAACGCCGTTCCAATAAAAATCGACGGTACAACTTACTGGTTAACGTTGAATTTTGAAGCGGGGCAACCTCCTTGTACCAGGTTGTATCTTCGCGACCATAAAACATTCCAAATTCTTCACGAAATCCCTTTCTATAACCCAATTTTGGATAAATACTATCCGCCAGAACAACCTTTTCGTCCCTTATTCCCCCATGTGTTTTCATACGACATTCTCGGAACTTCGTTTGGAAAAATAGTCGTCTACCTTCGCGATATCGAAAAAAACACGCTATCCGCCTATTCGCTGAATATAACCGAAAAAACGGTGGATTTGCTTTGGTCCAGAGATGCCAAAAACCTCAACGGCTGGAAGGGCGGATGTGAGCTTAATGGTGAATATTTATGGACTTACAGCGTGTATGGCGATATGGAGAAAATTTGTCTGCAAACCGGGAAAGTTCTTCATTCGTACGAAACTTCGTACAAAACACAGTGGCCAGAATGTTTTATTTTTCAAGAAAATAGGTCGCCCATGGCTCTCCTTGAAGAAAAAAACAACGAAAAATACGTTCTTTTTGACTTGGAAAACAAGAAAACGTTGCAAAGTTTCCAATTGCCTGCGTCGCAAGAACCGCACAAACAAAAAAGGAACGCAATACTCCCCAAAGTACTCATCCATCAGGGGATTTTATATCTGTACCACGATAGACGTATATTCATTTTTGATATTGCTATTGGAAAATTGCTGCAAAAACAAGATATTCTATCCACTCAGTGAAAAGGGGGACGCGAGGGCATTTTTATCGCAATCCGCGATCTGGGCAGAATAGGCAAGTTCCATCCCTAATTTCGTATTTCCACATTCCGCGTTTGACAACCCCTGCGGAAGAATAAACGGAAAGATTATGACAAAAACCAACAGAATTTCACCGACGTTACCACCTCTTTCACTCCTTCCGCATCGAAAGAGACGTGAATGGCACGTTTCCGTTTTCGCAAGTCGCGCGAACCCCATCCTTTTCGCCTACACCGGTAAAGCGTTTGATACCTCCACCGCCCTTCAAAACAACATCAATCGCTGGTACGATGCCACCATGGGCAGATGGTTAAATCCTGACCCGATTGGATTTGAGGGCAGCGATGCGAATTTATACCGGTATGTAGGAAATGCGGTTCATTATACCGATTTTTCGGGGTTAAGAAAATGTGGTCCAAGAGTTTGGGTTTATACCGGAAGCTGGTGTGTTGAAGACAATGTGTGGGAAGCTGCTATTGAAGCTGCGGAGCAATCAATTCCTGACGCTAGAACCGTATTGAAACCTAATGGATTCATTGCTAGTGCCACGTCCATTTCATAATTTCTGCGTTTTTCAAGAAAAGTTGCCGATAATATAAATATACATAAAGTATAGGAAAAAATACATAGGAGAATTTTATGAAAAAAAACATTGTGAAGCTGACGGATGCGGAAAAAAAGGCGTTGGAA
>JAUNBJ010000055.1 GCA_030535245.1 Planctomycetia bacterium | reverse complement strand
AAGTCAACCCAGCTTGCCTATTTGTTCATGCGCTGGCCCTGCTTCAAAGAAGGGGTACGCCCGTCAGGGCGGGGGGTAGTTCCGGAGAGCAGGAGTGCTCTCCCTCCCCAAAACACCCCGCGAGCCTCGGCTGCCACCCCTCTAAAAAGAGGGGAATCACCCCGCGAACCGTACGAATTCCCCTTCTTTGAAGGGGTACGCCCGTTAGGGCGGGGGGTAGTTCCGGAGAGCAGGAGTGCTCTCCCTCCCCGAAACACCCCGTCAGCCTACGGCTGCCACCCCTCTAAAAAGAGGGGAATCACCCCACTGCGTTCGCTCTTATTAATACTTTTTCTTATACAGCAGTAGTCCCAGCAGGAACAACAACATCGTCGATGGTTCCGGCACATTGTACGACAACAACCCAATCTGCTCGGCAGTCAACGCGGTGTTCCAAACGCCTGCGTAGTCCATCAAACCGTAGGATGTTCCGTACGCATTACTGGGAGATTCCATGAGCAGAACTCCGTCCCGCCGGAAAACAATTTGCCAAACTCCACTTCAAGGGTCGCGGAAGCCAGCTCGACACCGGAGGTGGGATCGAAAACATACAGCGAAAGTTCTCCTGCCATGTCTCCGATACTGTCAAACGTTCCGGTAACGTCGTACCAGACATTTTTTTCCAGAGAGAAATAATCGTCCGCATGTGCCGCGTCGTAAAGCTCCAACGTGTAGTTTTCCTCCGAGGTGTCCTGACGAAGGTAGTATTTATCTGTCCCCCCTGCAACGGATTCGGCCCACAACGTTAAAAGCCCGGAATCCGTCGTTCCATAGGTTGTTCCCAATCCAAAGACAATATCCGTTCCCTTGTGACTGCGCATGAAGAACAGGGTTTTTCCTTCATCCAAGCTGGCGCCGGTGGTCGTGAACTGATCCATCTTCACACGTGTGGAAAACGTTACATCTTCGAGGTTGGCATACAGCGCGGGAAGGGTGGTCGTTTGATCAAAACCGTTGATCCCATCTTTTCCGTCCCGAAACGTGATTCCGTTGCTGGTCAGCGTTCCCGCCAAAGCACTGCTATTGCCGGTTTCCTTGAGGAGTGAATTTCGATGGTACCTATCGCCCGACCACAAATTGTTTCCTTTTCCGCTCACGTCGCGCACGTCATAGCCATTGACGGAACCATCCCAAAACCCGGTTGCCGAAGCGATCACCGCGTCGATCTTTTGTGCCGTGGCGACCAGTGTGGACGTTTGCGCCGTTCCGGTTCCTTCCATGGCACGGACTTTCGCGGTTATCGGCCCTGCTGCCCCTTCATAAATGTTAAACTCACAGAACGTGCCATTGACGTAGTTGTCCGCCGTCCAGCCCGATTTCCCGATGTAGTTTGCACTTCCATTCAAGTCGGTAAGAGGCGATGGACTTGCACCTGTCCCCACCAGTGTTCCGTTCACGTAATAGCTCAACGTGCCGGATGCGGTAGCGGTATCGTAGGTTTTCGACACGAGAAAGTGGTAAAGTTTGCCCGTTTCAAGCTGATAATTGCCCGTTCCACTGGTGGAGTCTTTTTGAAGATACGCATAGGAACTCCCAGAGGTGCGACTACCGTTCGATAAAAAGAGGCGATTCGTTTGGTCGTCCACACCAATATCGAAAATTCGACCATGGTTCCCCAATTGATTAACCGTCGCCCACACCTCGAACGTCGCGGAGGTCTGGTCGTTGCGGAAAAGATTGTTCGGCAACTGCACGTAGGCACCGTTCGTACTGCTTGTTCCGTTCAGGAACAGGGTACCGTTGTCGGTATCCACCGTGTAGCTTCCCGAACCCACCGTCCGAATCGTGGCATCGTAGGTTCCCGATAGGTTGTTCCAGACGGTCGTGCCATCATAATTGTCGAACGTGTACGAATGCGTTAGCTCCCACTCCGCATTCGCGGCAGCCGTCACCAACATGCCAAGAACCAACCCCATCAAAAATCTTTTCAACCCGTTTTTGCGGCCACAATGCCCCTTATGAAACGACTTCATTTTTAGCTCCCCTGGAAAGTGCCTATGTTCACCAAACTAACCTGCATTGTACGTATCTTTCCATTCAATGTCCATTGTAAATTTGCGTTTTTTGCCTATCTTTTTGCGCAGAAGTAAGTGGATTTTTTGTATTTTTCCCGCTTTTTCTGGCTTTTGCGAGTTGAGGATAATTTTTTACTTTTTTCTGTGGAAAGATTAAAATGCTTCTCCCTTTCGGATTTTTCCGCCTTTTCCCTCAACGGCTGAAAGTTTTCCGGAAGCAACGATTCGCAATTCATGATTCCCCGCCCCGCATCTTGGGTGTTTTGCGAAGGCGTTCGTCGGACAATATTGAAATCCACCCATACGTCGCCGACCGGAACATCTTTCAAGAGATAATGACCGTTGACGATCTCCCCTTGTGTCCCTTGCGAAATCCCCTCCCCCAGAGCGGTGTAAACCGTAATTACCGCCGTGGCACCCTTCGGAATCGGTTTTCCGGAAAGGGTGACATCCCCCTCCCAAGTCACCACGGGGAGTTTTTCTTCCCCACACCCCACGGCTAACACACAAACCATTCCCCAAACCACTCCTAAAAACCGCATCGCTTTCACCTCACTCAAAAATCGTAAGAAAAAATTTCCTCGCCCGCCGCACTTGTGAGCGCACGCCAGGTATTAAGATAGATTCCATTGCTGATGAACTGCCCCGAACCGTCGCACCGGGCAACATTCACCCCCCCAATATGATGACTGCGAGCCGTGTATACCCCATCCCCCGAAACGGCCGTGAGCGTCGGAATCGGAATGGCGTTTTCCAGATAATAGTGATTCTCCACCACCTGCCTGGCACAAATATCCCCATGACTGCTGTTGGGCGGATACCAACCACTAAACGTCTGCCCCCCCAACGATGTCATGTGGTCGCTGATCGGCCCCCCCCACGCCGTCCCCGTGGGTGGAATGACCTTGGTCTCCGAAAGTAATAACGTGTTGCTCGTACCATCCGTTATGCTGTCAGAAACCGTCCGCTCAATCGGCCTGAGCGGCGACCCCAGAAAAACTTGCCCCTCCTTCGTCTTTTGCCCGTAATTCGTGTTCCCCCAGTTGGCTACGTAATTCCCCCGTACACGCGCCCATGTCGAATTGTCCCACTCGTTTTCCACTAACCCCATGTCCGATGGACACGCAAACGTAGGAATCTTCATCCGCCGCGCTTCCTCATTCACCGGATTGGAAAAACTATGGTCGAATTTCATCATGTCAAACCACGCCATCTGCTCCAAATGCGGGCCTAATAACGGAAGCCAGGAAAAATCATCGTACGCCGGATAACCATCCCGCTTCGGACTGTCGTCCCCTCTCCACGAATATGTCCCCGGTGGAAAACCCCCGTTCATCGCCGCGTACCCGTGCATCCCAATCGCTAACTGATGCATGTTGTTCGCACACTGTAAACGCCGCGCCGCCTCCCGTACCTGCTGCACCGCCGGCAACAACAACCCCATCAACATCCCTATAATCGCTATCACCACCAACAACTCCACCAACGTAAAGCCCGCCCGGTACGACCGGGAGCGACTACGGCTGCCGCCGGTTGCCAATGGCGTCGGGAGGCAGGCGCTGCGCTTCTGGCCTCCCTCACCTTCCGAACGGCCTCCGGCCTCGGGTGCGGGCAGCACACTACGGCTCCCCGCTCCGGGAGACAGTCGCTTCGCTTCTGGCCCCCCTGTCCGAAAGAACGGTCTTTGGCCCCCCTTGCCAAAGTTAGCGTCGGCGTTTACGCCGTTCTGTGTGCATACGGAAGGTTTTGTGATTTCCATGGAATCCTCCCCAACTTGAATTTTGGATCATTACATGCGACCGCTCTGGAAACGCGTAAACGCCCGCCAAAGGAACACGCCAATCTCGGAAAACGCAGGCGAATATCCACCATTGGCAATTTACAAACACAGGAATGAACTTCACTTTTCCTTGATTATAATCCCCCTCATGCGAAGCGTCAATGTAAATTTGCGCAGAATCGGTTTCCAATTTACGCGACGTTTTGCGCAAACCGCTGCAAAACGGAGAAACAGGTCGTTAGGGAAGAAGTGGTCGTTTGTCCGGCAGAAAACCAGGGCGGTGTAAAAAAATAAATGGCACCTTCTGAAAACCGCTTCCGTAGACAAAACGAGGGATCGTACTGAAAGTTTTTTGAAGGAACGCTTGAAAGGAATTCGGCCCCCGGTACGGGCTCGGTCGTACCGGGCTGGAACTACGCTGTCCAACGTTTACGGCTTAAAAGACGGTGCGGATTCGTTCGCGTCAGCCTTTGGGCCGTTCCTGTATGGTTTTTCGTGGTTTCTTTTCGTCACGGAACACTCGTGCGTGTTGCTTTGGGGTGGCGTATTAGTCAAGGAACAAAACCCTCTGTTCCTTGGTTGGGTCTGCTGACCAATATTTCGACTCGCCGTACTGGTCTTTGTAAGTAAAAAACCAGCCGCCGTAGGAATTAAACCCTACCATTTTGACATCGCCACCCTTAGAGGACTCCATATTGACGTGCTCTTTGAGCGAAACGGGCAAATCTCCTCCCCAGTAGATGCTTTCCTCTGTGATTAAATACCAGCCTCGGTATCTGCTAATTGCAACGCAGAGGAAGGTTTGTTGCCTATCATGCGCCTTGCGAAGCGCCTTGACAAGCCCGTCGGGAACGTTCCAATAGCGGTAGCCATTTTTCCCATATAGAATGGCATAGCCACCCTCTTTTGTGAAAGCCACGCTCGTGATTTTGCGGCCTTCGCTCTCAAATTTTTTACACCATGAGATGAACGATTTTGGAATTTGCTTTCCTGACGTCATTCCGTCCTTAACGATACAAAAGCCACCACGATAGGTATAAGCAAGACATTGAACTTCCGCATGACTGATTTCTGCGGATGCGATGAATGCAAACATCAAACTTATCATTGCAATGTGTCTCATTTTTTCCTCCCCGCGAAATGGTGAAATTCTACTGTTTTTGTCCTCAAGGACTCCTTCACGGAATATATGGTAAAACAAAAACAAAAGTGAAAACGGAAGGAGAAAAAATATGGCACCTTCTAAAAAATCGCTTCCTTGGGCAAAAACGAGGGATTTACGCTTCACTTATGTCGCCTTGCTGGAAAGCGTAAATCCCTCGTTTTGGTCTACGAAAACGGTTTTTAGAAGGTGCCTTTTATAGTTCCTGAAACATCCCCCCCGCCTCACTTCATCCGCCAGACCGTCAAACCACCTAACGAACCGACCGCGAGAAACCGCCCGTCGGGGGAATAGCTCAAAGACCAGATTCCACACGTATGTTCTTCGAGCATTTTTATGCACTCCCCCGTTTGCGTGTCCCAAATTCGAATGATTTGATCAAGGCTTCCCGATACGAGATACCGCCCGTCGGGAGAATAGTACATGGAGCTGATCTCATCCGTATGCCCTTTGAGCGTTTTTACACACTCCCCCGTTTGGATGTTCCAAATTTGAATGGTGTGATCTTCGTTTCCTGAGGCAAGATACCATCCATCGGGGGAAAAGATGGCACCTGTATTCCCGAGTGTTTTTACACATTCGCCTGACGGTATATCCCAAATCCGAACAGCTCCATCCTGGCTTATCGAGGCGAGATACTGTCCGTTCGAGGAATAGTATATGAAGGTGACAAGATAATCCGTTTCGAGCGTTTTCACGCACTCACCCGTTTGGACGTTCCAAATCCGAACGGTGTTATCATGGCTTCCTGATGCGAGAAACCTCCCGTCGGGGGAATAGCTCACGGACCGAACTTGATCGGTATGCCCTTCGAGCGTGTTCACGCACTCACCCGTTTGGGCGTTCCAAATCCGAACGGTGTTATCACTGCTTCCCGAGGCGAGGAACCGTCCGTCGGGGGAATAGTACACGAAGTTGACATCATCGGTATGCCCTTCAAGCATTTTTACACATTCGCCTGACGATGTATCCCAAATTCGAACCGTTTTATCATCGTGTCCTCCACTGGATGCGAGATACTGCCCGTCGGGGGAATAGTGCATGGAGGTGATATTACCTAGATGCCCTTTGAGGGTTCTTACACATTCACCAGTCTGCGCGTTCCAGATCAGGACGGTATCACAACCTTTTATGGCGAAATACTGCCCGTCGGGGGAATAACATAGAGCATCATTTTCGATTACGTCTTTGACGGCACATCCTCTGAACGTTTTCACACAGTTGCCAGCCGCATTCCATACCCGAACCGTACCATCCATACTTCCTGATACCAAATGCTGTCCATCTGGAGAGTAGTTCACGTTCCAGACAACTCCCGAATGCCCTTCGGACGTAGACAAACATTCACCTGTCGCAACGTTCCATATCCGAAATGTACTATCTTTACCATTTAAAAAACCTCCGCCTCCTGAAACTAAATACTGTCCGTCAGGAGAATAATTCACGTTCCAAACAGGTTCTGAATGTCCATGAAACGTTTTCACACACTCGCCCGTTTGGGAATCCCAAATTCGGATGGTGTTATCCGAGTTACCAGCAAATTCCATTTCACCACTTCCCGATGCCAGAAATCGCCCATCGGGGAAATAGATTACCGAATTGACGGAACTCGTATGCCCTTCGAGCGTTTTCACGCACGCGCCCGTTGGGACGTTCCAAATCCGAATGGTTCTGTCGGAGCTTCCCGATGCGAGAAATTGCCCATCCGGGGAATAATTCACAGACCAGACAACCTCCGTATGCCCTTCGAGTGTTTTTACACATTCGCCCGTCTGGGTGTCCCAAATCTGAACGGTTGTGCCTATACCTCCAACTGCCAGGTATCGCCCGTCGGGGGAATAGCTTACAGAAAATATAAAAGTGTCTCCAAATTCTTTAGAATCTCCACCCTTCAATGTTTTTACACATTCGCCCGTCCTGGTGTTCCAAATCCGAACAATTGTTCCACCGATACCCATGCCCCCAGCTGCCAGATACTGCCCATCGGGAGAATAGCTTATGGAACAAATTAAATCGACCCCCCCTTTGAGTGTTTGTACCGTTTCGCCGGTATTGAAATTTAGGATTTTAACATCATTACCGCAAGATACCGCCATGAATTTCCCGTTGGATGAAAGGGCCTCTCTTACCGTCACTTTTTGTTCCCAACATTTCTCATAAACCTCCGGGTTTTCGTTTCGCTCAAGTGCCAGGATGACGTCTTTGGGGAGGACGCCGACGATTTCACGAAGCATGGCCTGAAGAGTTAGATAGTTCGGATCTTCCGGATACAGTTTCCACGCCTTGTCTATTTCTTGTAACGCTGCAACGAAATCTCTCTTTCGGGTGAGCCGTTGCGCCTCGGCGTAGCATTTTTCCGCTTTTGAGCGGTTCAGGTCGGATTTCAAAATAAAATCGGAACCCTTCAACTCGTAGTACGGAGATTGCGTTTTATCGAACTTCCATGCTTTTCGACCCGTTTCCTCCGTCGTGTATTTGCACACCTCAGTGAGCGTCAGGATGCCGTCCTGGTCGGAATCCGCCTTGCCAGAGAGCGCTTCGACGAAACTCTCCGTGAAAATTCCCAGCGGCTTCTGCCCGGCAGGGAGTTTGTCGGGAGGCAAAGCAGGCTCGTAGCTGAATTCCCCCGAACGGCACGACTGAAAGAGAAAAATCCCCGGCGGCGGGTTGGTTATCAGCTGAAGCGGCGATTCGTTCGCACTTTTCGAGTCCGAAACCTTCTCCCGGCAAGCGTCCACCACCACCCATTTGAACCCCGCCGGCGAATCATCTAATTTCTTGAGCAGCTTCGGAATCGAGTACGCCGTCTCGGCAAGATTGCTCCTGTCCGTCTCTGGAAGGCACAAATATTGGGCACCGTCCTTCTCGATTCCATGCCCGGAAAACATGAAGAAAATCAAATCCCCCTCTTTCACCTGAGATAAAATACGATTCAAGGCCTTTTGGAGATTCATTTTCGTCGGCAGAAATTTGAATTCTGCACTTGAATATAACATCTGAATATCTTCCGTCTTAAACCCCAGACGAATCAACTCCTTCCGCACCGCCTGCACGCCCGTCACGCAATATTGGAGCGACTGCAAATCGCCATAATCCGTCACGCCGACCAACAGCGCGAACTTCCTCGCCTCCCGGTTCTCCTCTCGCGCAATGCGGACGAAAATATTCTCCTCCTCCGCCTGTAGGGGTAGGGGAAAACTGCTCAAGAACAACCAAAACGAAAGAAAAATGAGGAATTTTTTCATCGTTGAATCCTTTATTGTAACGCAGATATCGCTTTTTGTCGTTTTGTCCACTGAATTTCAGTATGCCAGAGGTCTCCCGATATTGCAAGGGGAACCTGTAAAATTTTCGCCTATTTTTTCCAAAATAACATTCGGCCTCCCTGGTGTTTTATCGATGAATAAATATTTAGCGAACGCAGTGAACCATAGTAAAAGTTTTGAAAAAGAGGTAAACTTCAGTATCCCCGACTGCTTACAAAAAAAATTTCCCAATTTTACAAAAAAAATCGAAAAATTGATTGACATGGTATTTTCTCATGCTATAATCTATACAGTTTGCTTTGCAATATTTTGACCGTCAGAGGAGTTTTTCCATGAACAGATTGCCTATTACCCCCCCCCCCGCGCATTTTACCAGTCAAAATTTTTGTGGTGATTCTGTTGGCGGGGTTTTCCTTGCACGTGGAGGCGGCTGAGTCGTCCAGCATGTTTTCCGGCATGGGAGCGCTCTTTAATTTGAACACGGAGTCCGATTCCCTGAAACTAGACGCAACGAATCAGGTGGTTTCCTGGGACGATGCGTTGGGAAGTGGTTTCTCCTTTACCCCGGTGATTCTCTCGACATCGACCAATCCGCAGGCGGTTCTCGGATCGATGACGGTCGGCGGCAGTTCGTATGACGCGGTGGACTTGACAAATATCTATCTTGCAGGCAGCGGCAGTTTGGCCATCAAGTCGGTTTTTATCGTCAACGAAATGGATTCCACAGCGCAATGGCGGAGCATTTTTGGCCTCACGGGTGGAGCCCGTAAACTTCGTTGGGTGGATAATGCGTATTGGGGGTATCGCAATGCGGGCGCAGACCTCTGTGAGTATGGCTACATGGCGGCCAATGGCAACACCGATTTCCAAATCTACAAACGTACTGGTAATACCCCTTCGTTCTATTTGAATGTTTCGCCGACGGATCCCAACATTATTGCCATCCAAACGCAGAGCACACAAAGCAGCTTTACTCCGAGTTTAGGGGATTCTTCCTTGAATAGCAATATCGCCCTGTTTAACGGAGTCATTGCGGAAGTGGTCGCGTTTGACTTCACGCTTTCCGCCAGTGAGATCAAAATTGTCCAAACGATGCTGTCGGCGACGTACAATTTGCCCAGCAGCATGGAAACGGGTTCGGTTTATGAGCTGAATCCGAATTACACGTCCAACCTTTTCTGGCTGGGGCGGACGGTGGATGATACGAGTACGGTGGTCGGAAATGCTCACCAGTGGGATGACGACGGGAATATTGTCCAAAAATCCACGTTGACCGATACGGCGGACAAATATTTTGACGTGACCTCCAACAGCCGTGCCGGTTTTGGGCTGGAATTTTCACGCGAAAGCGGCGCTACGGACATTTTTGACACCACCCAGGGAGAGATTAGCCTTTTCGTGGCCTCTTCGGAAGATGGTTCGGCATGGAATATCCACAAAGAGGGAACCCTCGCCTACATCAATGAAGCGGATACGCTGGTATCGCTTTACTTGGATTACGACTTGCTGGGGCTTGGTACCAACACCGACGAGTATAATCTTCTCTTTCGTTCCTCGGAATCCGACGAGTGGGAGATTTTGAAGAACTATGTGGCCCGAACGGCGGGGGCGGAAGGGCTGACGTTTACCTTTGCCGCCAGCGATTTTGCTTTGGGGATGTATTCGGTGGGGCTTCCGGAACCGTCGTCGATCGGTTTGCTGTTGCTGGGGGTTGGGCTGTTGCTGGCTCGGCGGAAGGTTTATCGCGGGTAATGGAAGTTGGTGTCGTCATGCGAAAACATACCGGGTTTACATTGGTGGAACTTCTGGTCGTCATTGCCATCATCGGGATGTTGGTGGGGCTTTTGCTTCCGGCGGTGCAGCAGGCACGGGAGGCGGCGCGTCAGATGCAATGCGGCAATCATCTTCGGCAGATGGGGCTGGCCTGTTTGAACCATGAAACGCTTACCAGGGGATATCCCTCGGGGGGATGGGGATTCCAGTGGCTTGGCGATCCGGATCAGGGGCTTGGGGTCAACCAGCCGGGGAACTGGACGTTTTCGATACTTCCTTTTATGGAGCAGAACGCCCTTTTTCAGTTGGGAGCCGGGGGGACGGCGCAGGAGAAGAAGGATGCCAATGCGGTGCGGATGGAGACGCCGCTTGCGTTTTTCCACTGTCCTTCGCGAAGAAGTCCGAAGGTTTATCCACTGTACGGGAAGACGGCTTTTTATAACGGGACGAATACGGGATATTCGGCCAAGTCGGATTACGGGGGAAGCACGGGCAGTCTGGCGTACAATGCGTTATACAAGAACCAATGTTCGAGCGTGAGCGATTGCGCTGCGCAAACGGAATCGTGGTGGAAGGAGTCGGCTTCCGGGGGGACACTGGATCCGCGAGGGATTCTTTTTCGTCGCAGTGCGGTGCGTCATGGCGAGATAACGGACGGGACGTCGCAGACGTATCTTTTAGGGGAGAAGTACGTTCAGCCGGAGGCGTACGAGACGCTTGCGGTCATTCATGATGGGTGGAGCCTCTATCAGCCGCTGGCGATTCACACGGCGCGTCATGCGGAGAAATTACCAATTCAGGATCGGATGGGGTATGCCGAGGGTTCGGGAATCTTCGGGAGTTCTCATGCCGGAAGTTTTGGCATGGCGTTGTGTGACGGTTCGGTGCAGCGGATACCGTATTCTATCTCCCTAGCCGTCCATTACTGTTTGGGTTTCCGGAATGACCGGGGGTATTACAACAAGCAGTTCACGGCCATTCAATATTAAAAACACCGTCATTAAAAACACCGTCGGAAACAGCGGGAAAGGAGGAGGGGAAATATCCTTTCACCGCGAGTGCTCCCGACGGCTTCAATGCAGCGTTTGCAATCCTGCGACTACAACAGCGTCACGCCGGCAGCGGCGCAGGTTTCACGCATTCCTTCCGGCCAAATGCCGCAGGCGACTTCGCCGATGTGGGCACAATGAAGCATGTACATGCACAAACGGGATTGGCCGATTCCACCCCCCATGGTCTGCGGAAGCTCTCCGGAAAGCAGCATTTTGTGGAACGGCAACGCCATCCGCTGCTCGCAACCCCGGATTTTGAGTTGACGCTTCAGGGTTTCGGCATCCACGCGAATTCCCATGCTGGAAAGCTCGAACGCCGACTCCAGAACCGGGTTCCAGACGATGATATCGCCGTTCAATCCGATTCCGCCGTCCGGACGCGGGGTAGTCCAGTCGTCGTAGTCCGGGGCGCGACCGTCGTGAATCTCGCCGTTGGGCAACGGGCCGCCGATTCCAATGACGAACACCGCACCATACGTTTTACACGCTTCGGTTTCCCGTTCTTTCGGCGTCTTGTCGGGGTACTGTTCGTACAGTTCTTTCGTCGTTACGAACGTGATTTCCTTCGGAAGAATCGGCGTGATCGCAGGATGCTGGGAGGCGACAAACTGCTCCGTTTCGGCAATGCACGCGAAGATTTTCTTCACGGTTTCCTGGAGCGTTTCCACGTTTCGTTGTTCGGGGGTGATGACTTTGCACCAATCCCACTGATCGACGTAAAACGAATGGATTTCGTCGAGCGTTTCGTCGGGACGAATGGCGTTCATGTCGGTATAAAGCCCTTCTCCGGGCTGGAAGCCGTAGCGTTTCAGGGCGAACCGCTTCCATTTGGCCAGCGATTGGACCACTTCCACGTCGCAATCGGCCCCCGACACGCGGAAGGAGACCGGTTTCTCCACGCCGTTCAGGTCGTCGTTCAGCCCCGTGCCGCTCTGGACAAAGAACGGCGCCGTTACGCGCTGCAACCCAAGATTTTTGGAAAGCTGCGCCTCGAAGTGGTCTTTGACCTGCTTGATGGCCAGCTCACAATCACGGATGTCAAGCAATGGCTTGTACCCTGCGGGAATCGTCATGATGATCTCCTTTGATAAAAAAGGGAAAGGTTATGTCGGCTTTGACGCCGGTCACTCGAAAATGGGGGAACGCAAAACGCTTAATTTCCAACGTACATTTTGCCGTAGGGACGCGTCGTTTTCGGACGAATCCGAACGAACTGACTCATGGAAATGCCGTCGGTCGAAATTCCAAAATTTTGCGTGAATTTTTTCAGCAGCGGACGAATTTTCGCCTCGTCGTCGACCGTGATTTTTTCCTTGACCATGGCGTACGCGATTTTGTAATCGGGAACGTCGCCCCGGAGGTAAATCGTACCGCCATGCATCCCGGTGGCACAGTAACTACCGGTGATGTCGTCGGGATTCTCCAGCCCAAGCCCCAACACCAGCACGATTCCGCCCGCCATGTACTCGCCCAAAAAACTACCCGTCTTGCCACCAACCACCAGCACGGGAACCTCGTCGCCGTATTGTTTCATGTGGATGGCAACACGATAGCCGGCATCTCCTCGGATGAAAATCTCTCCGTTTCGCATGGCATATCCGGCGGTGTCGCTGGCATTGCCATGAACGATGATGGAACCGCCGTTCATGGTGTTCCCGGTGGCGTCCTGGCAGTTGCCGTTGACGGTAATCTCCGCACCGTCCATAAAGGCTCCAAGATCGTTGCCGGGCGTACCGTTGATCTGGAAATGGTAATCCGCGCCCAATCCGCAACCAAGATACCGCTGACCGTTGATATTGTCAAGCCGGTAGGTTCCCGGAGTGAGCCGAATTTGTCGGTTCAGTCGGGTATAGGGAACGTGGGTGGCGTCGATGGTATATTTCATGGGAAGCCTCCTGAAAATGGGGAAATCAGGTGTTCTGGTAAATTTTTGCGGTGCGGGTTGCACGATCCAACAGCAGCAGTTCGGGCGAGGCGGTACGGATGTCGGCGGACAGGGTGGCAAGGTCCGTGCCGTCACGAAGGAACGAGGTGAAAATCCCGGCCCGTTTCGTCACCTCGTATCCCAGCAGGATGAAACCGACCAGTTTTCCGTCGCGGAGTACCAGTTTGCGGTAATTCTGTTCCTCCGACGTTACGACGATTTCCAGCCCGGCGGTTTCGCGAGGATTGGACAACCCGGCGGTAATCAACGGCAATCCCAGAAAACTGGTGGCGTTGATGGGAAACGTCCCCTGATCGGCGTCCGTCCCTCCGGCCATGGAGGTTCCGGCGATTTTCCCTTGACGGTACGCGTTGGGCAAAATGGCCAAAATCCGGTACTGGTTGTCGGTTCGGTCGAGGCTCTCCACGCAATCCCCGGCGGCGTAAATGTCGGGAACGGAGGTTTGCCCCTGCCTGTCAATGACGATTCCGCGGTTTTTCCGGATCGTGGTTCCTTCCAGCAGCGCCACGTTGGGCCGAACTCCAATGGACAACACCAGCACGTCGCAGGGAATCGTTCGGCCATCGGTCAACACCACCCCGGACACACACCCTTCCGGAGTGGTTTCGACCTGAGCCACCGACGCCCCGCAGCAAACCGTAACGCCCGCATCGGTCAGGCGTTTTTGAATGACTTGCGACGCGTCGTCGTCCAACGCCATGGGGAGCACGCGTGGGGCCAGCTCGACCATGGTTACATGCCGCGTCGTGTGGAGGATTCCTTCCGTCGCCTTGACGCCGGTCAGCCCGCCACCCACGACGACAACACGCGATTCCGGTGTCAGCGTTTGCCGCAGGGCCAGCGCGTCGTCCAGCTTGATGAACGTAAACACGCCTTTACCGGTGTTGACTTCCGGACAGCCGGGGGTCGGGGGAAGGAACGGTACGCTCCCGGTAGCCAGAAGCAGCTTTTCGTATTCCTCGACCGTGCCGTCGGAGAGCGTGACACGTTTTTTCACCGGGTCCAGCGACGTCGCCCGAATGCCCGACAGCAACCGAATGCCGTGCGTCTGATAAAAATCGTCGTCGCGGTACTTCATCTTTTCGACCGTCGTTTTTTCCTCCAGCAGGTAGGAAATGAGCGGGCGAGAATAGACCGGATGTTTTTCGTCCGAAACGATCGTCAGCGAACCTTCGGTGTCGTACTGGCGAATTGCTTCGACCGCACCCACGGCTGCCGTACTGTTTCCGACGATCAGGTATTTGGAACGTTTCATGAGGTTTGCTCCAAAAATGCTAAAAAAAAACGGCACTTCCGAGAAACCGGGAAAAAATCCTGGGAACTCAGAAGCGCCGTTGCTTCATCAATTGCGTGGAGTATAGCACGTTTGCCCGGAGACGTCAAGAGGGGTTTTCCGAATTTTTGAAAAATTTCCCCACTCCTTGCATTTCATCGCATAAAATAATACAATGGAAGAAGTGTTGTTCACGATTATTTTTCAAGAAAGGATTCCAATCATGCTGATCGCCCTTTTTACGTTTCTGGGTATTCTGGTTTTGTTGGCGCTGTGGGCCATGGGTGGGTACAATGCACTGATCACGGTGCGGAACCGGTATAAAAACGCCTTTGCGCAGGTGGACGTTCAGCTTCAGCGGCGGTACGATCTGATTCCGAACCTGGTCGAGACGGCCAAGGGATACATGGCTCATGAAAAAGAAACGCTTCAAGCGGTGACCGAGGCCCGCAACGTGGCGGCGGGAGCGTGCAAAAACGCGGCGGCCGATCCGTCCAACCCCAACGCCCTGAAGGAACTCAACGCGGCGGAAACGCAAATGGGTGGGGCGTTGTCCCGGCTGATGGTTTCGGTCGAGGCGTATCCCGATCTCAAAGCGAACCAGAACATGATGATGTTGCAGGAAGAACTCGGCTCGACGGAAAACCGGATTGCGTTTGCGCGTCAGGCGTTCAACGACGCGGTGACGGTGTACAACACGAAACGGGAACTTTTCCCGACCAACATTTTGGCCGGAATTTTCGGTTTCAAGGAAGCGCAGCTTTTGGAGATCGAGTCGCCGGAACAGCGTCAGGCGGTGAAGGTATCGTTCTGAAACCCTGCGGGAGAACGTCATGAATTTTTATCAGGAACAGGATCGTGCCCACCGTCAGACGCGATGGATGATTTTCATGTTTATCATCTCGGTCATCCTGGTCGTATGTGCCGTGAACGCCGTTGCGTATGGCATTCTGGAAATGCTGAACAACGGTGCGGATACGGGAGATAACTCCATGCAGCTGAATGCGCAGGATTACCTGGCCACCCTGCTTTTTGTCACGGGAGGCACGCTTTTGGTGATCCTGGTCGCCAGTTGGAGCAAAATCCTTACGCTTCGCTTCGGTGGGGGTGAAGGGATCGCGTTGGCCATGGGGGGGCGTCGGATCGACCCCTCCACGACCGATTTCAAGGAGCGCCAGCTTTTGAACGTCGTTCAGGAGATGGCCATTGCCAGCGGCATTCCTGTTCCGCCCGTTTACGTGATGGACAAGGAGTTGAGCATCAACGCGTTTGCAGCCGGTTATACTCCGGAAAAAGCGGTGGTGGCGGTAACGCGTGGCACGATGGAGATTCTGAACCGCGACGAGTTGCAGGGGGTGATTGCGCACGAGTTCAGCCACATTCTCAACGGCGACATGCGTTTGAACATTCGGATGATGGGGTTGCTGTGTGGGATTTACGCGATTACGACCATCGGGATGTTTGTCATGCGTTCCGTCATGTACTCCAGCAGTGACAGCGACAAGAAAGGGGGGGGAAGCAGTCTGGTCATCCTGATTGTTGGGCTGTTGCTGGCGATCATCGGCAGTGTGGGGTGGTTCTGCGGGCAGCTGATTCGGGTGGCGATTTCGCGGCAGCGAGAATACCTGGCCGACGCGTCGGCGGTGCAGTTCACCCGTAACCCGACGGGGATCGGGAATGCGCTGATTAAAATCGGCGGGATTGCGCAATCCGAGCAGGCCATTCACGCGAAGGGGGCCGAGGAAGCGTCGCACATGTTTTTTGCCAGCACGGTGGGGAGTTTCTGGAATGGGCTGATGTCCACACATCCGCCGTTGAAGCAGCGTATTCAAAAGATTCTGCCCCACTTCCAGGGGGAATTTCCGGAAATTTCGTATTCGGAGAACTTGCAAACCGAGGAAACGATTTCGGAGAATCCGCCGCAGGAAAAGCCGCAGGAAAAATCAATCCGGAAGCTCGGTATTTTGGCTGCGATGCTCGCTTCCATCGAGGAGACGCCGCTGAAACAGGCGACGCAGGAGATTTATTCCGCCGAGGCGTTGATTTTTGCCCTGCTGCTGGACCCGCAGAATGCGGAAGTGGAATCACGTCAGCGGGAATCGTTGCAAACCCTTCTGGAGCCGCCGCTGTATCAGGAAGTGGAGAAACTTCGGCCCACCGTTCGGGAGCTGAAACCGGCGCAGCTTTATCCGCTGGTGGATTTGACGGTTCGGACGCTTACGCAGCTCAGCCTTCCGCAGTATCAGGCGTTTCGCAAGGCGGTCGTCGCGCTTGTCA
The DNA here is from genome assembly GCA_030535245.1 of Planctomycetia bacterium. Lineage (GTDB taxonomy): Bacteria > Planctomycetota > Planctomycetia > Pirellulales > Thermoguttaceae > RGIG3701. The sequence goes on along the minus strand of JAUNBJ010000055.1, from coordinate 5,930 downwards.
ATGCCGACGGCAAAGTCGATTTACGGGAGTATATTCTGTACGCGAAAACGATTCGGGGGCTGGATCTGCGTTTTGGCCTGAGCAAGGGGGAATCGCCCCGTTTTCACAAGTGGAACCCTCGGTTGGTATCGCAGGCGGTGTGCGTGCTTTCGCGGTTGGCACACCATGGAAGCAACGTTCCTGTGGAAATCGAAGCGGCGTTCCGCAAAGCGGTGGAATTTTTGGGATGGGACGACGTTTCGCTTCTTCCGTTGGAGGCGTGCGGGATTCGGAATTTGAGCGAGGCGTTGGAGTCGCTTTCCTGTGCGTCGCGTTCGATGAAGCAGGCGTTCCTGAAGGCGTGCGACGTTTGCGCGGCGGCCGACGGGCGGCTGACGGACGATGAAATTTCGTTGCTCAGCGGGATTTCCGGGATGTTGGGAATGTACGCTTCGGGGGTGCTGGAAATGGAGGATGCGTCATGAGGAACGTTGGGTTGCCGCTGCTTCTTTTTCTGTCCGTATGGGTGGGGTGTCGGGAGGAATCGAAAACGGACCTGCCCTCCGTGCCGGTTCATCGGGTGGACATTACGCCGGATCCGCGGTTTCGCCCGACGCTTGCGGTCTCGCTTCCGGACTCCTGCACGGTTCCAGACGGCATGACGCTTTCGGACGACGGCGTGATTTACCTGAATATTCCCAACTATGCCCCACGGGATCGGAAGGGAAGGAAGGTTCATGGGGCGTTGCTGGGAAAAATCGACCGGGAGAATCGGTTCGAGGTGTTGTTGGAATATCCCGTTCATCCGCAGTCGGGGGAAGCGGGGCCGATGGGGCTGGATTTTGGGCCGGACGGGAACCTGTACGTCTGCGACAACCAGTTTTTCGTGCCGCCGACAGGCTCGGTCGCGTCGCGGATTTTGCGGGTGGAGATGAAAGACGGGCAACCGACAGGCAAGGTGGAAACGGTGGTGGACGGCCTGCGATTGGCCAACGCCCTGCTTTGGCACGACGGGGTGCTTTACGTCACCGACACGCAGATTCCCACGGAGGAGTACGGGTGCGGAGGAATCTGGCGATTTACGCAAGAGGAGCTTGCAGGCACTGCGTCGCCATGGGTGGTGCGTCCGGCGGGCGACCCGCACCTGGTGGCAACCTGTCCGGTGAAGAAAATCGGTCGGGAAGACCATTCCGGGCTGGATGGGCTGACGTGGGCCTGGGGAGCGTTGTATTGCGGCAATTTCGGGGACGGCGTGATGTTCCGGGTCACGTTCGACGCTGCCGGGAAAGCGTCGGTGGAAACGGTGCTGGACGACGCGTCGGTGCATTGTTGCGACGGCATTTTTTACGATGCGGGAACCGATAAAATTTATATTTGCGACTCGCAGGCTAACGCGATTCGGACGTTGGATCGAAACCACGTTCCGGGTTGGCTTTGGGTCAACGACGACACCAACGGGGAGGACGGCTTGCTCGACCAGCCTGCGGAGTGTCTGGTTCGAGACGGCGTACTTTACGTCGCCAATTTTGATTGGGCGTTTCCGGGGCTGAAAAATACGGTCAGCACCGACAAGCCCTACACAATTTCCGCGATTTCGCTGGAAAAAGAAGGAAAGAAATGATGGAACCGAAAGAGATTTTGGAGAATTACTACCTCGATACGCGGTGGCATTTGCTGGAGGTTGCGGCGATGCTTGACCGACTTCAGCGGGCCGGCGGTTCCCAGGAGCTGCGAAAACAGCTTCTGGACGAGGCGTTGGCGTTGCTGGCGTCGGAAACTGCAGAACCGAACCGAACCGAACGGCTGCTGAACCTGTTCAGTAAACTGGACTTGCGTCACGCAAAGGAGGAAAACTGATGTTTATCATTCAACCGCATTATCATGCCATTGCCCGCACGGCGCAAGATTACGAGCGCATGGCCCAATCGGGGGTCGTGGCGGTGGCGGAGCCGGCGTTTTGGGCAGGTTTCGACCGGGAGTATCCGGAGACGTTTCTGGATTACTTCAAGCAGATTTCCGAATTTGAGCCGACGCGAGCCGCCCAGTATGGGATGGCGCATTACTGTTGGGTGGCGGTGAATCCGAAGGAGGCGGAGAATCCGGAGCTGAGCCGTCGGGTGCTGGCGGAGATGCCGAAATTTTTTGAGAAGCCGAACGTGTTGGGGGTGGGGGAAACGGGGCTGCACCTTTCCACGCCGAACGAGTGTGCGATTTTTCAGGAACAGGTGGAAATGGCGGTGAATTACGGTCAGCTTTTGTTGATTCACACGCCGCATTTGCACGATAAGGCGTATGGCACCCGTAAGATATTGGAGATTTTGGCAGGTTTCTCGAAGCTGGACCCGAACCGCGTCTGGATCGACCACATCGAGGAACATACGATTCGACCGGTGCGGGAGCGGGGGTATTGGACAGGCTTTACGCTTTACCCCATCACCAAATGCACGGCGACGCGTGCCTGCGACATGCTGGAAAGGTACGGAACGGAGCGGATGTTGGTCAATTCGTCGGCCGACTGGGGGCCAAGCGATCCCTTTACGCTTCAGGAGTGTGTGCTGGAATATCGTCGTCGCGGGCATAGCGTGCAGGAAGCGACGGAGGTGTTTTACAACAACCCGTGCCGTTTTTTGGGACAAAGTGGAAAGTTTCGGTTTCGGCCGATTCAGATTGTGGAAACGGAGTAATTTCAGACAATTTCAGGAGGCGACATGAATCGACGTTCCTTTTTAGCGGCAGCCGCGACGACAGCGACGGCACCGGCTCTTTTGGCGGAGGGGAATACGGCAGTGCGGGAATATCTTTCCATTCGGACGTATTTCGCAGCGGAAGCGGGCAAGGTGGAAAAGTTGGTGGAAAAGCTCGACGCGGCGATCCCGTTTGTCAATGGGCTGGGTTTTGGCAAGGTGGGGGTTTTCTCGGTGCGGCACGACCTGCACGAGGGGGATAAAAAGTTCCCGGAGATGTACCGGAACGTGGCGTTGATGGTGCTTTCCACGCCAGATTTCGGCAAGCTGGAATGCCTCCAGGAGACGCTTCAGACTTCGCCCGATGCACCGCTTGTGCAGACCGGGACGGCGGACATGCTGTACGAGAATGAGCAGATCACGCTTTTGCGGGCGTTTCCGGGATGGCCGGAGATTCAGGTGCCGAATTTATCGCCGGAGCGGGTGATTCAGCTTCGGTGTTATGCCAGTCCGACGCCGGAGCGGAATCGGATGAAGCGGAACATGTTCGACGTGCGGGGGGAGCTTGCCCTGTTTCGACGTTGCGGGATGGAGCCGGTGTTGTATGGGGAGACGCTTTTTGGCGGGTTCCTGGCGCCGAGCCTTCATTATATGTTGAGCTTTGAGAACAACGACGCGCGTCTTGCGGGATGGAAGAAATTCGTCACCTCCAACGAGTGGAAGCAGATGAGCGGGGAAGCGGCGTTCCGGGACACGGCGACGCGGATCATCAATCTGTTTTTGAAGCCGTCGGCACACTCTCAGATTTAGGGATGGGGAATCTTGTGGAAGCGGCTTGCGACGGTCGAAAAGGTCGGGCGAGCCGTTTCCATGAAATATTCAAAATATTCCTGAGAAGTTCTAAAAATTTTTCTCTCCCCTATTGAAATTCTGGCAAAAGAATTATACAATGTATAATGACGGTATAATGACGTCAGATTATATTTTTTGCGAAGCTGTCGTCGGAAAAGTCCACGACTCCAGAGCGTTTTGGGAAGGAAGATATGCAACAGCAGGATTCATCGTCGTTATTCAAGCTAATTGAAAAGAGTCGTCTTTTAAAGCTGAACGAGTTGGAAACCGTTCGCGGGCTGAGTGAGGAGATGACCGATGGGCAGGCGTTTCTGAAAACGCTTATCAAACGGAAGTTCCTGACGCGGTGGCAGGCGGGGCAGTTGTTTTCGGGGAATTCGTCTTTCTTTTTGGGGAAGTACAAGCTGATGGAGCTGCTGGGGGCGGGCGGCATGGGACGGGTGTTCCGGGCCGAGCATACCACGATGAACCGCCAGGTGGCGTTGAAGATTATCGGCAAGGATTTCGTCCGGGACAGCGACGCGCAGAAGCGATTTTTGAACGAAGCGCGGGCCATTGCGGCGCTCAATCATCCGAATATCGTCCATGCGTACAGTATCGACAAGGAGGGGGATCGGTACTATATCGTCATGGAATTTGTGGAGGGGATCGATTTGGAGGAGCTGGTTCGGAGGGAAGGGGCGCTCGACGATTATCGTGCGGCGACGTACATCCTTCAGGGGGCCAGTGCGTTAACGCATGCGCATAAAAGCGGGATGATTCATTGTGACATCAAGCCGTCCAACCTGCTTTTGAACGAAGCGGATCAGATCAAGGTATTGGACATGGGTTTGGCACGCCTGTATAACGTTTCGGAGGAGAACACCTCGAAGCTGGCGGAGCAGTCGAACGACAATTACCTGGGCACGGTGGATTACATGGCGCCGGAGGTGGCGGAGGATGCAAAGAACGCATCGCCGCAGTCGGATTTATATTCGTTGGGGTGTGTGCTGTATTACCTGTTGGCCGGAGTGGTGCCGTTTCCTGGGGCGACGCTTCCAGAGCGGATTTTGAAGCACCAGACGGAAGACCCGACAGATTTGAAGATTCTGAATCCGAAGGTTTCGCGGACGTTGGCGGACATTTGCCTGAAGATGATGGCGCGGGAGGTTCCGGATCGTTACCAGACGGCCAACGAGGTGGCGGAGGAGTTGACGCAGTGGCTTTCGACGAATGAGCCGGGGGAGAGTTCCATTTTTGATTTTACGCAGTCCACGTCCGGGGGGTCGAGTTCGGGTTCCGGGGGGTCGGGCAGTGCCAGCACTCCCAAGGGGCCGCTTTCCGAGGCGTCGCGAAGCGGGGTGGGTTCCAAAAGTGGCGTCCATGGGGGTTCCACGATTTCGCGTGTCAACAAGAATCTTCCGGACACGTTTGCATTTCCTGCGGGGGGAAATGGGGGAAAAGAGAAGGGGATGAAGCTGACGGGGTTGCCTGGATTTGAGGAGAAGCCCAAATTCAGCTCGGTGGACACATCGGGAGAGCGAACGCCGGTGAAGAAGGGGACGGGCAAATCGACGGGCGAGACGAAAGACGCCACGCAGTCGTTTTCGGACAAGGCGACCAAATCGTTTGACGAGACGGTTTGGGACGATGGCGAGGAAAAGGGCAAAACGGACAAACGGGAGAAGCCGGCGATTTACGATTCGGACGGGAATCCGCTGGAGTATCTTCCGACGGAGCAGAAAGGCTCGGACGCCTCCTCACGTACGGGGTATCAAAGTGGCGATGCGGAAAAAGGAATTTCGGAGAAAAAGGAGGAGATTCCGGTAGCGCGTCTGGTGAAGGTTTCGCACGCGCCCGGGACGGGGAAGCTGCGTGTTGCGAAAAAGATTGAGGATACCGATGGGGGGGATGTTCCGTTAAAAACGGCGTCGGTGGCGTCGGCGGAGGTTCGCAGCAGCGAGGCGTCGTCGATTCCCGCGAAGAAATCCCATACGTCGGACACGTATTCTTTTGCACCGCCGACGCCACCAACTTCGGGAGCGACGGAATCCCGGAAAGTCGCCCCCCCCGCACCCCCGAAGGTTCAGGCGGCGTGGCAGTCTCTGGTGGGCAAACTGAAGGGGGGTTCGCCGAAAATGTGGGCGATTTGTGGAGGTTCGGCAGGGGGCGTGTTGCTTTTGCTGGTGATACTCATGTTCTGTTTCTCTGGGGGCGGGGATGAGAACCGCGTGGAAGTGGAAGACGATCTGGTTGCACAGACGGAGGAAGTGGTTTCCGAGGACGTTCCGGCAAGCGAGGAAAAGAAGGAGGAGGAACCGGCGGAGGAAGAAAAACCGGAGGGGGACATTTTCGACGTGCTGGGGGGTTCGGACGACAAGGCGAAAGAGGAGAAGCCGGCGGAAGGGGAGAAACCGGCAGAGGGGGAACAGCCTG
>JAUNBJ010000200.1 GCA_030535245.1 Planctomycetia bacterium | reverse complement strand
GACGCCCACCCCTCCGTAGACATTGCCACAATTTATAAGAGGGACGAAACACTAGTGCGATATTTCGTGTTCCGGGACGACGCTCGCGAAACTACCCCTGAATCAGTCGCATTCCCAACGCGATCCAGAAAACGCTCGTTACCGGAGCCAGCAGGTTGGTCGCCAACACCGCCTTGACTGCCGTCGCCGGACTCCCCCCATACAGACGCGAAAACATCACCAGAATCATCCCCGTCGGCATTGCGGCCTGAATCACCAATATCTTTTGCAGCAACGGAAATTGTGGCAGGTTCATCGCCATGAAAACCATCATCGCCGGCACAATCCCACTACGAAAAAAATGAATCCAGAACACGTTCCCCAACGTCGCCCACCGCCAAAATTCCTTCGATTTCACCAGCTCGTCAAAAATAATCGCCCCAATCACCAAAAGCGGAATGCAGATTTGCCCTAATCCCACCCACTCGATACTCTTACTCAGAAATTCTGGAAGGTACGGCACGACCCCCAGCAAATTCAACGCCACGGCGGCCAAAATCGTCAGGAACGGCGTCGTGATCATGTTCTTCCACCACCCCTTGTGGAACCCGCCCCCCAGGTATGGCACCGCACAGGTCCAGACCGCCAACTCGACCCCCAGAGTGTATACGAACAACATGCTCATCACTTCCGGGTCGTTCGGATAGAGCAAAAGCAAAATCGGAATCGGCAAATATCCGTAATTCGACACTGCCGTTGCCATGGCAAACGTCCGGCGCTCTTCCAAAGAACCCAGCAACGTGAACCTTCCCGGCAGCCACGTAAAGAGATACCCGCACCCAAGCGCTACCGACACCGACAAAAATCCCGCAATCGGCGCCGCCCACATCGTGTCGAGATGCGACAGAATATCCGTTCGAGAGATTCGGTCGAAAATCAGGCATGGGTACAGCACGTTGATGCACAGCGACATCAACGACGCGTCCGCCTCCTGCCGCAGGCAACGAATGTACCGCAGAAACCCCCCCGCCAGAATCAGCACGAACACCGATAACGACGCGTTAAAAACCGACTCAACCATCGACACGAACCACAAAAACCGAAAAGCGGCGTCTGCCAGCTTCTAAAAAACCATTCCGGCCAAAAAGGAGGAACTCTTTGACCGGAATGCCCTTTTCTGAATGCCTCTCGAAAGTCGCCTCTCGAAAGCAGTCTCCTATTTTCCCTTCAAGTCACAGTACATCTGGTAGGCTTTTTCCGCCGTTTCCCCATCGTGAACAATCGATCGCACCGCCTTGAGCATAGACACCGGATCGTCGGACTGGAAAATATTCCGCCCCATATCGACCCCGCTGGCCCCTTCGTCAATCGCCTTCCAGCACATCTCGAGCGCCTCGTTCTCCGGCAGCTTTTTCCCGCCCGCAATCACGATCGGAACCGGACAGCCCGCGACGACCTCCTCGAAACCCTCGGCGCAGTAGTACGTTTTCACGAACTGGCACCCCAGCTCGGCACAAACCCGGGTCGCCATGCCCAGATACCGGGCGTCCCGCACCATGTCCTTGCCGACCGCCGTCACGCCCAGCGTCGGAATCCCATAACGCAGCCCCGCGTCCACCGCCTTGGCCAGATTCTCCAGCGAATTGTGCTCGTACTCCGCACCGCAGAAAACCTGAATCGCCATGGCCGAAGCGTTCAGCCGCACCGCATCCTCAATATCGACACCCAAACATTCGTAGCTCAACTCCCGCAACAGCGTCGCCCCGGTCGTGCAGCGAAGTGCCACCGGCTTGTTCACCGTCGAAGGAATGCAGCCCCGCAGCGCCCCGCGGGTGCACATCAGCACGTCGGCATACTCGGCCAGCGGAAGCACCGTCACGTCCGGACGCTCCAACCCCGCCGTCGGCCCCATGATGTAACCATGGTCGAACGCCAGCATGACCGTACGGCCGCTCTTTTTATTGAACATGCGAGTCATGCGGTCCTGGATTCCCCAGTCGTAACCGTTCAGTCCCTTGAGATAGAAGCCATCCTGCTTCACTTTTACATCGACGTAATAGTTTTTCGCAATTTTGTTGCCCGTTGCGTCAGCCATTTTTTATGTTCCTTAACGTTGTTATGAATGAAAAACCCAATTACTTGCACAATCCTTTGAAAAGATAGCTCCACGACGTAGCCCCCGGGTCGGCACTGCCCAAAACGTTTTCGCCCAGGTTCCGGGCACGTCCGAATTTGGCCAGCATGTTTTCCGTCGCCTTCGCTCCCTTTTCCGCAGCCTCCGCCGCAGCGGCCAACGCCTCGTTTACATCGTCGCCCGCAAACGACCGAAGCGCATCCACGCCCGGCTTCAACGCATCCATCATCGTGCGGTCGCCCACGTTCGCTTTCGAGAACTTGAACATCCCCTGGTATCCGGCCTCCAAAAATTTCGCGACGTCCGAAACCGTCATCGCGTCAGGGTTAGCCGGAATCCCAAGGGCCAGCCCCAAAAAGAACTGCCCCATCAACGGCCCCGCCGAGCCGCCGCCTGCGGACATCGCACCGAATCCCATCGCCTTGAACAACGCGGGAAAATCGCCGTAACCCTTGTCGTTCATGGCACTTTCCGCCTTGTCCACGATACGTACCATCGTGACCCCATGGTCGCCGTCGCCCGTTTTGGCATCCAACGCCGTCAGGGTCTCAACATTGTCCCGAATCTCCTGAAACGATTTGCGAAACCGCTCCATCAACGCCATCAAACTGATTTCCGTCATCTTTTCATCCTTTCCAAACGTCACCAGCACCAGGCGGGGGTACGGCACGGGTCGTTCCAGAGGCTGAGGATTTCGTCGTCCACCTTGGCCAGCAGAAGCTGGAATCCAGCCGTTTCCTGAACCGTGAGCATCTCGCCCGCCTTGCAGGCCGCCAGCTCGATCCCCTTCGCGTCGAAAAATTTCTTCGCAGCACGCGCCACGACGAGCATTTCCATCATCGTGGTGGCCCCGGAACCGTTCACCAAAAGCAGCACCTTGTCCCCCGAACCGGCTTTGACGGCAGAGGTCAGCGACTCCAGCATTTTGTAGGTGGTTTCATCCGCGGAAAGCATCTTGCCCCGGCCGGTGCCCGCCTCGCCATGCTGCCCCATGCCGATTTCCATTTCGTCGTCCCCCAGCGTGGCAATCTCCATGCCGTTCTGCGGGTGCGTGGCTCCCTTCAACGCGACCGCCAGCGTGGCCATGTTGTCGTTGAATTTCTCGGCAACACGGTAAACCTCGTCCAGCGTCCAACCCCGCTCGGCAGCGGAGCCGGCAATCTTCGCCAGTGGAACACACCCCACCAAACCACGTCGGTCGGCAATCGGGGCGTCGGCTCCCGGAGCAATATCCTCGTGCGTGTTGATGTTTCGGATGTTTTTCAGACCTTCCCCTTCCGCCATCTGCTGCGCCATGTCGCTGCTGAGCACGTCGCCGGCGTGGTTCAGGGTGATTAACAGCGTCCCGGCAGGACGATCCACCCTTTTCAACGCCTCCAGCACCTCCACCGGGCCGGGGGCTGCGAAAATATCGCCCACCACGCTGACGTCCAGCATTCCCTGTCCCACAAAACCGCTCAGTGCCGGTTCATGACCCGCTCCGCCCAGCGTGACGACGGCCACTTTGTCCTTCGCCTTTTCCTCCTTGCGGCAGACGAGCTTTTCCTGCTCAATTTTGACAATATCGCCACTCGTGACGACCAGACCCTCCAGCAATTCGGGAACGAGATTCGCCGGATCATTGATGAACTTCTTCATTACCATGTGAGTTACCCCCTGAAACAGTGCTGCTTACGAAACGCGACAAAAAGTCAACATTTAAACATACCATAGCGGGCCGCGGAATTCAAGTAGGGGCGACCCTTTAAAAATTCCCGGGTGCGATCAAACTTTCTGCATACCGTACGAATTCCCCTTCTTTGAAGCAGGGCTGGCGCATGAACGGGGTAAGATAT